>NZ_JCBDGU010000024.1:0-94102 GCF_059834255.1 Vibrio sp. R11-SG3-ISO9
GTTCCTCATTCTTGGGGATGACCGGTTAAGCTAGTGTTCTGATCATAAGTGACAATATTTAACGTCATTCCCGATAGCGACGAAGGAGCGTAGTCGGGAATCTGTTCTTTTTCTTAGCGCAAGCTAAAAAG
The DNA here is from genome assembly GCF_059834255.1 of Vibrio sp. R11-SG3-ISO9. Lineage (NCBI taxonomy): Bacteria > Pseudomonadati > Pseudomonadota > Gammaproteobacteria > Vibrionales > Vibrionaceae > Vibrio > Vibrio sp. R11-SG3-ISO9. The sequence continues at coordinate 132 of NZ_JCBDGU010000024.1, forward strand.
GGTTGACCCTAAAGCCAACCCTTTCATCATTTTTCTCGAATCTCGAATCTCGAATCTCGAATCTCGAATCTCGAATCTCGAATCTCGAATCTCGAATCTCGAATCTCGAATCTCGAATCTCGAATCTCGAATCTCGAATCTCGAACTACTCGTCTTCTTCCGCCATAAACGCTTCTAGCAGGTCATTGAGGAACAACTTACCTTTTTCGGTGATTTGCCAATGCGTCTCTGTCTCTTGCAAGTAGCCTAAGTCAATAGCCCAGTTGATGGTCTCTTGAACCGCCTCAAAGCCCAGCCCTGTCGTATCCAAGAAATCTTGCTTTGGACATGCTTCCATTAATCGAAAACGGTTCATGAAGAATTCAAATGGCCTATCTTCATTAGCGACCTCAAATTCATCCGACAGATAAGGCTTAGCAAGATTCTGATACGCAGCGAGATAGCCTCTAGGGTGCTTTACCTTAGTGGTACGTACGATTCTACCATCGCTAAAGCTCAGCTTACCGTGAGAGCCACAACCGATGCCGAGGTAGTCACCAAAGCGCCAGTAGTTCAGGTTGTGCTGGCATTGATAGCCCGGCTTGCTGTAGCCTGAGATCTCGTATTGCACATAACCTGCTTCGGCGAGCTTCTTATGCCCTAGCTCGAAGATATCCCATAGGTCATCATCGTCTGGCAGCGTAGGTGGCTTGTAGTAAAACATGGTATTAGGCTCAATAGTGAGCTGATACCAAGATAGATGCGGCGGATCGAGTTCGATCGCCTTATCAAGATCCGCCAGAGCTTGTTCAATACTTTGATCCGGCAAGCCATGCATAAGATCGAGATTAAAGCTGTTTAGATCGATCTTATGTGCAAGATGAGCCGCATTGATCGCTTCATCTTGACCGTGGATTCGTCCCAATCGCTCTAGTTTCTCTTGCTCAAAGCTTTGAACACCAACTGAGATACGTGTGACTCCAGCCTCTCGATAACCGGCAAAACGTTCCGCCTCGATGGTACCTGGGTTTGCCTCCATGGTGATCTCGATATCAGCCTTAAACGGGATACGTTGCTCAATCCCTTTAAGCATTCGCTCGATACCTTGAGGGGAGAATAAGCTCGGTGTTCCACCGCCAATAAAGATCGAGTGTAGAGGTCTCGGTGACTGGTTGAGGTGATATCTTTCAATATCGGTATCAAGATCCTCAAGCAGGGCATCAATATATTCATTCTCCGGTATGTCGGCTTTTAGCGCATGCGAATTAAAGTCGCAGTATGGGCACTTCTGCACACACCACGGGATGTGAACATATAGACTCAGAGCTGGTGGAATCAGTGTCGCTTGACTCATTACTGAGCTTGCTCTTTTAGCGTTTTGAACAGTGTAGTCAGTGCTTTACCACGGTGAGATAGCTGTTTTTTACGTGTTGGTTCAAGCTCCGCTGAGGCGCAGTTATCTTCAGGTACGAAGAAGATAGGATCGTAACCGAAGCCATTGTCACCATGCGCTTCAGTTAAGATGCGACCTTCCCATTTGCCATGACAAACGATAGGTGTTGGATCGTTTTCGTGACGCATTAATACTAAAACACAGTGGAAGCGGGCGGTACGCTCGGCTTCTGGCACACCTTCCATCGCCTTCAGAAGCTTCTCTATGTTCTCTTGATCTGATGCATCTTCGCCAGCGTAGCGCGCTGAGTATATGCCCGGTGCGCCTTTTAGGTAGTCAACCTCTAGACCTGAGTCATCCGCAATGGCTGCAAGCCCTGTTTCTTTGGCTGCATGACGCGCTTTAATGATCGCATTTTCGATGAAGGTAGTTCCGGTTTCTGCAACCTCAGATACGTTGAATTCACTTTGTGCTAAAACTTCAAAGCCGAAGTCAGACAGAAGATCTGCCATTTCGCGAACTTTGCCTTGATTGCCTGTAGCTAGAACGATCTTATTCATTGGGGTAACTCTAAATTTAAATAGTGGAAGTGAAGAGATTACTCTTCAACATAAAATTTTTGGGTAAAACGAAGCGGGCCAGCGCCTTTTAGGCCAGAGTTAACATCGATATCAAAGGTGATGTTCTCTTCGTGTGTGATTGGAAACTCTGCGAGATAGTAAATCGCATCGCCTTCTTTGATTTCACGAAACTCCAAAGTTCGAGTGTTGCCGACTAGGTTTCTTGCAGTTCCAGAGATTTTAGCAGTCGTAGCAGGTTTGCCTAGTGCAGAAGTATCCAGAATGCTGATGTTTAAAATAGCTGAGTAGCCGTTTCGTTTTAACTGATACTGCTTAGCAACTTGAGCGGTTAGGAATGTTGAGTTGAAAGCAGAATAATGTACCTCAACGTCTTTGATGTTTTTAAATTGTCCCGCCCAAGTTGGCAGTGCAATCAAGCTTGTAAGTAGTGCTGTAATCCATAAACGCATAGTGACTCCAATAAATAGCAAAAAGCCATCACAAGATGGCTTCAATTTCATTCGGTATTTGGCTAGGGGAACATATTCGAACTTGTTTATGTCTACCTAACTCGCCCTTTTCGATCTTAACCAGCCCTTTAGCGACTTTAAATTGCTTCGACAGATACTTGGTTAGATGGGCATTGGCTTTGCCATCAACAGGCGGTGCTGTGATGGCGACTTTTAACTCTTCACCATGCAAGCCGATAATTTTGTCTCGGCTTGCTTTGGGTTGGATGTAGAGCCGTAGAAGAATGTCATCTTCCTCTCTCCAAACGGCTACCGACATTATAATTGGAACCAGATAGGACCAACTAGATCACCCATCAAGAAGTTAGCAAACTGCAGAACAATAAACAGTACTAATACGCTAAGGTCGAAACCACCCATATCAGGAAGAATGCGGCGGATCGGGATGAGCATTGGCTCTGTTAGTTGATGGAATACATACTCAATTGGGCTACGACCTTGGCTAACCCAGCTTAGGATTGCACGGATCAATAGTACCCAGAACAGTAAGCCACCTGCAGCTTTCAGTAGTGAAAGAGCCCCAAATATTAGGAAGCTGATATCAAATACGGCAGCGCCACCTGAGATGATCAGGTTAAGAGCAACAAACTTCAGTACGCACAATGCATAGGCAAACAATACTGTCGCCATATCAATGCTACCGATTGATGGAATGACACGACGCAATGGTGCTACAACTGGTTGAGTAGCTTTTACGATGAATTGTGAGAACGGGTTGTAGAAGTCAGCACGTGATGCTTGCAACCAAATACGTAAGATCACCACCATGATATAGAGATCAAAAAGGGTCGAGATCAAAAAGCTCATCGAGTTCATATAGGTTCCTTTTTCGGAGTAATTCATAGCGATCCAGTGATCGCTATGCTGTTCTTAAAATAGTTTTTCCATCTCTTCAGCTCTTGCTACCGCGGCTTGCATCGCTTTGGCGACAATCTCTGATAGGTGATTCTCATTAAAGGTGCGCAGAGCTTCAGCCGTTGTGCCGCCCTTAGATGTCACTTGTTCACGCAGTGTAGAAAGCTCAGTGTTGGGGTTTGCTACAACCATTTCTGCGGCGCCCAATGCTGATTGCTGAACCAATTGGCGTGCCGTTTCAGGCGTAAAACCTTGTTTGATAGCTTCCGCTTGCATCGCTTCCATAAATAGGAAGAAGTAAGCTGGGGCACTACCTGCAGCAGCAATGATGTTGTTAATCCCAGCCTCTTGTTCAACCCAAGTGACTTTGCCAACCGCTTGCATCAGCTGTGCAGCAAAGGTTTTATCGCCTTCTGTCGCTTTGGCATTGGCAAACAAACCACTCATGCCTTTGCCAACCAGTGATGGCGTGTTTGGCATCACTCGAACAAGGCTCAGTGAAGAGTCTAGCATTTCATCAAATCGAACCGCGTTGATACCTGCTGCAATTGAGATCACAAGTTTGTTGCCAAAGTCGACCTGCTGCAGTGGCTTGCACACCTTTTCCATCATTTGTGGTTTTACGGAGAGTACCACTACGTCAGCCTGCGTGGCTGCGTCGATATTGTTACTGGTTGTATTAATACCGTAATCTTTTTCAAGCGGTATTCTGCGCGTTTCTGATGGTGCTGTCGCGATAATTTTATCAGCAGGGTAACCACTCGCGACTAAACCCGCCACGATAGAACGTACCATGTTGCCTGCGCCGATAAAGGCGATGTTCTTATGTTCCATATATACAATCCTGAGCTTCATCGCCAGTTGAAGGCTGATGAGATAATACGATTAAAACTATTTTGCGTAATTGCGCGCACCAAATATCGCGGTACCGATACGTACCATGGTACTTCCTGCCTCAACGGCCGCTTCCATGTCTCCGCTCATACCCATAGATAGTGTATCTATGTTGTCGTATTTTGAACTGAGCTTTTGCTGCAGGCTTGAGAGCTGATTAAATGCAGCAAGTTGCGATTCATAATCTGACACGTTAGCAGGAATTGACATCAATCCTCTTAAAGTGAGGTTGGGAAGTGACGAAATCAACTCCGCCAATGCAAAAACTGATTCTTCATCGGTTCCTGATTTGGAGTCTTCACCACTGGTATTAACCTGAATAAGAACTTGCAGTGGCTCTAGGCCTGAAGGGCGCTGATCGTTTAAGCGTTGGGCAATTTTATCGCGCTCAACCGAGTGTACCCACTGGAAGTTTTCTGCAATCGGTCGCGTTTTATTGGATTGAATTGGTCCAATAAAATGCCACTCCAAATTAAGGTTAGAATGTTGTTCTGAAAAGTGTTTTACTTTATCAACACCTTCTTGAACGTAGTTTTCACCAAAGGCAACCTGTCCTCCGAGTGCCGCTTCAAGGATCGCGTCATTCGGTTTTGTTTTACTAACGGCTAAAAGTTGCACCGACTCTGGCGTTCGGCCACATTTTTTCTCTGCAGTTCTAATCTGCGAGGTGATTTGCTCGATATTTTGTTGAATACTACTCATAGCTGACTTTACTTAAGGGAAAATAAATGGATATCACTGAGTTACTGGATTTTAGTGTAAAGCATAACGCGTCAGATCTACATCTTTCTGCGGGTGTATCTCCAATGGTACGTATAGATGGTGAAGTTAGGAAGCTTGGAATACCGGCTTTGAGCCATGCTGATGTGCATCGTTTGGTTTTTGAGATCATGAACGATTCACAGCGCAGTGAGTTTGAAGAGAAGCTGGAAGTGGACTTTTCATTTGAGTTGCCGAATGTTGGCCGTTTCCGTGTGAATGCCTTTAACCAGTCGCGTGGTTGCTCTGCGGTGTTTCGAACCATCCCTGTTGAAATCCCGACGCTCGAGCAGTTAGGTGCTCCTGATATCTTTGAAAAGATAGCTAACTTTGAGAAAGGTTTGGTTTTGGTCACTGGCCCAACGGGCTCTGGTAAGTCGACCACACTGGCGGCGATGGTTGATTATGTAAACCGTAACCACAACAAGCACATCCTGACCATTGAAGACCCTATCGAATTTGTTCATACCAATAACAAGTGCTTGGTTAACCAACGTGAGGTTCATCGTGATACTCACAGCTTTAAAGCGGCGCTGCGTAGTGCACTGCGTGAAGACCCAGACGTAATCTTAGTTGGCGAGCTGCGTGACCAAGAGACAATCAGTTTAGCCCTAACAGCGGCTGAAACCGGTCACCTGGTGTTTGGTACACTGCATACTAGCTCTGCGGCTAAAACCATTGACCGTATTATTGATGTCTTCCCTGGTAGCGATAAAGACATGGTTCGCTCAATGTTATCGGAGTCCTTGCGCTCGGTGATTGCTCAGAAGTTACTGAAACGAGTCGGCGGAGGTCGTGTCGCATGTCATGAGATTATGATGGCAACGCCTGCTATTCGTAACCTGATTCGCGAAGACAAAGTCGCTCAGATGTATTCAATTATTCAAACAGGTGCCGCGCATGGTATGCAGACCATGGAGCAAAATGCCAAACAGTTGATTGCCCAAGGCGTGGTTGACTCAGATGAAGTCCAGAAGAAAATTGAAATAGAAACAGCACTGTTTTAATCAAAGGTATTGGCAATGGAATTAAATCCGATCCTTGAGGGGATGCTGTCGCAAAAGGCGTCCGATCTTTATATCACGGTTGATGCGCCAGTGTTGTTTCGTGTCGATGGAGAGCTGCGCCCGCAAGGTGAAGTTCTCAATGAAGATCAAGTGTCACAGCTGCTAGACGTAATGATGGATCAAGAGCGACGTGATGAGTATCGCCAAACGCGTGAGGCGAACTTTGCCATTGTTCGAGACGGTGGGCGCTTTCGTGTCAGTGCTTTCTTTCAGCGAGAACTGCCAGGAGCTGTGATTCGTCGTATTGAAACCAACATCCCAACCTTTGAGCAATTAAAGCTCCCTGATGTTCTACAGGACCTTTCAATCGCTAAACGCGGCCTTGTGCTGGTGGTTGGTGCAACAGGTTCTGGTAAGTCGACGTCAATGGCGGCAATGACGGGTTATCGTAACAACAATCGTTCAGGTCATATTCTTACGGTGGAAGATCCGATTGAGTTTGTGCATGAGCACAAGAAGTGCATTGTCACCCAGCGTGAGGTGGGCTTAGATACAGAGAGCTACGAAGTTGCGCTCAAGAACTCGTTACGTCAAGCTCCCGATATGATCTTGATTGGTGAGATTCGAAGCCGTGAAACCATGGAATACGCAATGACTTTTGCTGAGACTGGGCACTTATGTATGGCCACTCTGCATGCGAATAATGCTAACCAAGCTTTAGAACGTATTCTTCATTTGGTGCCGAAAGAGCAGAAAGAGCAGTTCTTGTTTGATTTGTCGATGAACCTGCGTGGAGTTGTTGCACAGCAGCTCATACGAGACAAAAATGGCAATGGTCGTCACGGTGTGTTTGAGATTTTACTCAACAGCCCACGTGTGTCAGATCTTATTCGTCGTGGTGATTTGCATGAACTCAAAGCAACGATGGCAAAGTCGAAAGAGATTGGTATGCAGACTTTCGATCAAGCGTTGTATGACTTAGTTATTGCAGGGAAAATCAGTGAAGAGGATGCATTCCACAGTGCTGACTCGGCTAACGACCTGCGATTGATGTTGAAAACACAACGCGGTGACGATGATTACGGCAGTGGATCTCTGGCTGGCGTTAAGATTGATATGGGATAAATGACAAAGCCCTGAGCTAGTTCAGGGCTTTAGAATCTTTGACTTTGAGAAAGTTTAGTTGTGTGAAAAACTGCGGTTGTCAGAGGAATAACCTTTCTCTTTCTCAAGCTTTATTTTTTCAGGGTATTGGTTACCGCTGTAGCCTGCTGAGCTGGTTAATGAGCTGCAAGCAGAAACGGTTAAAGCGGCAAAGATAACTAGAAAAATTTTCATGTGAACTCCCACTTTGACTATGAATAGCACCAGAACTACGTCATGAATTAAGAGCGAGATCACAAAAAGTTCGAATTATTGACCACTTAATTTTGGCTAAGAATATTGTGCTTCAAACCAGCTTTCTAGAATTACTACAGCAGATTGGTTATCAACATTGCCTTTACTCAAGGCTTTGTAGCCACCCATGTCAAACAGTTCAGCGCGCGCTTCAGCCGTAGACAGTCTCTCATCATGCAGCTCAACATCAACACCAAAACGTCCCTTTAGGCGGTTAGCAAATTTCTTTGCTCGCGGGGTAATGGTTTCCAGCTCTTTGCCATGAAGGTCTGTTGGATACCCAACAACAATGAGGTCGGGTTGCCACTCTTTGATCTGCTTTTCAATATCGTCCCAATTTGGGATGCCATCTTTCGCTTTAAAGGCTTTTAGTGGGCTAGCTGTACCTGTGATTTCTTGACCAATAGCGCTACCGATACTTTTTGTACCGTAATCGAATGCCATAATTGTACGTGACATAGTGTTTCCAAATTGATGAGATGGATAAAGGTTATGCGTGACCAGATTCTGCCGACAGTTGTGCCGCGTTGATTCCGAGCATCTGAACTGCGACCTTCCAACGTTCTGCGATTGGGGTGTCAAATATGACCTTAGGGTCGGCCTCAACAGTGAGCCAAGAGTTCTCAGTCAGCTCAGTCTCTAGTTGTCCTGGCTCCCAACCTGCGTAGCCTAAAGCCACAAGGTAGTGTTGAGGTTCATCCTCAGTGCCGAGAACCGTAAGAATATCACGTGATGTCGTGACAGAGAGCTGATCCGTCATGCTGATGCTAGATTGATAGTTGCCGTTGGGCTTGTGCAGAATAAAGCCTCTGTCTTCAGCAACAGGGCCGCCACTCAAGACGGGTTTGTCTAAACTGGCTTGATTCAACTTAGGCTGAGTCGCGTCGATTTCAACTTGCTTGAGCATATTGCCCACAGTGACGTTAATGGGAGCGTTTATCATCAGCCCCATTGCTCCTTCGTCATTGTGTTCGCAAAGGTAGATCACTGAGTTTTGGAAGTAAGGATCTTTCATTCCAGGCATTGCGACCAGAAAATGGTTAGTGAGATTCATAGTACCTCCTGCTCTAAAGGAAAAAGGAGCGGCTTGGTCGCCGCTCTCATGCTAACTCAGTCAGCTAATATTATTGTCTAATTATTAGCTTAGGTTATTTTGCGCTAATGCGGCGTTCAATCGCATCCATTAGCTTACCGGTAATCGAGATATCGAAGGCACCTTCAATTTCACGAATACAAGTTGGGCTGGTTACGTTGATCTCTGTTAGCTTATCACCAATCACATCAAGGCCAACAAAAATCAGTCCTTTCTCTTTCAGAGTTGGAGCGACTGCTTTAGCAATTGCCCAATCAGTTTCGCTAAGAGGACGTGCTTCACCTGTACCACCAGCGGCTAGGTTACCACGAGTTTCGCCTTTCGCAGGGATGCGTGCTAAGCAGTAAGGCATTGGCTCGCCATCCACAACAAGAATACGCTTGTCACCATTGCTGATGTCTGGAACGAAAGTCTGAGCCATTGCGTAGTTCTGGCCGTGGTTAGTCAGTGTTTCAATGATTACAGATACGTTTGGATCGCCTTCTTTAACTCGGAAGATAGACGCACCACCCATGCCATCAAGAGGCTTAAGAATCACATCACCATGCTTCTCACGGAACTCTTTAATCTTTTCCGCTTTACGCGTAACGATAGTGGTTGGCGTTAGTTCTGGGAACCATGCTGTGAACAGCTTTTCGTTACAATCACGAAGGCTTTGCGGTTTGTTTACGATTAGCGCGCCGTTCTCTTCTGCACGCTCAAGGATGTAAGTCGCATAGATGTACTCAGTATCAAACGGAGGATCTTTGCGCATTAGAACCGCATCCAAATCAGCCAAGGCAATTGTTTGTTCTGATTTGAATTCATACCAGCCGTTTGGATCTTCTTTCAGTTCAACAACCTTAGTGTCGGCAATTGCAACACCTTGATCGAGGTGAAGATCATTCATCTCCATGTAATGGATTTCGTAGCCGCGGCGTTGCGCTTCAAGCATCATGGCAAAGCTAGAGTCTTTTTTGATGTTGATGGACGAAATAGGGTCCATCACGATACCGATTTTGATCATTATTTTTCTCCGTTTAACCAAGATCGCCGAAACGAACTTGTAAAGCTGTAATTGCAGTTAGAGCCGCAGTTTCAGTGCGTAGAACACGTGGACCAAGTAGCGTCTCTTCAAATTTGTATTGTTCTGTCATGCTGATCTCTTCAGCTGATAAGCCACCTTCAGGGCCAATCAATAGACGAACCTTGCTGATAGGCTCTGGTAGAGTATTGATTGAGTACTTTGCTCTAGGGTGTAGGTTTAGCTTTAGTGCTTCGCTTGGCTCACTACACCACTCTTCGAGCTGCATGATAGGGCGAATCACAGGTACAGTGTTACGACCGCACTGCTCACAAGCGGCAATCGCGATCTTCTGCCATTGCGCTAGCTTTTTCTCGAAGCGTTTGGCATCAAGCTTCACGCCGCAGCGCTCAGAGATGAGTGGAGTAATGGTGTTTACGCCAAGCTCTACCGATTTTTGGATAGTGAATTCCATCTTATCACCGCGAGAGATAACCTGACCAAGGTGCAGGTCGAGTGGTGACTCACTGCTGCGCTCGATTCGCTTTGTCACGTTAACTGTCACATTTTTCTTCGATACTTCGGTGATCTCAGCCGGAAACTCAGCTCCGCTACCATCAAAAAGCAGGACTTCTTGGCCCTCTTTCATGCGCAATACGCGTCCAACATGCCCTGCAGCATCCTCGCCAAGTGCGAGAGAACCTAATTGTTGAATGGGTTCAGGGTGGTGAATTCGAGGGATTCTCATGTTGGTTGACCTGTAAATTGTTTATCTGGGGTTTATTGTCTCAGCCTAACATGGATGCGCAGTGAAGAAAAAACAAGTGGTTGGCATAAATAGGCGTGCTATCCGAAGTTTAAGGGGGACGATTTGTAATTTATAAACTTGAGGAATAGAATCCAAGTGATTGAAAATAAATATAATTAAAACTAGGCTTATTTATGTTGCAAATGAAAAAACGTTCTATCTTAGCTGGCTCTATTATTAGCGCACTGTTGGTTGGTTGTGGAGGAGGCTCTAGTTCGTCATCAGATGCCCCTGCGAGTATTGCTTCACCTAATGTGAATGGTACGCCTTCTTTAGCATCGGTTTCGACAGCCACATCCACTTCTTCATCGTCTGATATTGTTGATTGCGCTAAGGCATTTTTAGAAAAGCGCTCTTGTGATTTATCGGTTATTCAACCTATCGGGGTCGATGGTACAAATGTCACGATTGAGCAGATTGAAAGTCGGTTGGTCGTTTCACACCCATGGATGGCTGAGAGCTTTATTGCAGCACTGCGAGAAATTAACGACCAGGATCTACTCAACCTGTTTAAACCACTTAACAGTATCGTGCTCAGTTATGATGTGCGCCCATCTTTTTACAATACCGCTACGGCATCAATGTATATTGACCCGAGGTATGTGTGGCGTACGAAGAGTGAGTGGGATTCTATTTACCAACAAGATGATTACCGCAAGAACTTCCAGACAGAGTTTAAGTTCGACAAAGCGCAGCGTTACGTTGAGCAAAACTCTTACAATTACGTAACCTATTCAAATACATACAATGCAACTGCTAACTATCAGCGTGGAGCTGAGCATGTCGCGCCAGGGCTGTTTCGATTGTTGGCGCACGAGTTAGCTCATGCCAATGACTTTTTACCGGCAAGTGATTTGATACAAACGCCAAGCTCAGGAACTATCTCTAGCTACCTTCAGAAGCTACAAACATTGAATCGAGATTTGTTTGATAGCAATCCGTTAACTTCAACAACATTGATAGACGCAGCACAAGTAGCGTTTCGTGGTAAGGAGATGACTGACGATGTCCGCAATTTGACCGGTGAAACCGCTGGCATGGAGTTCGAAGGTGATAAGGCCGCTGCATTCTACTCTTATTCACATCCAGCTGAAGATGTCGCAATGCTGTTTGAAGCATACATGATGTATAAGAAATACAATGCGATCTCTGATTTTGCGTTTGTGAGCATTCCGCAATCAAGCAATCCGTCATGTGATGAATGGAAGATCCAATGGGGACAACGTTCTCGATTGTCAGATCAAGGTGTTCAAGACAGAGCCGTATTTGTTGCTAATAGAATTTTGAGTAAGCCTAGCGCTGACATTCGCACGGAGCTTGCGAACTTACCAGATAACCCAAGTGCGTTTGTGCAGGGAATGGGTTGGTGTGATAGCCGCCAATCAGGTGTGATGGCCGCTTCTCGCTCTGTACAGTGGGAAGACAACACAGTCGTCATCGATGACTTGCGCTATCTAGAAGATTTTGAACACTAATTAGCGACCAAGGCTCTTTAATTTTAAAGAGCCTTTTGTTTTTTCTGTGGGTACTTTTCTAACAATATTCAATCGTTCACTTACTTACAGCTCTCATAAACGAATGGGTTATGGTTACCTTGAATGCGGAAAATACGTTCATCACGAGTACACTCCCATTCATCGACAGGGAACTGCTTATTCCACGCCATCATTAGGTTGGTTTGTTGTTTCGATAGCTTGAAGCCGTATTCTTTGCTCATGTACAGGTAAGTGCGTGCGATTGAACCTTTGGCGCGATCGGGTGGCATAACCTTGCGCTGTTTGAAGTTAACCTGCATCTCACATTGACCGTAGCTAACGCCATCAACCCCATTCCATTGGCTGAAGTTGTAGTTAGAGCGATCACCATTCACTTCACCGATCGCAGGAGTTAGGTTGTGGAGGTCTGCTTCCATTGATTTGAAGACCTTGTCATTGCGGGTGCAGTTCTTACGACCGCCATTCTGCCAACACTGACGCTGGTGGCCGAATTGCCATGCAGGCACCACATGCTCCCACTCAATGCGAGAAGCTCGCTTCTGCTGTTTTCTGACTTCATAGCCGCAACCTTCAAGGTCAGGGACCCCTTTCTTTTTATCCTTCCAAGTAATGTCGCAACCACAATAGAAAGAAGTGGGGTGGTCAAGGTAGATCTTTACGGCTTCCCGTTTTGCTTTGGAAAAAGAGCTTGGCGGCGCGGCGAAAACGCTTTGGGTTACCAGTAGGCCAAATAGTATTGAAAAGCAAAAAGACACCAGTAGGCCAAATGCTTTTGAAGGTGATTTTTTCATGCGAAAAGACTGATAAAAGTATGATAATTATCAGTCTAGCACTCAAATGACACTTTACTCTATTACATTTTATGGCTGGCTTTATTGTGCCTAGCTGAGCTGTTTACCGGTGAAAGTGAGAAGCTGCTTGCACTGCTGACAGCGGTAGCTTGCCTGATTGCGCTGCACTTTATTATGACGACGGATGGTCAGTGGGTAGAGGGTACAGCCGCAGTTGTATTCGAATGTCTTTCCTTGTACTGATTCCACCGAAAAGCTATGCGTGGTCTTTGCTGGTACCTTGAACACCTGCTCCATCACATACTGCCACTCTTTACCATGAGGCTTAACGCGACCAAAGACTTGATGAGTAATAAGGTGTGCTATCTCATGAGGGATTACTTCCTCAATAAAGGCATCTTGATTTTCATTGAACAGCACCGAATTTAAACGTATTTCATTAAGTTGAAGATAAGCTTTTCCCGCAGCTTTCCCTCGTACTTGATAAGTCAGCTTTGGAATTGGAAATTGGCGAGAGAAGTGCGAGTTTGCAATGTGAATACACTCAGCCAATTTCTTGTTGGCACGATGGTGTAATGGGCTGTAAGACGACAAAAGTGAGACTCCAAACAAAAGGCCTTAGCTTGATGCTAAGGCCTTATCCTATCATTGCTCCCGATGTAGATCAGGTATTACATGTGGTGCTTTTTCTTGATGGTCTCATGGTAGGCGTGCCATGTACCATAGCCGAGTAGTGGCATGGTCACGATCATACCGACACCGTAAGTGGCAAAACCAATTAAGATACCGCCGCAAATGATGGCAGCCCATACTACCATAGCTGGTAGGTTAGATTTCACCGCGTTGAAGCTAGTGAATATCGCACTCATTACGTCGACTCGGCGCTCCATCATTAGTGGAATCGAGAAGGCTGAGATACTAAAAATAAGGCTAGCAATGACAAAGCCCACGACAGAGCCTGTTATCAAGAATGGGGCAAACTCAGCAAGTGGTGCACCTTGCACTGATGGGTACAGAGCATGTAACAGGGCCGCGATTCTCATCCAGAAAATCATCGCTACCATTAGCACAATGGCAAATGCCCATTGGTGAGTTGAGTTGCGAGTGATTGCCTTCATTGAGTGAAATAGGCTGGCGTTGTGGCCTTTCTCTCTTTCCCAGCTAGCATCATATAAGCCGAGTGCTAAAAATGGCCCAATCAGCATGTAGACGATCAGGCTCGGCATAACCACTAGGTGTGTGCCTTGCCACTGAACAAGCTGAACAATCGCCACGGCAGCTGCCATAAAACATAAACCATAGAATGCACTGATCATCGGCATTCGCACTAAATCGTGAAGCGCGAGTGAAAGCCAATGAAAGGGCGCAGAAATACTGACTTGGTTACACGGAATAGTGCGAGCGTATTCACTGTCACTCACCCTATTTTTGTCTTTTTTAAAATCGGATGGATTTGCAGTACGAGGCATAACTTCCCCTTAGTTAAAATAACGTCCTAAATTCAACCTCGTATGTCTTCACAGCGGCTGGCAGCGAGTCATCTTGGCTGAGCTGTTATTGGAATATCATGTCCTAGAGAGTTGTCTCGTGTTTCCTAACGGGGTGTAACCTAACCAGTTGTTGCACCAAATGTGAGCTTGATCGCCTAGGAGTACTTTAACTATTGTCACTACTGTCAAAAAACACAAATTATCCGGGGTGTTTTTAAGTGGGGTATAAGAAGAGAAGTGGACGAAATGTGGTGGGGTATTTGAGGTAACTGTATAAAAATAAAGCCCTTACTAACGAGTAAGGGCTTTTGGAAATTTTTTGCGTGGCGTTAAATTATTTTAGGCCAGCGAAGTCAGCTAGGATTGCTGCTTTGTCTGTTGCTTCCCATGGGAACTCTTCGCGACCGAAGTGGCCGTAAGCTGCCGTCTTCTTGTAGATAGGCTGAAGAAGGTTCAGCATCTCTTGAAGGCCGTATGGGCGTAGGTCGAAGTTTTGACGAACTGCTTCAATGATGATGTCATGAGGTACTTTCTCAGTACCGAAAGTTTCAACCATGATAGATGTTGGATCAGCAACACCGATAGCGTAAGAAAGTTGGATTTCACAACGGTCTGCCATGCCAGCTGCAACGATGTTTTTAGCAACGTAACGAGCTGCGTAAGCTGCAGAACGGTCAACCTTTGATGGATCTTTACCAGAGAATGCACCACCACCGTGACGAGCTGCGCCGCCGTAGGTATCAACAATGATCTTACGACCAGTTAGACCACAGTCACCCATTGGGCCACCGATTACGAAACGGCCAGTTGGGTTGATGAAGAAGTTAGTGTCTTTGTTGATCCACTCAGAAGGTAGTACTGGCTTGATGATCTCTTCCATTACTGCTTCACGTAGATCAGGAGTTGTTACTGAATCACAGTGTTGCGTTGAAAGAACAACAGCATCGATACCAACGATCTTGCCTTGGTCGTACTGGAAAGTAACTTGTGATTTCGCATCTGGACGAAGGAAGTCTAGCTTGCCGCTTTTACGTACTTCAGCTTGTTTCTCAACAAGGCGGTGAGAGTAAGTAATTGGTGCTGGCATTAGGATTTCAGTTTCGTTTGTTGCGTAACCAAACATGATGCCTTGGTCACCAGCACCTTGCTCTTTAGGGTCAGCTTTATCAACACCTTGGTTGATGTCTGGAGACTGCTTACCAATTGTGTTTAGTACAGCACAAGAGTCAGCATCAAAGCCCATGTCAGAGTGAACGTAACCAATTTCACGAACGGTTTCACGAGTGATCTCTTCGATATCAACCCACGCAGACGTTGTTACTTCACCGCCAACCATAACCATGCCCGTTTTCACGTATGTCTCACAAGCAACACGTGCTTTTGGATCCTGTTCTAAGATGGCATCAAGAACAGCATCAGAGATTTGGTCTGCAATTTTATCTGGATGGCCTTCTGAAACAGATTCAGAAGTGAAAAGGTGCTTAGCCATGAGAGCTCCACTTTTAGTATTAGGTGCAAAGTTTCTATCTGCGTCGCATAGGGTTGCGCCGAGATTAAATTCAATAATTTCTGTAGGTGTTTCTACATCTAGACGTCTATTCTAAATTCCAACGGTCGAATTACAAGCTCTTTTTTATGATATGTCATAACCAAACGATTGCTTTCTCACTTGTGCTAGTTCGTTAAAAACTAGGGAAATGTTGTAAAAGTGCGAAAACTGACCTTGAAAACCTCAGCAAAACGTTTGCAGTCGCCATAGGCGTTTGAGAGAATAACCGCGCTAATAACTAGCAATTATTTCTCATTTTTCAAATCGCTTATGCACTCAGGAGCAGACATGCCTTCTCGTAAAGATCTCGCAAATGCAATCCGCGCACTTAGTATGGACGGTGTTCAACAAGCTAATTCAGGCCACCCAGGCGCACCTATGGGTATGGCTGACATCGCTGAAGTTCTTTGGCGTGGTCACTTGAACCACAACCCAGCAAATCCAGAGTGGGCAGACCGCGACCGTTTTGTATTGTCAAACGGCCACGGCTCGATGCTAATTTACTCTCTGCTTCACCTAAGCGGTTATGAGCTATCAATCGAAGATCTTAAAAACTTCCGTCAACTGCACTCTAAGACTCCGGGTCACCCAGAGTATGGCTACGCACCAGGTATCGAAACGACAACTGGTCCTCTAGGCCAAGGCATCACTAACGCAGTTGGTATGGCGATGGCTGAGAAAGCACTTGCTGCTCAGTTCAACAAAGAAGGCCACGACATCGTTGACCACTTCACTTATGCATTCATGGGTGATGGCTGTCTGATGGAAGGTATCTCTCACGAAGCATGTTCTCTAGCAGGTACGCTAGGTCTTGGTAAGCTTATCGCTTTCTGGGATGACAACGGCATCTCTATCGATGGTGAAGTTGAAGGTTGGTTCTCTGACGACACGCCTAAGCGTTTTGAAGCATACGGCTGGCACGTAATCCCAGCAGTAGACGGTCACGATATCGAAGCGATCAATGCTGCAATCGAGGCGGCTAAAGCAGACCCTCGTCCTACGCTTATCTGTACTAAAACGATCATCGGTTTTGGTTCACCAAACAAATCAGGCTCTCACGACTGTCACGGCGCACCACTAGGTCACGACGAAATCGCAGCAACTAAAGAAGCACTAGGCTGGGCTCACGGTCCATTTGAAGTTCCTGCAGACATCTACGCTGAGTGGGATGCAAAAGAAGCTGGTGCTGAGAAAGAAGCGGCTTGGAACGCGAAATTTGACGCGTACGCAGCGGCTTACCCAGCAGAAGCAGCAGAACTTAAGCGTCGTCTGAATGGCGAACTACCAGCTGAGTGGGAAGAGAAGGCAAACCAAATCATTGCTGATCTTCAAGCAAACCCTGCTGATATCGCATCACGTAAGGCATCTCAAAACGCACTAGAAGCGTTTGGTCAAATGCTTCCAGAATTTATGGGCGGCTCTGCTGACCTAGCACCTTCGAACCTAACTATGTGGTCTGGTTCTAAGTCTCTAGAAGCAAATGACTTCTCTGGTAACTACATCCACTACGGTGTACGTGAATTCGGTATGACAGCTATCATGAACGGTATCGCTCTGCACGGTGGTTTCGTACCTTACGGTGCAACATTCCTAATGTTCATGGAATACGCTCGTAACGCAATGCGTATGGCTGCTCTGATGAAAGTTCAGAACATCCAAGTTTACACGCACGATTCTATCGGTCTTGGTGAAGATGGCCCAACTCACCAACCAGTTGAGCAAATGGCATCACTACGTCTAACACCGAACATGAGCACATGGCGTCCATGTGACCAGGTTGAGTCTGCAGTGGCTTGGAAACTGGCTATCGAGCGTAAAGACGCACCAACGTCTCTAATCTTCTCTCGTCAAAACCTTGCACAGCAACCTCGTGATGCAGAGCAAGTAGCGAACATCGCGAAAGGTGCTTACATCCTGAAAGACTGTGAAGGTAAGCCAGAGCTTATCCTTATCGCAACGGGTTCTGAGGTTGAGCTAGCAGTAGAAGCTGCCGCGCAACTAACGGCTGAAGGCAAAAAAGTACGCGTTGTTTCAATGCCATCTACTGATGCATTCGACAAGCAAGACGCAGCGTACCGCGAAGAAGTTCTACCATCAGACGTAACAGCACGTATCGCTATCGAAGCGGGCATTGCTGACTTCTGGTACAAGTACGTTGGCTTCGATGGTCGTATCATCGGTATGACAACATTCGGTGAATCTGCACCAGCTGGCGAACTATTCAAGATGTTCGGCTTTACTACTGAAAACGTAGTAAGCACAGCTCAAGAGCTTCTAGCTTAATGTGAGTTATCCACGAAGGCCTTAGTGCTGAAGTGAAAATAGAAAACCGAGCTTTGATAGCTCGGTTTTTTTATTGATTGCAACGAAAGCAGGTTACTCGAACTCACTTCCCCAGTTATCCAGCTCTTTAGTCCCACATACTTTGCATGTCACGTAGCGATCCATGTTGTAGTAGTGACCACCATTGATGATAGCGTGGGCAAACAATTTTACTTTGCCGAACCATGTTTTATCTTGGTCATAGCTGCTGGGTTGGCGAACAAGTATTTCTCTGTGTGGTGTTTCTTTGTTGCACTTTTTACAAAAATGAGTCGCTGGGTATCCAGACATAACCTTTCCCTTTGGTTGAAAAACGAGAGGAAAAACAGCCGTAGAGTTTGATGAGCTCATCTTCATAATCAGTATATTGTCAGCCGACCATTGATGGCCGTTATGAATTATTTTTAGCGAGTTAGATCACTCAACTAATGCCTTTTAGGTAGGATTCGGTTATCATCTGTTGCACGAAATTTTGGTTAGATGTATGGAACTATGCTAAAAGTCGCAATCAACGGATTTGGAAGAATAGGGCGCAATGTTCTAAGAGCGCTTTATGAAAGTGGCAAAAGCCAACAAATCAAAGTCGTCGCTGTTAATGAGTTAGCACAACCTGATGCTATGGCTCATCTGCTTCAATACGACACCAGTCACGGCCGTTTCGGCAAGAAAATCTCGAATGATCAAGAGCATATTTATATTCATCATGATAGTGGTGAAATTGATACTGTTCGTATTCTCCATTTAGCTGAAATTGACCTACTCCCTTGGCGCGATCTTGAAGTGGATATCGTGCTTGATTGTACCGGCGTGTATGGTTGCCGTGCCGATGGCCTCGCTCATATCGAAGCTGGCGCTAAAAAGGTGCTGTTCTCACACCCAGGTGCGAACGATCTCGACAACACTATTATTTATGGCGTTAATCACGACACCATCAAAGCCAGCGATCGCATTGTTTCCAATGGTTCATGTACCACCAACTGTATCGTACCCATCATCAAGGTTCTTGATGAGGCGTTTGGTATTGATTCTGGCACTATCACCACGATTCACTCGTCGATGAATGACCAGCAAGTGATTGACGCCTACCACTCGGACTTGCGTCGTACCCGAGCCGCGAGCCAATCTATTATTCCGGTTGATACCAAACTTCATAAAGGTATTGAGCGAATCTTTCCGAAATTTTCTAACAAGTTTGAAGCGATTTCTGTGCGAGTACCAACGGTTAACGTTACAGCAATGGATTTAAGTGTCA
The DNA here is from genome assembly GCF_059834255.1 of Vibrio sp. R11-SG3-ISO9. NCBI lineage: Bacteria > Pseudomonadati > Pseudomonadota > Gammaproteobacteria > Vibrionales > Vibrionaceae > Vibrio > Vibrio sp. R11-SG3-ISO9. Next base: position 19,311 of record NZ_JCBDGU010000024.1, read on the forward strand.
CAATTAATACGAATGTGAAAGTTAATGACGTAAATCAAACCATTGTTAACGCATCTCAGTGTACATTACACAACATCGTTGACTATACTGAAGCGCCGCTCGTATCCATCGACTTTAATCATGATCCCCATAGCGCGATTGTGGATGGAACTCAAACCAGAGTGAGCAACGGCCACTTAGTAAAAATGCTAGTGTGGTGTGATAACGAATGGGGCTTTGCAAACCGAATGCTGGATACGGTACTTGCAATGCAAGCTTCTGACGGCGAGAAGTAAGGCCCGGAAGCAAATATGCGGATTATTTATTTTTAAGCTTGAAATAAATGCCAAGTATCCACATATTATGACCAGTTGAAGAATTTATAGGCTTAGCAGGGTTGCTGAGTTTCCAAAACTTTATATTTATTTAAATTTGAGAGGACAAATCATGTCTGTGATCAAGATGACTGACCTGGAACTAGCAGGTAAACGCGTATTTATCCGTGCTGACCTAAACGTACCAGTAAAAGACGGTAAAGTAACTTCAGATGCTCGTATCCTTGCATCTCTACCAACTATCAAGCTTTGTCTAGAAGCTGGTGCAAAAGTAATGGTTACTTCACACCTTGGTCGCCCAACGGAAGGCGAGTACAACGAAGAGTTCTCTCTACAACCTGTAGTTAACTACCTAAACGACGCTCTAGAGTGTGACGTTAAACTAGCAAAAGATTACCTAAACGGCCTAGAGCTGAACGCTGGTGAGCTTGTAGTTCTAGAAAACGTTCGCTTCAACAAAGGCGAGAAGAAGAACGAAGAAGAGCTATCTAAAGCATACGCATCTCTATGTGACATCTTCGTAATGGATGCATTCGGTACGGCTCACCGTGCACAAGCATCTACTCACGGTGTTGGTACTCACGCTCCTGTAGCATGTGCTGGTCCTCTTCTTGCTGCTGAGCTAGAAGCACTAGGTAAAGCAATGGATAACCCAGAGCGTCCACTAGTTGCTATCGTTGGTGGTTCTAAAGTTTCTACTAAACTGACTGTTCTTGAGTCTCTATCTAAAGTTGCTGACCAACTTGTAGTTGGTGGTGGTATCGCGAACACGTTCATCGCTGCTGAAGGCCACAACGTAGGTAAGTCTCTATACGAAGCAGACCTAGTTGAAACAGCTCAAAAGCTAATGAAAGAGTGTGCTATCCCAGTTGCAACTGACGTAGCATGTGCAAAAGCATTCGATGAGAACGCAGAAGCTGAAATCAAGCACGTTTCTGAAGTTGCAGACGACGACATGATCTTCGACCTAGGTCCTGAATCAACAGCGGCTCTAGCTGAAATCATCGGCAACGCTAAAACTATCCTTTGGAACGGCCCTGTAGGCGTATTCGAATTCAAGAACTTCGAAGCGGGTACAGCAGGTATCTCTAAAGCAATCGCTGAGTCTGCAGGTTTCTCTGTAGCAGGTGGTGGTGACACGCTAGCAGCTATCGACAAGTTCGGTATCAAAGCTGACGTTTCTTACATCTCTACTGGCGGTGGTGCTTTCCTTGAGTTCGTTGAAGGTAAAGTACTTCCAGCAGTTGCTATGCTAGAAGAGCGCGCTAAGGCGTAATGAATATGAAGGCGGGTGACTATACCCGCCTTTAACGTTTGCTGCACGTCACACTTTTTTGCTAGAATGGCATAAGTTGTGAGCAAACGTTTGCAAGTTTTTAAACTTAAGTTTTTTAATCTTAAAACGATAGAATAAATAGGACTATTTCCATGTCTAAGATCTTCGATTTTGTAAAACCTGGTGTAATTTCTGGCGATGACGTACAGAAAGTATTTGAAGTAGCAAAAGAAAATAAATTTGCTCTTCCAGCAGTAAACGTTGTAGGTACTGACTCTGTAAACGCAGTACTAGAAGCAGCTGCAAAAGTTAAGTCTCCAGTTGTTGTTCAGTTCTCTAACGGCGGTGCTGCTTTCTTCGCAGGTAAAGGCGTTAAACTTGAAGGTCAAGGCGCTCAAATCCTTGGTGCTGTAGCTGGTGCTAAATACGTACACGCTGTAGCTGAAGCTTACGGTGTTCCAGTTATCCTTCACACTGACCACGCTGCTAAGAAACTTCTTCCATGGATCGACGGTCTACTAGACGCTGGTGAAGAGTTCTTCGCTCAAACTGGTAAGCCTCTATTCTCTTCTCACATGCTAGACCTTTCTGAAGAGTCTCTAGAAGAGAACATCGAAACATGTGCTAAGTACCTAGAGCGCATGGCTAAAATGAATATGACAATCGAGATCGAACTTGGTTGTACTGGTGGTGAAGAAGACGGCGTTGATAACTCTGATATGGACGCATCTGAGCTTTACACTTCTCCAGAAGACGTTGCTTACGCATACGAGAAGCTAAGCGCTGTTAGCCCACGTTTCACTATCGCTGCATCTTTCGGTAACGTACACGGTGTATACAAGCCAGGTAACGTTGTTCTAACTCCAACTATCCTACGTGACTCTCAAGCATACTGTGCAGAGAAGTTCGGTATCGCACCTAACGCTCTAAACTTCGTATTCCACGGTGGTTCTGGTTCTACTGAAGCAGAAATCCAAGAGTCTATCGGCTACGGTGTTATCAAAATGAACATCGATACTGATACACAGTGGGCTACATGGGATGGTATCCGTGCATACGAAGCGGAAAACCGTGACTACCTACAAGGTCAAATCGGTAACCCAACTGGCGAAGACGCGCCAAACAAGAAGTACTACGATCCACGTGTATGGCTACGTGCTGGTCAAGCTTCTATGGTTACTCGTCTTGAGAAAGCATTCGCTGACCTTAACGCTGTAGACGTACTATAATTCTTCTGAATTAAGTAACGCTAAAGTTTGAAAACCCGCTCATTGAGCGGGTTTTTTTGTGCCTGATAAAAACTTGTATGAAATATGTGAAAACTCTAGCGTACGGTGAATAAATTTCGTAGTCTTTTAATTATCGGTATTTGTGTTTATGCGTAAGTTTCCTTTATTCAAGAGCTTACATAAATATGACTTTGCAATCTGTCAAAGATAGGATATCGTGCCGAAAAACAGGGGTAGAGCCCCTGTTTAGTAAAAAGGACTTAGCCAATATTTGTTTTTAAAGTGATGATTTCGTTATATAAAATGAAGTGATTTTCGCTTTAGTTACGGAGTTTGGTTTAAGGCAGTTTAGCTCATAGCATATTACATAGAGGATGCTCATTATGGCTGAAAGCTCTACCGAATTTGAGACCCCAATTGTGGATGGTCTTTCAAATGCAGAACAGTGGTTAACGAATAACTCAGATCTCTTTATTCAATACGGTGTAAACATCATTTCAGCACTGGTTATCCTATTTATCGGTAATATTATCGTTAAAGCGGTAGCGAATAGTGTCTCTAAAGTGCTTCAGAAGAAGAAGATGGACCGAGCTGTCGTTGAGTTTATCCACGGCTTAGTTCGTTACTTGTTGTTTGTTATTGTTCTGATTGCCGCTCTTGGTCGTTTAGGTGTTCAAACCGCGTCAGTGGTTGCTGTAATTGGTGCGGCTGGTCTAGCTGTCGGTCTTGCTCTGCAAGGCTCGCTATCTAACTTCGCCGCTGGTGTACTGATTGTTGCATTCCGTCCATTCAAGTCTGGTGACTACGTTGAGATTGGTGGTGTAGCGGGTTCTGTAGATTCGATTCAGATTTTCCAAACGGTTCTAACAACACCAGACAACAAGATGGTTGTAGTACCAAACGGCAGCGTTATCGGTAGCCCAATCACGAACTACTCTCGTCATGCGACACGTCGTATCGATCTGATGATTGGTGTTTCTTACGGTGCTGATCTACAAAAGACCAAAGAGCTTCTGACTAAGATCTGTGAATCAGATGAACGTGTATTGAAAGAGCCAGGTGTTCAAGTTGGTGTTCATACTCTAGCGGATTCTTCAGTTAACTTCGTGGTTCGTCCATGGGTTAAAACAGAAGAGTACTGGGGAGTGTATTTCGACCTAATGCAAGCGATCAAAGAAGGCTTGGATAAAGAAGGTATCGAAATCCCATTCCCACAAATGGATGTTCACATGAACAAAGTAGAAGCTTAATCTTGAATTAGCTTCTACAGCGATAAGCTTTTGAAAGGAAAGGCGGATAACTTAGGTTATCCGCCTTTTTGTTTGATTGGCATTTTAACAATGATGTGATTACAAGTATTGTTCAATCAAGCCGTTAGCTAGCACTGCTGCAATCGTAAACATCATGGTCGCGACAGCGATATCAATGCCTTTTTTCACTTTTGGTTTTGACAGTGTTGGGCCTAGTTTAGCTGCGCCTAGTGAGAGCGAGTAGAACCACACAAATGACGCAAGGATTGTCCCCAAAGCGAAAGCAAGACGATCGTTACCTTCAAATTGGCCGCCAATCGAGCCTAAGATAACTACAGTGTCTAGATACAAGTGAGGGTTTAGCACGGTCACTGCCAGCGCCCCTAGGATCACGGTACGCTTACCACGAGCTAATACCTCTCCCTTTGATTCCTTGTCTGATGGTGCTTTAAAAGCACTGCGCAACGACAACAAACCATAGACAGTTAGGAAAGCGATACCACCCAGAGTTACCGAAGTTAGTAAGACTTCATTCTGCGACAAGATAGCACCACCACCAAAGATACCTAACGAGATAAATAGGGTGTCGAGCAAGCTACAAATCGTTGCTGTAGTTAAATGGTGATTGCGCTTAATACCTTGATTCAAGACATAGGCATTCTGCGCACCAATAGGAATAATCATGCTCGCACCTAATCCAAATCCTTGTAATAAAACCCAAAAACTCATTTTAACCTCCACGTAATCTATTGAACCCTTAGTTTTAGAGAGAAGATACGCTTAGATGTTGAATAAGTATAATTAATGATTTTAATCTAATATTAGGCAAGCTTATACTGGCTGAGTGCATCCACATTTAGGAGGAAAAACCGTGCGAGGAATGGATTATAAATGGTTAGAAGCCCTTGATTCTGTTGTGAATCAGCGAAGTTTTGAGCGAGCAGCAGAGCATCTCTATATCTCTCAGTCTGCGGTATCACAACGCATTAAGCAGCTCGAGAAATGGCTTGCGCAGCCGGTATTGATTCGTGAAACACCACCTCGACCAACACCTGCGGGCAAGAAACTGTTGGGGTTATATCGAAGAGTGCGCCTACTTGAACATGAGCTCGTCCCCGAATTGATGAACGAAGAGAGTAGCCAAGCGCTGTCAGTTTCAATTGCGACCAATGCAGATAGTCTCGCGACTTGGTTATTGCCAGCACTGTCGGATGTAATGAAAACGCGACAAGTCGAGTTGAATATGGCTATCCATGGCGAAGCGAGGACCATCGCTAAACTCAAGAATGGGGAGGTTGCTGGCGCGATCAGTTTGGAGTCTCAAGCGATTCCAGGATGTCGCGCAGATTATTTAGGTCGGATGGATTATGTCTGTGTCGCAAGCCCTGAATTTTATCAGCGTTATTTCTCTGAAGGCGTTAACTACGCAACCCTCAAGCGTGCACCAGCTGTCTCTTATGATCAGTATGATGATCTGCATAAGAAGTTTCTTCATGACCACTTTAATGTGCCAAGAGATGCCGTGATTAATCATACGGTGGGTAGCTCAGAAGCATTTGTTCGGATTGCCATGTCTGGCGTCGCTTACTGTTTGATTCCGCGTTTACAGATCGTTGAGGAGTTAGAGTCGGGCTCGTTGATTGATATCACGCCGGGGTTCCTGCTCTCTTATCGGATCTATTGGCATCACTGGCAGCTGGAGAGTGGGGTACTCAAAGAGATTTCCCAGGCCATTCTTAACTATGCGCATCAACACCTTCCTCAGTAAGCTGACGGTTTTTGCAGCGTAAAAGTTATGTAAGAAGTTCAATATCCTCATTGGTATCACGATAAATTACTCTATGATGATAAGACATTTGCTTAGCATGGGTTTTCCTAATGAAATTAGTTCCAAAAATGTTAGCGACATCTCTTACTCTTACTGCAGCTCTGAGTGTTATCAGTTTCCCATCATGGGCTGAGGTGACCAGCTTTCCTCATCTTTCAACGACCGGTTACGGTGAAGTCGTTGCCAAGCCAGACATGGCTACTTTCTCTGTTAAGGTGGTTGAGTCGACCATGACAGCCGAGCAAGCAAAGGGCACGGTAGACAGAGTCGTTACCGCTTTTCTGAACAAGCTAGAAGAAGCTGGCATTGATAAAACCAGCATTCAAAGCTCTAACCTATATCTTGCGCCTCAGTACCATTATCCAAAAGAGGGTAAACCAGAACTTGTGGGTTACCGAGCATCACGTAATGTCACAGTGCAGGTTGAAGATTTAGCAAACCTGAATCGCTACTTGGATATTGCGCTAAGCGAAGGAATTAATCAGGTGGATAACATCCAGCTGCAAGTTCGAGATCAGGCTAAGTATCAAGAGATGGCTCGTTTAGAAGCGATTAAAGATGCGCAGACTAAAGCTAAGTCTTTAGCGAATGGTTTTGATAAAGAGCTCGGTGATGTGTGGCGCATTGATTATAACGCACAGTACGCACAACCGGTTTTGATGCGCTCGATGGCTATGGATTCAAGAACAGAATCTAATTCATATCAAGATTCGACAATCACCATTCGTGATCGTGTTGATGTAATTTATCAGCTTGAAGAGTAATTGGATCATCATGATCTAATTGCCTACAGTAGGCCAAATACTAAAAAGGCTCTCGTAATGAGAGCCTTTTTTACATCAGCTAAACGGAGAGATTAGTGAAGTAGACGAGCACGGATCGTGCCTTCAATCTCTTTCAGTTTCAGCAGTGCTTCTTCAGAGCGATCCGCTTCAACATCAATGACTACGTAACCCATGTCAGCTGCCGTTTGTAGATACTGACCCGCAATGTTAATGCCTTCTTCAGCGAAGATGGTGTTGATTTGAGTCAGGATACCTGGACGGTTTTCGTGGATGTGCAGCAGGCGTGATGTACCTGTATGCAGCGGTAAAGATACCTCTGGGAAGTTAACACTTGATAGCGTTGAACCGTTGTCTGAGTACTTAGCCAGTTTACCCGCTACTTCTACACCGATGTTCTCTTGCGCTTCCTGAGTAGAACCACCTACGTGCGGTGTTAGGATCACGTTGTCGAACTGCATTAATGGTGACTCAAATGGGTCAGCATTAGTTTTAGGTTCTGTTGGGAATACATCAATCGCTGCACCACCTAAGTGACCCGAATCAAGTGCACCGCATAGTGCTGGGATATCTACAACCGTACCACGCGCAGCGTTGATGAAGATAGCGCCCGGCTTCATGCGGTCGAATTCCTCTTTACCCATCATGTTCTTGGTTTCGTTTGTTTCAGGAACATGCAGAGAAATTACATCACACTTATTCAAAAGCTCAGTCATAGTATGAACTTGCGTTGCATTACCTAGCGACAGCTTGTTCTCGATGTCGTAGAAGTAAACGCGCATACCTAAGTTTTCAGCAATGATACCTAGCTGAGTACCGATGTGGCCGTAACCGATGATACCTAAGCGTTTACCACGCGCTTCGTAAGAGTTGTCTGCACTCTTTTTCCAAATACCACGGTGCGCAAGTGCGTTCTTCTCTGGAATACCACGTAGAAGTAGAAGTACCTGACCTAGCACCAGCTCAGCAACACTACGTGTGTTTGAGAAAGGTGCGTTAAACACAGGCACACCGCGCTTAGCCGCAGCATCTAGGTCAACTTGGTTAGTACCGATACAGAAACAGCCGATTGCAACCAGCTTCTCAGCTGCATCGATGACTTCTTGGGATAGATTTGTACGAGAACGGATACCAATAAAGTGCGCATCTTTAACTGCTTCTAGTAGCTCTTCTTCAGGTAGGGAGCCTTTATGATATTCAATATTGGTGTAACCGGCGGCTTGTAGTACTTCAACTGAAGAAGGGTGAAGTCCCTCTAACAGCAGAATTTTAATCTTATCTTTTTCCAGTGAAACTTTGGCCATTGTTCTCGTCCTTTAAAATGGAAAGGTTGGGCAAATGCGGCGCACGTGCTACAAAATGGCTTAAGGGGATAAAACTAACCATTTTGTTAGGAGACAAACGTTTTCCCTGTGCGTCTTCTGAACAATAAAGTAACAAAAAAAAAATGATTTGGGTAAGAAAATTACGGAATAAGCCATAATTTTACAGAAGCTAAGCAAAAAAAACGGTGCCCTTAGGCACCGTATGTAATGAAGTAACAGAAAGTAGCACTATTACTGGTTTGTTATTCTTCGATTTTTGCGCCTTCAGGGGTGCCTGTAATGACAACATCAGCACCACGGTGAGCAAATAGACCAACAGTTACAACACCAGCAATTCCGTTAATGATGTCTTCCATCTGTTTTGGATTTTCAATCGCCATGCCGTGCACGTCTAAGATCACGTTGCCGTTATCTGTGATACAGCCTTCACGGTAAACCGGGTCACCACCCAGTTTTACAAGCTCGCGCGCTACGTAAGAGCGAGCCATAGGGATAACTTCTACTGGCAGTGGGAACTTGCCTAGTACGTCAACGGCTTTAGTGCCATCAACAATACAAACAAATTTTTCAGAGATTGCAGCAACAATCTTTTCGCGAGTAAGGGCTGCGCCGCCGCCTTTAATCATGTCACGAGTTGGGTTGATTTCGTCTGCGCCATCAACGTAGATGTCGAGTTTCGCAACGTCGTTACACTCATACACTTTGATCTCTAGTTCTTCTAGACGTTGTGTAGATGCTACAGAGCTAGAAACGGCACCTTTAATCTTGTCTTTCATAGTGCCTAGTGCGTCGATGAAGTGATTTACTGTAGAGCCAGTACCAACACCCACAATGCTGCCTTCTTCAACATACTGAAGTGCTGCCCAACCAGCCGCTTTTTTCATTTCATCTTGAGTCATGCCAATCTCCTGAATAGGTCGTGCTTTTTTGAATAAATAGAGCGTACGTGTAAGTTAACGTTTGCGGGCGGATTATAGCGCTTTAGCCATCAATTTCCCATTGCCAAGTTTTACTCGGAGTCACGATTTTAGGTAACGGGATGTCCCAGTTTTCGGTAGGTAGCTGCTCAACGTGCTGACAATCATGAGCAAGCCCGATGGGTGTGGCTCCAACGCCAGTTTGAAACCAAGGTGCTAACGTGCGGTCGTAGTAGCCACCACCCATGCCTAAGCGGTGCCCATCGGAGTCAAAGCCAACCAGTGGTGTAAAGATAATATCGAGCTCACGCACGGGTTTAACCTGAGTTTGGTCGAGCTTGGGTTCCACAATGCCATATTTATTGTGCACCGTTGGTGTATCCGCCGCGTAGCGCAAGAATAGGAGATGTCCTTCCGAAAAAGGGTGCAGTACTGGAAGGTAGACTTCTTTGCCTTGTGACCATAGCCATTCGATCAGCGGCTGTGTATCAAGCTCACCGTCAGTAGATATATAGAGGGCGATATGTTGTGCTTTATGGATATCGTTTAAGGCTGAACAACGTTCAACGAGATCTAAGCCAGCTTGCTGCTGTTCAAGAGTAGAGAGTGCTTTACGTTTCTGTCGGATGAGAGTGCGAAACTCATTACGAGTGAGCGTCTTCATAAGAAGGGATACCCCAAAGTGCCGTTGAGAATAGATGGCCCTTGAACCAGCGAGTTCAAGGCGGATCAGCAATGATTACCGTAGGCTTCTCGGTACGGGCCGAGCATGCTCAATAGTACTCAAGTACTAACCCTTAGGGATTGCTTATCGGCTCGGGGACGTGAATCCTCTGACAAACACTCCAGGGTAAATTTGTGTACGCTATTGCTGTCCGTGCTTAACCTTACTGAGTACATCTGAAAGCGATGCAGTGAGCTTTTCCATGCGCTCGGTCAGTGCGTTTTGTTCGTCGTTAGCTTCGAACTTCTTCGTCTGTAGCTCATAACAGATGTTAAGAGCAGCGATAGTTAGCAGCTTAACTTCATTGGTTACCTTAGTACGTTCAGCCATCTCTTTCAATCGATTATCAAGATCGGCCGCCGCTGCGATTAATGACTCTTCTTGCCCTGCAGGACAATTAACTCGAGTCAATTTACCTAATATTTCAACGTCTACCGCTTGATTACTCATGATGGATGAACTCTTTAACGCGCTATTCTAAGGCCGTTGCCCTTTGTCATTATGAGAAAGAAAAAGTGCCAGCACCGATGAGGAAGCTAACTCCTCTGAGGAGGAAACTATAGGTAAACCGCTATTAAGATTCAAGCTTTTCAGGGTGACTGTTTGTAAATGAGAGCTTGAGCACACAGTAATTCAGCAAATTGAACATTTGGTAGTCACTCTTGCTGTAATTGCTAAGGATCTTCGCTTACTAGAATTGGGGTGAAGTGGTACGATTAATAGATTGATATAAAGAACAACTGAGCGAGTTATCTGATGAGCGAAACTACTTTACCTGACTACCTAACGGTTGCAACTGAATTGCAATCAGCAAGCCTTGCTGTAACGCCTGCAGAAATGCATGGCCTATTAACAGGGATGCTGAGCGGTGGGTTAAGCCTTGCAGATAAAAGCTGGCAGCCTTTGATCTTCGATTACACCAACGACGGAATGGGTTGGCCGGATCGCGCACTGACATTGGCAGAAGCAACGCTGAAAGTAACAACCAGTGAAATTACGGGCTCAGGCATGGAGCTTTCTATGCTGCTTCCGGACGAAGACGCGAGTGCAAGCCTATTTGATCTGGCGGATGGTGTATCAGATTGGATTAACCACTTTATCTCAGGTTTAGGCTTGGTTGGTGCGCAACTGAACAAAGCGTCAGATGAGACCAAAGAAGCATTGGCTGATCTAGAAGAGATGGCAAAGTTAGGCATCGATGAAGACGACGACCTAGACGAGCAAGCACACCTACTTGAACAGGTTATTGAACACGTTAAAGCTTGTGCATTAACGATTCATGCTGAGTTCGGTGCTCGTCCATCAGAAGATAGCGCACCAACCATTCACTAATTGTTTCGAGTTTAGAGGTCACGATGGCTCAATTTGATGTGGTAATTGCTGGTGGAGCAATGGCAGGCGCAACACTTGCTTTAGCCCTCAACCAGTTAAGTCAACGCTCTTTATCGATAGCTGTGGTTGAACCGTATCAGGTTGACCATAGTGCTCACCCTGGGTTTGATTCTCGCTCTATCGCACTCTCTTACGGAACGGTGCAGATTTTAGAGTCTCTCCAATTGTGGTCATCGATCTTACCGGTAGCGACGGCGATCAAAGATATTCATGTCTCAGACCGCGGTCATGCAGGGATGACGGATATCTTTAGCGAACAGCTCGCAGTGGATGCCCTAGGCTACGTGGTAGAACTTGCTGATGTTGGGCGTATCTACCAAGAGAAACTTGAGGCTGAAAGCAATATCACTCTGTTTTGTCCATCCTCGGTGAGTGAGATTACTCGCTATCTTGAGCATACGGATATTGAACTGAGTTGTGGCGAGACGATTTCTACGAAGTTGTTGGTTGCGGCTGATGGTGCCATCTCGACTTGCTGTGAGCGTTTAGGTATTACTCTGAACGAGCACGACTTTGGTCAGGTTGCCGTTATCGCAAATATTGTCGCGAACGAACCGCATGCTGGACGTGCGTTCGAGCGCTTTACTGAGCATGGCCCAGTCGCGTTATTACCGATGACTGATAACCGTTTGTCTTTAGTTTGGTGTCTGCCACCAGAACAAGCTGAGAAAGTAATGGCGTTAGATGAAACGGCCTTTCTGGAGCAACTTCAAGACGCCTTTGGTTGGCGCCTAGGCAAGTTGGAAAAGGTAGGACAGAGGGCGAGTTACCCGTTGATTTTGCGTCATCGACAACAGAACATCTCCCATCGATTCGCGATTGTTGGCAATGCCGCACAAACCCTACACCCAATTGCGGGACAAGGATTTAACCTCGGCATTCGCGATGTTGCGTCGCTAGCGGAAGAGGTATGTGGGCAACTGGATGACGCAGGCCACTACTCAGGGTTGACACGCTTTAGAAAACGTCGAGAGTCGGATCGTGAAACCACGATTTCACTCACTTCAGGTCTGGTTCACCTGTTTTCAAATGACTGGCCAGCTACACGCTTAGGTCGTAATCTCGGATTGGCAGCAATGGATAACATCTCACCCCTTAAAGGCCCTTTATTGCGCCACACGCTAGGCTTGGTTGAGAGATAAGGTAGAAAATAATGATGCAAAGTGTTGATATCGCTATTGTTGGCGGTGGCATGGTTGGATTGGCATTAGCCGCAGCCCTTAAAGATAGTGATCTAAGAATCGCTGTGATTGAAGGCAAAGCGCCGAGCGAAGGATTGAATGAACTGCCGGATGTTCGTGTGTCGGCATTGAGCCGTTCAAGCGAAGTGATATTACGTAATCTAGGCGCATGGCGCGGTATTGAACAGCGACGTGCTGCACCTTATCAAGCGATGGAAGTGTGGGAGCAAGACAGCTTCGCACGCATCGAGTTTGATTCCACTCGTCTGGCGCAGCCAAATCTTGGTCATATTGTTGAGAACCGAGTGATTCAACTGGCACTGTTGGATCAAGTGAAAAAGCAGGACAATGTGAGCTTGTATATGCCAGCTACATGCCAATCTTTGGCTATTGGTGAAAGTGAAGCTTGGCTGACTCTAGATAATGGTCAGGCATTGACGGCCAAGCTGGTTGTTGGAGCTGATGGCGCAAACTCATGGGTTCGCAGACAGCAAGATATCCCACTCACACATTGGGACTATGGGCACAGCGCGATAGTGGCAAACATTCGCACTGAATCTGCGCATGACAGTGTTGCGCGTCAGATCTTCACACCGCAAGGTCCATTGGCGTTTTTGCCAATGCAGTCGCCAAATATGAGCTCAATCGTATGGTCAACTGAGCCGAATCGTGCCGAGAAATTGGTATCGATGTCCGAACAAGAGTTCAACAAGCACCTAACTACAGAGTTTGATGCCAAGCTTGGTTTATGTAGCGTAGTCGGTGAGCGCTTTGCCTTCCCACTTCGTATGCGTTATGCGCGTGACTTTGCCGTGGAGCGTGTTGCTTTGGTCGGTGATGCTGCCCACACCATTCATCCATTGGCAGGCCAAGGCGTGAATCTTGGTTTGCTTGATGCTGCGAGTCTAGCGCAAGAGTTGATCAAGTTGTGGCAAGCGGGTGAAGACATCGGAACTAAGCGTAATCTACGCAGCTACGAACGCTGGCGTAAGGCTGAAGCGGCGAAAATGATTGCTTCGATGCAGGGCTTTAAAGACCTGTTTGAAGGAGACAACCCAGCTAAGAAGTTGATTCGTGGTTTGGGGATGAAACTCGCTGGACAGCTGCCTGGGGCAAAAGACGAAATCATGAAACGTGCACTAGGTTTAACCGGTAATCTACCGGAGCTTGCTAAGCGACCAATAAGCACCAATTAATGATAAATGCTCAGGTTTCTAGAAACGCAAAAGGGTTGGCAGTGCCAACCCTTTTCTGTATTCAGTCGATAATTATGTTGATTAAGCGTAAGCGCACCTTAGCTTCATAATTTCATTGTTTATCTCTTTGACGGTATCAAAATGGCGCTTTTCAGCCCTCTCTGGCAGAACCAGTTTACCGTTATCAAATTCAAATTTCCCAACGCCGTAAATGTAGATTCGTCCTTTAAAAAGTCGACTTACATGTTTAGCAATCATACCGGGTGTATAGCGCTTAAACAGTCTCATTTTTTCTTATCCTTATCTTTACCTAGCCAGCATATTATAGAAAATCTCCGGGGGAATAATTGTGATAAGCGTGGAGTAATATGCAGTAGAGTTGTCTCTTTGTAGATATTTGTGCTGCAGTAAGCAGATTTACTAGCAAATATCGTTTTTATCGTGAGCTTCTCCTCAAAAACAGTCGGTTTAGTGAACTGCCTGCTGACTTTCCTGTCTGGGCTTTAGGCAGCGCACTGTTAGCAAAGTTAAGAATAGGCGTAAATTCTTTATTTGTGTAATAAAAGTGTAAATTTTTTGCATAAAAAAAGCCCGTTCAAAAACGGGCGAATAGTCACAGATGCATTACACAAAAGTGGATGACTGACGTTACTCAGTGGATTCACTTTGACTGGTTAGTTATCGCTTTGATTAAAACCTAACCAGTGAATGTAGACTACCCTAGAATAGTCTTCTTGACTAGTTATGCTTTAATTTTGACTAAATATATTTTCTGGTCGGTCTGGTAAATATGATAAATGTCTCAATTATTATGAGAATTTTCATACATAGCTTAGTGCTTTTGAGATTAAGATCGATCTGTAATTGAGGCTATTTGCAGATCTCGGCTTCAATTGGCGCACATAGGTTCATAAGATCGTTGAGATCAAGGGCGATCCCAGCCATTCGCTCACCAGAACTGATCGTGACAATTTTATTCTGTTGAAGAGAGCGATCAAAAATGATCGGCATATAGCGCTTAAGTGCTAGTGGGCCAACACAACCGACTTTAAAGCCAGTGACCGTTTCAACATCTTGTTGGGATACACAGGTCATTCGGCGGCAATTGAGCACGGCTCGCACTTTTTTGGGATCAATTGACTTGTCGCCCGGTGCACACGCTAGCGCGTATTGGTTGCCCATATCTCGCAGCAGAATACATTTGACCATTTGTGACGGTTCAATACCTCTAGCCTGCGCTGTCTCTTCAATCGAAGTGGTTTCTTTATCTTGCAATAGCAGGCGGTAGGCCACCTGCTGTTGATCTAACCAATCTGTAATTACCGTTTTCAAAGGGAATTACTCTTCTTCCAAGCTATAAGGTAGCGGTTGGATAGTCCATTTGTGTTCTGGTTGCTCGGCAAGGCGCAGTTCAACATCATCATCTAAATTATTCGGTAGAACAATCAGGCCAATAGCTGTGTTATCAGAGAATTGGTAGACATTCAGGAGACGGCCAGCACCACGCCAGTTTTCACCTACGCTGCGCTCTAGTTCAATCGCTGAATCCAACGTTAGTGGCTGCTCGGTCGTACCAGATACAATGCGCATTTCACGCTTGTTCATGCCACGGTATTTCGCGCGTGCTACTGTCTCTTGGCCAGTGTAACAACCCTTGCTAAAACTGATGCCGCCAATCGCTTGTAAGTTCAGCGCTTGCGGGATGTGTTCATTCTGCTCTGCTGCAGACAGCTTTGGTTGAGCATCCATGATCTCAAAGTACTGCCACAGCGTTTCGGAAACTTTTTCAGCTGAGTTACTCTCAACTAATGTTTGTGCTGCTTCAGAAGTCACAAGTAGCGCCCAACGAGAATCCGCGACTTTCACAGCGCTACCGCCTTCGATCGCACGTACATTGCCACGCTCTTCAGAAAGGGTATCGATAAAGCTATCCGCTTGAGAACCCATGATGCCAAGGACAACGTCTTCAGTCTGCTCAATGGTTACCTTAGAGAATACCGCGTACTTTTTGATTTCCTGAAGCTCAACTTCAATCGCTGACTTTGGTTGGAGTAGGGCGTAACCATCATTGTGGTGGAATAGGCGGAAAATGCTCCACACTTTACCTTTTGCATCACAGTGTGCGCCTAGCGTTGACTCATCACTCGCTAGCTGTACTACGTCGCACGTTACTTGACCTTGTAGGTAAGACTTCTTGTCGTCGCCTACCATAGTAATCGCACCCCAGTCAGAGATGTGTGTCACCATCACTTCTGGAAGTGTGTCGTTGTGCGTGTGATTAAGTGGTTGAAACGTGTTTTTCCAATCCATTTTGCCTTTCCTGAGAAATTTGATTTGTGTCTATGTTAATCCGGTTCGTTTTTTTTGTCAGCCTAGGTTTTTTTGTGAGCTGAGATAGGGACTGAGACGACTATGCTAGTTGCAGCGCTTATGAGTTGTTACACTCGAAGAGAGAAAAATAATAGGTGAGGATAACCAATGTACACTGCAGAGCAGAAAGCACGAATTAAATGGGGCTGCCGTCGCGGTATGTTAGAGCTTGATGTAGTCATCATGCCCTTTTTTGAGGAATGTTTTGATTCATTGCAAGAGCAGGAGCAACGTGATTTTGTTTCGCTACTAGAGTGTGATGATCCCGATCTGTTTACATGGGTGATGGGTCACGGTCGTAGTGAAAACCTAGGTCACGCATCAATGGTCGACAAAATTGTTGCACACAACCTCAGCAAGGTTCGTTAAGCTCAAGCTTAGCCCTTCGTATTACGCATTATTCGCAAAAGGCGCCACTCTGTGGTGCCTTTTGTTTTTTGTCATTACGTCAAATATCCCTCTTGTTGTCACTCCTTGCATCTTCGCACTGCTGTACCTGATGATGCGCGATAATAAAATTGGCTGGCCAATAGCGACGGGTGCGATAGAGCTTAGACCTAACCAAGAGATAACGGTCAATGGGCAGAAACGTGTTCTTCAATCAAGCGATACCATTTTCCGTTCTCTGTTCGTGATGTTGAAGTTCAGTGAAGGTGAGCCAGTCATTGTATGGCGGGATAGCTTTCGTGAAGCGGACTATCGTTATTTATTGGTGTGGCTAAAAACAAAAAGGGAGCATCATGCTCCCTTTAAGTCGTAATTTTTTCGCCTTAGTTTTTGTTCGGCGTCAGAATTGTTGGACCGCTGTCTTCAGCCAGTTCAGGGTAGTCCAGCGTATAGTGCAGACCGCGGCTCTCTTTACGTTGCATCGCACAGCGCACCATTAGCTCAGCAACTTGCAGTAGGTTACGCAGCTCTAGCAGGTTATTTGAAACCTTAAAGTGACTGTAGTATTCGTGAGTTTCTTGCTGCAGCATCTGAATACGGCGCATAGCGCGCTCAAGACGCTTATCAGTACGTACGATACCCATGTAATCCCACATAAATAGACGCAGTTCATGCCAGTTGTGTTGGATGATAACCTCTTCGTCACTGTTGGTCACTTGGCTCTCATCCCATGCTGGTAGCGCTGCACACAGTTGAGACTGTTCGATGTTCTCTACGATGTGTTTTGCTGCGGACCAAGCGTAAACGACACACTCTAGTAGTGAGTTTGACGCCATGCGGTTCGCACCGTGAAGACCGGTGTAGCTTACCTCACCAATCGCGTAGAGGTTTTGCAGGTCGGTTTGGCCATCCTTGTTCACCATCACGCCACCACAGGTGTAGTGCGCAGCAGGAACAATTGGAATCGGCTCTTTGGTCATATCGATACCCAGATCCATCAAGCGCGTGTGAATCATTGGGAAGTGCGCAGTAATGAACTCTTCGGGCTTGTGGCTGATATCCACATACATGCAATCGGCACCAAGACGCTTCATCTCAAAGTCAATCGCGCGAGCTACCACATCACGAGGGGCTAGCTCACCACGTTCGTCGAAATCTTTCATGAAGCGAGTGCCGTCAGGGCGGCGTAGGTACGCACCTTCACCGCGAAGAGCTTCAGTTAACAAGAAGTTACGAGCTTCAGGGTGGAATAGACAGGTCGGGTGGAACTGGTTGAACTCAAGGTTCGCAACACGACAACCTGCACGCCAAGCGATCGCAATACCATCACCAGAAGAGACATCTGGGTTGGATGTGTACTGGTAAACTTTCGAGGCACCGCCAGTGGCAAGTACCACGAATTTCGCGCGAACGGTTTCTACTTGCTCTTGGTTGCGGTTCCAAATGTAGGCACCGATAACTTTATCTTTTGAGCCACCGATTTTATCTTCAGTGATCAAGTCGAGGGCATTATGGCGCTCGAAGATCTCAATGTTTGGGTGGTTATTAACGTTGTCTTGCAGAGAGGTCTGCATTGCCATGCCGGTTGCATCTGCCGCGTGTAGGATACGTCGGTGACTGTGGCCGCCTTCACGAGTCAGGTGGTATTTAGGCTGACCTTCAGTGCTGTTTTCGTCTTTATCGAAAGGCACACCGCCATCGATTAGCCATTGCACACACTCTTTAGCATTCTCAGCAATGAATTGAACGGTGTCTTCTTCACATAACCCAGCGCCAGCAATTTGCGTATCTTCAACGTGCGACTCAATGCTGTCTGATTCGTCAAATACGGCCGCGATACCACCCTGTGCGTAGTACGTCGATCCTTCGCTACGTGGTCCTTTGCTTAATACGATTACTTTTGCATGTTCAGCGACGCGTAAGGCTAATGACAAGCCAGCAGCACCACTCCCCACCACTAATACATCACATTGATGTTCACGGTTTGCGTTCATAAAACTTTTTAAATCCCGGGCTATAGTCGAGTTGTCCACTCTAAATTGACGTTGTCTTGTTTTAGGAGGGCTTTAACGACTGTTATACTCAGTCTCAATGAGTCCTTAAAGACAATGCAGAATCAAGATATAGACAGCTATCTAGAAATATTTAATTGCTCAATACCATTGCTTTTGCTTAAGTTTCCCCAAATTGATAGGGGTAGCTATTTTTATTACATCACATTGTGAAACAATAATGGCAAATAATTTTAAGAAAGTTGGAACTTTCCTTATTTGACCTAGTCACAATAGTGCTCATGTAGACAGTGGTGTCAATACTACATTTCGCATAATTAGTACCCATATCTGAGAAGGTAAGGGTGATAACAATAGGAGTACCCGCTCGAATGAACGAGCAGCTAACCGATCAAGTGTTGATTGAGCGAGTTCAGAGTGGAGATAAGCAAGCATTTAACCTGTTAGTGGTTAAGTATCAAAACAAAGTTTGCAATCTTATCTCTCGCTACGTGAATAATTCCGGTGATGTGGCTGATGTGGCACAGGAAGCGTTTATAAAGGCTTACCGCGCGATACCAAACTTTAGAGGCGAGAGTGCCTTCTACACATGGTTGTACCGAATTGCCGTGAACACAGCAAAAAATCACATAGTTGCACAGAGCCGTAGGCCTCCTGCAACCGATGTAGATGCAGATGATGCAGAATATTTTGAAACTGGCAGCGCACTGAAAGAAATTTCGAACCCTGAGAACTTAACGCTGTCGAAAGAATTGAAAGAAGTAGTTTTCGGAGCGATTGAAGCGCTACCGGAAGACTTGAAAACTGCAATGACCTTACGCGAACTTGAAGGCTTGAGTTACGAAGAGATTGCAGAAGTAATGGATTGCCCTGTAGGAACCGTACGTTCGCGTATTTTCCGTGCTCGTGAAGCGGTGGAAAAGAAAATTAAACCTCTTTTGCAGCGCTAAAACTTGTAATAATTATGGTGAAAATAATGGCTGATAAAGAAAAGCTTTCGGCACTCATGGATGGTGAAACGATCGATAAAGCTCTGATTGCAGAGCTGGAGTCCGATCAAGAAAGCAAGGATACCTGGCAGAGTTACCATTTAATCGGTGATGTCATGCGAGGCGATGCGCCAGAAACGCTAGAGTGGAACATTGCGGATAGTGTTGCTGCGGCGCTTGAGAATGAGCCTGCGCACAACAAACTCAACAATGTGCATTCATTGCGCCCAGAGCAGACACAAACTGTTGCTCCAGAAGTGCAAGAAGAACAACCTAAACCTCAACAAGCAAAACGCCAGATGCCAGCTTGGCTGCAGCAGTTTGGTCAAGTTGCCGTTGCGGCTTGTGTGTCGTTGGCGGTTATTTTGGGTGTTCAACAGTATGGTGGTAGCGATCCAGCCGCACCTGAAGCAGAACAACTGCCTGTACTGCAAACTATCCCGTTTGCCGGTTCGGTAGAGCCAGTAAGCCTAACTCGTGAATCTGTTGAGAAACCGGTAACAGATGCTAACTTGCAAGAGCAGCGCAAGCGCGTACACGCTATGTTGCAAGATTACGAGTTGCAATTGAGATTAAACAACGACGCGTCGACTGAAAATGAGTCGCGTCTAGAATCGGATATTGAATGAAGAAATTCCTGGTCAGTGCACTGACACTGTTCAGCTTGATCTCTCCAAGCGCCTTTGCAGAAGAGCCCTCTGCAAAGGCCTTATTGCATCAAATGAACGAGGCCAGTCAGCATTTAAATTACGAACTTTCCTACATACTGATTAAGAAGAGCAGTATTGAACCGCTCTTGTATCGTCATGCCGTAAGTGACGAGCAACAACTCGCTCACCTTGTCTACCTAAGTGGCCCCGTACGCGAAGTAATTCGTCGCGGCAACGAAGTCAGCTACATCGAACCAGGTACTGAACCTTTTACGATTGAGTCTGGCAATATGGTTGCGCCAGTTATTCCGATGTTGAACAACGACATTGATATCCTGAACGAGTATTACGACTTCGTGAAGGTAGGGCGTGCGCGTGAAGCCGGTACGACAACGCAAGTGTTGCGTGTGGTGCCAAAAGACGGCCTGCGTTACTCCTATGTTCTTTGGGTTGATGAGAACACGAACCTGCCTCTACGAGCGGATCTGCTCGACCGAGATGGTGAAATTCTAGAGCAGTACCGTACGATTTCCTATGTGGTTAACGACAAGATTGCAGAAGCTATGGCAGGGCTGAACAACGCTCAGCTACCGAAAGTGCTCTCTTTACCCGATGGTGTAGTGGGGGAAAGCGATTGGCGTGTCTCTTGGATTCCTGATGGATTTGAAGCGAAAGAGCTAAACCGCTACCCAATGGCAACAACCAATAAGATGGTTGAAAGCCAGATGTTTAGTGACGGTCTATTTAGCTTCTCGGTTTATATCTCAGACAGAGATGAGCACTCTCTTAAAGGTCAGCTTGTGCGCCAAGGTCGTCGTACCCTGCATAGCTTAGTGAGTGGTGATAATGAGATCTCTGTAGTCGGAGATATTCCTCCTGCAACCGCGCAGCGTATCGCACAATCGGTGCAATTTGCTGCTAATCAAGGTACAAGCCAATGATGACCGCATTGGCTACAGTGAGTGCCGTTGAGAAACAGGGCGCTCACTATCATGTGCAATTGAGCTGCGAGCAGCAGACCAGTTGCAGCAGCTGTTCCTCTCAAAAGAGTTGTGGCACTGGTATCGTGACCAAAGCCGTTGGCAATAAGTCCCTTTTCTGGCAATTAACGACCAAGAACCTTGTGAAAGCTGGACAAATCGTCGAGATAGGTTTT
Source organism: Vibrio sp. R11-SG3-ISO9 (assembly GCF_059834255.1). Lineage (NCBI taxonomy): Bacteria > Pseudomonadati > Pseudomonadota > Gammaproteobacteria > Vibrionales > Vibrionaceae > Vibrio > Vibrio sp. R11-SG3-ISO9. The sequence goes on from NZ_JCBDGU010000024.1 coordinate 40,289, forward strand.
CCTGAAAGGAGTCTGCTGGAGTCGGCAGCTCTAGTGTACCTCGTTCCATTGTTCATGATGATGCTCGGTGCTGCCTTTGGTCAGCTGCTGTTAGCGCCTTTACTTGGAGTCGGAGAGGGCGCAGTTATTCTGTCTGCTGCTATATTTACAGCTGGTGGTATTGCCCTTGCAAAACGTTTGGCCAAACCAATGGAAGACAAATCGAAGCAGCAAGTGGTGTTGATTCGAATCCTTGGTGAGCCGCTTGTCTAATTTATGATGCGTATTGCGGTTAAATTGGGTAGAATCTGCCAACTTGATTGAAATGCCGCCACCGCAGTCTATGAAACGCGGTCGATACGCGGCTTTCTTACCGTCCTAATTTAAAGAGTTTGTCACACCAAATTATGAAGCACATTCGTAACTTTTCGATTATCGCCCACATCGACCATGGTAAGTCGACCCTATCTGACCGTCTAATCCAAGTTTGTGGAGGATTAAGCGATCGTGAAATGGCTGCGCAAGTCCTTGATTCGATGGATCTGGAGCGTGAACGTGGCATCACTATCAAATCTCAGAGTGTGACTCTTAACTACACTGCTAAAGATGGTGAAACTTATCAATTAAACTTCATCGATACTCCAGGACACGTTGACTTCGCATACGAAGTATCTCGTTCTCTAGCCGCTTGTGAAGGTGCGCTACTGGTTGTCGATGCGGGTCAGGGTGTAGAAGCTCAGACACTAGCAAACTGTTACACAGCGATCGAAATGGATCTGGAAGTTGTGCCAATCCTAAACAAGATTGACCTTCCTGCTGCGGATCCAGAGCGCGTATCTGAAGAGATCGAAGAGATCGTTGGTATCGACGCGATGGAAGCGACTCGCTGTTCTGCGAAAACTGGTATTGGTGTTGACGATGTACTAGAAAACATTGTTTCAGCGATCCCTGCGCCAGAAGGCGATCCAGATGCGCCGCTACAAGCACTGATCATTGACTCTTGGTTCGATAACTACCTTGGTGTTGTATCGCTAGTACGTATCAAGAACGGTTCTCTAAGAAAGAACGACAAGATCAAAGTAATGAGTACTGGTCAAGTTTGGGGGGTAGACCGTCTAGGTATCTTCACACCAAAACAGGTTGATACCGAAGTTCTGCAAACTGGCGAAGTAGGCTGGGTTGTATGTGGTATTAAAGACATCCTTGGTGCACCAGTAGGTGATACGCTGACACTGGCTAAAAACGGCTGTGAAACGGCACTACCGGGCTTTAAGAAAGTAAAACCACAGGTATACGCAGGTCTATTCCCTGTATCATCTGACGATTACGAAAACTTCCGTGATGCACTAGGCAAATTGAGCCTAAACGATGCATCACTATTCTACGAGCCAGAAAACTCTGCAGCTCTAGGTTTCGGTTTCCGTTGTGGCTTCCTTGGTATGCTTCACATGGAGATCATCCAAGAGCGTCTAGAGCGTGAATACGACCTAGACCTGATTACAACTGCGCCAACCGTAGTTTACGAAGTTGAAAAAACTGACGGCACACTGCTTTACGTAGATAGCCCGGCTAAGCTTCCGGCTATTAACGATATCGATGAGATTCGTGAGCCAATCGCGCGTTGTAATATCCTAGTGCCATCAGATTACCTAGGTAACGTAATCACACTGTGTGTTGAGAAGCGTGGTGTGCAGGTTGATATGATTTATCACGGTAACCAAGTAGCGGTTGTTTACGATATTCCAATGGCTGAAGTGGTACTGGACTTCTTCGACCGTCTGAAGTCAACATCTCGTGGCTACGCGTCACTGGATTACAACTTCCAACGCTTTGAAGCGTCTAACATGGTTCGTGTAGACGTTCTTCTAAACGGCGACACTGTTGATGCACTAGCAATGATTACCCACAAAGATCAGTCTCAGACTCGCGGTCGTCAGCTAGTTGAGAAGATGAAAGAGTTCATCCCTCGTCAGATGTTCGATATTGCAATTCAAGCGGCTATCGGTAACCACATCATCGCTCGTTCAACAGTTAAGCAGCTGCGTAAGAACGTTATCGCGAAATGTTACGGTGGTGACGTGAGTCGTAAGAAGAAGCTTCTGAAGAAACAGAAAGAAGGTAAGAAGCGTATGAAGCAGATCGGTAACGTAGAGCTGCCTCAAGAAGCGTTCTTAGCAATTCTTCACGTTGGCAAAGACTAGTATCAATCGTACTAACTAACTGCTAAATATTACTGGTTAAAATCGCTTATTTCGTTGTTGCAAAGATTTGTAATTAGGCCCACTAGTCACTGCACTTTGCGCCTAGAACTAAGCGATTTTTCCTGCGTAATCTTTCAAGCATCTAGTCAGTGTGATTGATAACAATTAGAAATATTAAGTAGAGTGAAAGAGTTATACTCTTTCACTTTCGTTATTTTTAAAGAAATGAAATTTAAGGGATATAAATGGCTAATACATTTTCGCTTATTTTAGTGATCGTAACCTTAGTGACTGGCGTTGTATGGGCGTTAGAGAAGTTTGTTTGGGCTAAGAAGCGCCAATTGAAACTGGCTAGCGTTACCGCTCAAACTAACGGTTTAGATGCTGAAACCAGTGCAAAAGTGACGGCTCAGCCTTGGTGGGTTGAAAATAGCGTATCCATTTTCCCTGTAATTGCATTTGTTTTGGTGCTGCGTTCATTTATCTATGAACCGTTCCAAATCCCATCGGGCTCGATGATGCCAACCCTACTTGTAGGTGACTTTATCCTAGTTGAGAAATACGCTTACGGTCTAAAAGACCCAGTGTGGCGCACTCAACTGGTAGAAACAGGCAAGCCTGAGCGTGGTGACTCAATCGTATTCAAATACCCGCCACAGCCAAACATTGACTACATTAAACGTGTGGTTGGCTTGCCGGGCGATATGATTCGTTACAACAGTAATAAAGAGCTGTGTATTCAAACCAAAGGCACACAAGGCTGCAAACCTGTGAAGCTGAGTAACGTTGAAGAGAGCCAATTTATTCAAGACGGTGTGCCACTTATCCAACTCAATGAGAAGTTGGGTGACGTTGAGCACCAAGTTTTAGTTAACCCACTGCGTCGTGACCGTGTGCAATCGTACCAGCCTCGTCCAGGTGTTAACGAGTGGGTTGTTCCAGAAGGCCAGTACTTTGTAATGGGTGATAACCGTGACAACAGTGCAGATAGCCGTTACTGGGGCTTTGTCCCTGAAGAAAACCTAGTAGGTAAAGCGGTTGCGATTTGGATCAGCTTTGAATTCGAGCGCAGCTCAGACAGTGTTTTACCTTCTTGGATCCCAACTGGTGTGCGTTTTAACCGCATCGGTGGCATTAATTAATCGATCACTAAATACATCGAGAGAGCATGAATTCTCCAATTGATAAACTAGAGAGAAAGATCGGCTATCAGTTCAAAGATACCGATCTCATTCACCTGGCGCTGACTCACCGCAGCGCTGCAGGTAAGCACAACGAACGTCTTGAGTTTCTGGGCGATTCAATTTTAAGTTTTGTCATCGCTGATGATCTCTACCACCGTTTCCCGAAAGTAAACGAGGGTGATATGAGCCGTATGCGTGCTACTTTGGTACGTGGACATACATTGGCTGAACTAGGTCGTGAATTCGCCCTAGGAGATTACTTAAAATTAGGTCCAGGTGAGTTAAAGAGTGGCGGATTCCGTCGTGACTCTATTCTGGCAGATGCTGTCGAAGCAATCATTGGTGCTATTTACCTAGATAGCGACACTGAAACAATTCGCGGCATCATTTTAAGCTGGTACAAAACTCGCCTAGAAGCGATTCAGCCTGGTGTTTCTCAAAAAGACCCGAAAACGCGTCTGCAAGAGTTCCTACAGGGCCGAAGAAATCCGCTACCTGTCTACACAGTGACTAATATTAAAGGTGAAGCACACAACCAAGAATTTACGGTTGAGTGTAAAGTGGCAGGTGTGGATAAACCTGTTATCGGTAAAGGCACTAGCCGCCGCAAGGCAGAACAAGCGGCTGCTGAAACAGCATTAGAGCAACTAAGCAATGTCTGATAACAACCAAGAATTCGATATCGATGCATTCTTTGCATCTGATAACAAAGAACCTAGCCTACCGGAAAACCAGCACTGTGGTTTCATCGCTATCGTCGGTCGTCCGAACGTAGGTAAGTCGACACTTCTGAACCATATTTTGGGTCAAAAGATTTCGATCACATCGCGTAAACCTCAAACGACTCGTCACCGTATTATGGGTGTAGAGACCGAAGGGGATTACCAAGCGATTTACGTTGATACTCCAGGACTTCACATCGAAGAGAAGCGTGCTATCAACCGTCTGATGAACCGTGCAGCAAACAGCTCTTTGAGTGATGTGAACTTGGTACTTTTCCTTGTTGACGGTACGCACTGGACTGAAGACGATGAGATGGTACTGACCAAGCTTAAGAAAGCGAACTTCCCAGTCGTTCTTTGTGTGAACAAAGTAGACAACGTGCAAGACCGCAATGACGTGATGCTGCACATGATGGAAGTGTCTAAGAAGATGGACTTCATCGATGTTGTGCCAATTTCGGCAAAACACGGTAAGAACACTGATGTACTGCGTAAGCACGTTCGTGAACATCTTCCGAAAGCGACACACCACTTCCCTGAAGAGTATGTAACAGACCGTTCTCAGCGCTTCATGGCGTCAGAGATCATTCGTGAGAAGCTGATGCGTTTTACGGGTGATGAGTTGCCTTACTCAGTGACGGTTGAGATCGAACGCTTTGACTACAACCCAGACAACGATGGTTTCCACATCAACGCTCTTATCCTAGTTGAGCGCAGTGGCCAGAAGAAGATGGTGATTGGTAAAGGCGGCGAGAAGATCAAGACAATCGGTCGCGAAGCTCGTCTGGATATGGAAGAGCTATTCGGTCGTAAAGTATTCCTAGAAACTTGGGTTAAAGTGAAGTCGGGTTGGGCTGACGATGAACGTGCACTGCGTTCACTGGGCTACATCGACGACTTATAACCCGCTAGAGGCGCAAGCGCTTCGCTCCGGGTCGAAACCATTTTAAAAGGAGCCAGTTAGGCTCCTTTTTTCTATTTAGAAGGTGATATGTCTTCAGAAGGGTTACAGCGCTGCTTTGTATTACATCGCAGACCGTACAGTGAATCGAGCCTGATTTTAGATGTGTTCAGTGAAGAGTTCGGACGAATGACACTGATGTCTAAAGGGGCACGCAGTAAGCGTTCCAATCTTAAAGGCGCGTTGCAGCCGTTTACACCACTGCTGCTGAAATGGTCTGGTAATGGCTCAATGAAAACATTGCGCCAAGCGGAACCTATCAGCCTTGGACTGCCGCTAACTGGGATTAACCTCTACTCCGCCATGTATGTAAATGAATTAATCGGGCGAGTTTTGATGGCAGAAGTGCCAATGCCCGCACTTTTTCATGATTATCTTAATGCTTTAACAGAACTGGCGCATAATGAAAATCCAGAGCCTGCATTGCGACGCTTTGAACTCGCTCTGTTATCAGCAATGGGTTACGGCGTTGATTTTCTGCACTGTGCAGGTACCGGAGAACCTATTGATCCGACAATGACTTATCGCTATCGCGAGCAGAAGGGCTTTATCGCCTCAGTACGTCGTGACAACCTGACCTTTATGGGTGATGAACTGATAGCGATCAGTGAACGTAGATTTATAACGAAAGAGCAGTTAAAAGCGGCAAAACGCTTTACACGCATAGCCTTAAAGCCGTATCTTGGCGGCAAACCATTAAAAAGTAGAGAGCTGTTTATGCCACAAATAGGTCTCTCTAGAGCACGGAGTATTGGAAAATGAGCTCAATCCTTTTAGGCATTAATATCGACCACGTTGCAACCCTACGTAATGCACGTGGAACTCAATACCCAGATCCAGTTCACGCAGCAGAAATTGCTGAGCGTGCCGGTGCAGACGGTATCACAATTCACCTGCGTGAAGACCGTCGTCATATCCTTGACCGCGATGTTCGTATTCTGGCTGAAACTATCCAGACTCGCATGAATTTAGAGATGGCGGTAACGGATGAGATGGTACAGATTGCACTAGATACTAAGCCTGAGTTTGTTTGTCTGGTTCCTGAAAAGCGTGAAGAGCTAACGACAGAGGGTGGCTTGGACGTGGTTGGCCAACTTGAAAAAGTAAAAGCGGCGACACAAAAGCTGACTGAAGCGGGCATCAAGGTATCTCTATTCATCGATGCGGACCGTGAGCAAATTGATGCAGCGAAAGCGTGTGGTGCACCATTCATTGAACTGCACACTGGTCACTACGCAGACGCGAAGACTGAAGAAGACCAACAAGATGAGCTGAAAAAGATCGCAGCAGGCGCAAGCTACGCAGACGACCTAGGCATCACAGTGAATGCAGGTCACGGCCTGACGTACCACAACGTTGCGCCAATCGCCGCTTTACCAGAGATCTACGAGCTGAACATTGGTCACTCTGTGATTGGCCGTGCAGTATTTGATGGCCTAGCGAAAGCGGTATCAGATATGAAAGCGGTCATGGAAAACGCGCGTAACAACGCTTAATTGATAAAATCGGAAGGTTAAAGAGTCATGGCAGTGGTTGGCCTTGGTACAGACATCGCAGAGATTGAGCGAGTTGAAAAGGCATTAGCACGCAGTGGCGCAGCCTTTGCGGAGCGTATCTTAAGTGAGGTGGAGCTTGAACAGTTCCACTCTTTGAAGCAGAAAGGGCGCTTTTTAGCTAAGCGCTTTGCCGCCAAAGAGGCTGCTTCAAAAGCACTAGGGACCGGTATCGCAATGGGCGTCACCTTCCATGATTTTCAGGTTGCGAACGATGAGTATGGTAAGCCAGTTCTTACCTTGCACAACAAAGCGAAAGAGTTAGCCGCAAGCATTGGCGTTAACTCTATCCACATTACGATCTCAGATGAACGTCACTACGCAGTAGCAACGGTGCTCTTCGAGTCTTAATGTTCCGCTAAGCAGTGACAATCAAAAAAGCAGAGCTATTGGCTCTGCTTTTTGTTTTTATGGTGCCCATTACTTACCTGTGCCGAGGATTAACTCGGCTGAATCGGAGTCAGGTAGTGAATTGCTGTGGCCTGTACCTTATCTAGCTCATCCTGAAGTTCGAACAGTTCTGGCTCGATGTCCTCTATCTGAGTGCCAGAGCGCAGCTCTTTCTCAATGGTCGCACACACCGCTTTGAGTCTCGGCACACCGCTGTATGAGCTGCTGCCGTGCATCTTGTGGATGATGTGGATTAGCTCATCAACTGAGTAGTCCGGTTCTTCAATCGCTTTCTCTGCTGCGTCGTACACTTCAGGAATAAAGTCGACCAGCATCTGCAACATATCACGCGCAAGATCTTCTTTATTGGCCGCTTGCTTGAGTGCGGCTTGCCAATCAATGATGATGTTTTTGTGCTGGCTACTCTCTGTTTCGATAGTATGACTTTCAATCTCAACACCAACTGCAGGGTGCTCAGGATCGATCTTTTCTACATTCTCTACTTCAGATTCGGGGCTCCAGTGAATCAGAACTTGCTGCAGTACATGCTCTTCAATTGGCTTGGTCAGATAATCGTCCATACCAGCTGCCAATAGACGATCGCGTTCGCCACTCATTGCGTGGGCTGTTACCGCAATCACTGGTGTATTGGCGTTATTTTCCAGCTCTTTGATATGCTTACATGCGGTCACACCATCCATCTGTGGCATTTGGATATCCATGAAGATGATATCGAATGTCTGCTCAGTCGCTCGGTCAATTGCTTGCTGGCCATTAGTACAGCTGACAACCGTTTCCACACGCTCTTGCAGTAGCGCGGTAATCAGCTTCAAGTTGGCTGGGTTATCATCGACTGCCATCACTGTCAGTGGTAGCTTCTCGTCGCTATGCGTCTCAATGACTGGTGCATTGAGGAGCGGTGCTTGGTTAGAGACAAGAGTTTGCAGCAGCTTCTTGCGAGACAGTGGTTTGGTGATGCACTGTACATCAACATTTTTCATCAACTGCTCACCCAGTGCGAGCTCGGTACTTGGGGTGCCAATGATGACGTTTTGCGAGATCTCTCTAGCGCGGTTTGCCCATTGCTGAACGACTTCTAGTTCATAGTCTTGGTTAGCCGCAAGATTGAGAAGAACGTAATCATAGTTGGTCGACTCCTCAGGCATTACTGAACGGTAGGTCACGATCAACCCTTCTTGAGTCAGTACTTGCTGAGTAATCGACGCCGCTTGCATGTTCGGTTCAATCAACAGCAGTTGCTTCTCTTGCAGACACTGGGTCTCTATAAGATCTGTCATCGGCATATCGGTGGTCGATAGTCTTAGTGTGAACCAGAATGTCGAACCTTGGTGCAGGCGACTGGTTAGACTGATCTCGCCGCCCATCTGGCTAACCAGTTTTTGGGTGATAACCAGACCTAACCCTGTACCGCCATAGCGACGTGAGATACTCGCATCGGCTTGGCTAAAGGCTTGGAACAGTTGTGCTTGCTGGCGTTCAGAGATACCAATACCGGTATCTCGCACCATGAACTGTAGCTCGATGTTATCTTCTGATTGAGAACGTAGCTCAACGCTGATATCGATGTTACCGCGCTCGGTGAACTTGATGGAGTTGCCCACCAGGTTAGTAAGAATCTGTTGAATACGCAGTGGGTCACCGACAAGACCAGCAGGTACTTTCGGGTCAACTTTCAGAGTTAGTTCAAGCCCTTTCTCGTGAGCATTGGTAGCTTGTAGGTTCACTACCTCTTCAAGGCTTGCTTGGAACTCGAACGGGATATTCTCTAGAGCCAGTTTACCCGCTTCGAGCTTCGAGAAATCGAGGATATCGTTAATGATGCTCAGTAGGTTGTTAGCTGAGCGTTCAATGGTCTGCAGATAATCGGTCTGGCTGGTGGACAGGTGCGTTTTCAGCATCTGACGAGTAAAGCCAATCACACCATTAAGCGGCGTTCTTAGCTCGTGTGACATGTTGGCCAAGAACTCCGATTTCACGCGCGCCGCTTCTTGAGCGCGCTTCTTCGCGATATCCAATTCAACGTTCTGAATTTCTAACTGCTCGAGTGTTTCACGTAGATCGGACGTCGCTTGGTCGATACTGTGCTGCATCTCAACGTGGTATTCAGAAAGAGATACCGCCATCGCGTTGATACCGTTTTTGAGTGAGTCCAACTCACCGTGCATCTTGCCTTCGATACGTACATCTAAGTGACCACGACGAATTCGGTCTACCATGTTCTTCATGTGTGTGATCGGTTGAGTCACGTCGTGCATTAAGCGGAATGCAAACACACCAGACAGGCCAAGGCCTAGGATAAGGACCAGAAACGCTGAGAAGATCTCTTGGTATTGTTGTAGTCGTAATGAGGAGAGATCCAGCTCGATGGCGATGTAACCGACAGCCTGATTCGCTTGAGACTGCCCGTTAGCAGAGTTCATGAACTGACCTTCAGCAATAATAGGGGTTCTTAAAATCAGCGTATTATCAAGCAACTTGGACGAACTAAGGTGCGGGATAGGCTTATCTTTGGGATAGGTTAGGCTTTCAAAGTCAGGGTGGAAGTTTGAGGTTACAAATAGCTCATGACGCTCATCGAACACCGCGATACTGCGCACCAACTTAGAGTTCTTACGATGGGCGTAGCTGATGAGTTGACGAACCGACTCTCGACTCTCTAATTGCATGCCAGACTCACTTGCAATCGCAAGAGGTTCTATAATGCTGGTACCTGTATTGACAACTTGTCCTTCGAGGTCTTGATAGCGGTTAAATGAGAAGAATGCACTCAATAACAACCCTATAATCAGGGTCGGAGCTAGAGTTAGGGTAATTACACGGGCTCTCAAGCCATATCTGGTCATGTTCTTTAATTACATCGAGGTCTGGATATGGGAAAATAACGCACACAATGGTGGCTAAGTGAACGGTAAGCTTAATCAAAGCCGCCACGTTCGACAATGATTCCAAGACATAATAGTGAGTCCTGGATACAAATAAATGATTAAAAGATAGTTTAGGCACAAGCAATGGCACGTTTTTTTCAACCAAAAAAGAAAACTCAATTCGAGACCAAGCATCAATCGGTTTTGGTTGAACGAATGGATCACAATGGCGCAGGTATCGCTTATCAGAAAAATAAACCTGTGTTTATTGATGGTGCGTTGCCGGGTGAGCAGGTGGTAATTCAATTAACGGAAAGTAAAAGTAAGTTTGCCCGTGCGAAGCTGATTAAACTATTAAAGCCAAGTGAACAGCGACTAAAGCCTTTCTGTAAGCACTTTAATCAGTGTGGCGGTTGTCATTTACAACATATGGATTATGCATCGCAAGTAGAGCACAAAGGGCAGTCACTGAGTCACTTGATGAGCCAATACCAAACCCCTACCACTGAAATTGCAGAACCAATTACAGGCCCGCAGGTTGGCTATCGTCGCCGTGCTCGCGTGAGCTTGTTTATGGATAGAAAGAATCAACAGCTGCAGTTTGGTTTTCGCAAGAAACAGAGCAAGCATATCGAGAATGTGACGGATTGTGCAGTGTTGGAGCCTAGTTTAAATGCGCTGCTGCCAAAGTTGAAAACGCTACTCGATACCTTTAGTCAACCCATGAACCTTGGGCACGTAGAACTGGTTCTGTCTGACAAAGGGCCTGTGATTGTCCTTCGTCACCTTAAACCACTAACAGACAAAGACCAGCAAGCACTTATCGATTTAGCAACAGAGCAGGGTGCAATCTTGTATTCAATGCCAGAAACAGATCAGCTGGTTCGTTTGGTGGGTGATGCGCCGACATACAGTGAAACAGGCGTTACTTTGCCGTTTGAACCGAATCACTTTATTCAAGTCAATCAGCAAGTGAACCAGAAGATGGTGGCACAAGCGATTGAATGGTTGAATCCACAAGCTGATGAACGTGTTCTCGACCTGTTTTGCGGTTTAGGTAATTTCAGTTTACCTATTGCAAAACAATCTGCGTTGGTGGTCGGTGTTGAAGGCGTCGATGAAATGGTGAAACAGGCAACAAGCAATGCCGAAGTAAATCAACTCAACAACGCGACATTTTACCAAGCGAATCTAGAAGAAGAGCTCTCTTCTCAGAAGTGGGCGAAAGAGAAATTCGATAAGGTATTGCTTGATCCTGCGCGCGCTGGAGCAAGTGGGATTGTCGACCAAATTTCAGCGCTAGGAGCGAAGAGTGTGGTTTATGTTTCATGTAATCCTGCTACTCTAGCTAGAGATACGGCAAGCTTGCAAAATCAAGGTTATCAAATGGTCAAAATGGGTATGTTAGACATGTTTCCGCATACCAGTCATTTGGAATCTATGGCACTATTCGTCAAAGAAAAATCATAGAACGAAAAGGCGTATAAGAAACGTCTTGTTACCAGTATGAGTCGAACTAACTTGGACCCGGTTAGTCATACTGAGTTGGGTATAAAACATAATAACTAGGAAGGCATGATGGTTGCGGTACGAAGCGCACATTTAAACCCAAGCGAACAGTTTGAGCTAGAGAGCTGGATTGCATCTTTAAATCAGGATGCCAAAACGTCGAATAAACTGATCAAGGTTTATCGTCACTGTGAAGAACTGCTAAAAGAGCATGAGCAAGCCTCACTGCTATTGTGGCGTGGCCGAGAGATGATAGAAATCTTGGTGACGTTATCAATGGATCGCGCGACACTCGTTGCGGCTCAGCTTTTCCCTGTTGTCTCCAGTGGTGTATTTGAGCGAGAAGCCTTTGAAGAGAGCTACGGCAAAGAGATCGTTAAGCTGATTGATGGCGTTGAAGAGATGGCGGCACTTGGCCAACTCAACGTTACCCTTGAAGGCAGCGCAGCGTCAGGCCAGGTTGATAACGTGCGCCGCATGCTATTGGCTATGGTTGATGATTTCCGCTGTGTGGTCATCAAGCTTGCTGAGCGTATTTGTAACCTTATCGAGGTGAAAAAAGCACCTGATGAAGTGCGTAGAGCGGCAGCGAAAGAGTGTGCCAACATCTATGCGCCACTGGCTAATCGTCTTGGTATTGGTCAGCTTAAATGGGAAATCGAAGACTACGCTTTTCGTTACCAACAACCAGATACCTATAAGCAGATCGCTAAGCAGCTTTCTGAGCGTCGTATCGTTCGCGAACAGTACATCACAGATTTCGTTGATGACCTTACGTCTGAAATGGGACGCTCTAGCATCAACGCGGAAGTAAGCGGTCGTCCAAAACATATCTACAGCATCTGGCGTAAGATGCAGAAGAAAGGCTTGGCTTTCGATGAGCTATTTGACGTGCGTGCTGTACGTATCATCGCAGACCAACTGCAAGACTGTTATGCAGCGCTTGGTGTTGTGCATACCAAATACAAACACTTACCAAGTGAGTTCGATGACTATGTCGCGAACCCGAAACCGAATGGCTACCAATCTATCCATACCGTGGTACTTGGGCCTGAAGGCAAAACCATCGAGATCCAGATCCGTACTAAACAGATGCACGAAGACTCAGAGCTGGGTGTTGCCGCGCACTGGAAGTACAAAGAAGGCTCATCAGGTGGTCGCAGCGGTTACGATGAGAAGATCACATGGTTGCGTAAGCTGATCGATTGGCAAGAAGAGATGTCTGACTCTGGTGAGATGCTGGATGAAGTTCGTAGCCAAGTCTTTGATGATCGTGTATACGCGTTTACACCACGCGGTGATGTGGTCGACTTACCAATGGGCGCAACTCCGTTGGATTTCGCTTACCACATTCACTCTATGGTCGGTCACCGCTGTATCGGTGCCAAAGTAGGTGGACGTATCGTTCCATTTACTCACAAGCTCTCGATGGGTGATCAGGTTGAGATCATCACTCAGAAAGAGCCAAACCCTTCACGTGATTGGCTAAACCCAACCACAGGCTTCGTTCATTCTGGTCGTGCTCGCGCCAAGATTAACGCTTGGTTCCGCGCACAAAGCCGTGAGAAAAACCTCGAAGCAGGTCGTGATATTCTAGAGAGCGAGCTGCACAAGATTGGCGCGACGCTCAAAGACGCCGACCAATATGCCCTGAAGCGTTTCAACGTGAATACGCCAGATGAGCTGTATGCGGGTATCGGTAGCGGTGATTTGCGAATCAACCAAGTGATCAACCACATCAATGCATTGGTGAATAAGCCAACTGCGGAAGAGGAAGATCAAAAGGCACTAGAGAAGCTACTTGAGTCAGAAAACAAGCCTGCTCAACAGAGCCGTCCTAAGAAAGATGCGGTTGTGGTTGAAGGTGTCGATAACCTGATGACGCACCTTGCACGCTGTTGTCAGCCAATCCCAGGTGACAGCATCAAGGGTTACATCACTCAAGGTCGTGGTATCTCTGTCCACCGTAGTGATTGTGAGCAACTGAGCGAGCTAAGAATCCACGCACCAGAGCGTATCATTGATACGGTTTGGGGTAATGGCTTCGTTGGTTCTTACATCCTAACGCTGCGTGTTGAAGCGCTAGAACGTAGTGGATTATTGAAAGACATCACCTCGCTGTTTGCTAATGAGAAGATCAGTGTTACGACCATGAAGAGCCGTACTGACTACAAGCGTCAGCTATCAGTGATGGACTTTGACCTGGAAGTGACCAACATTGAAATCCTCAGCCGCGTGACGAGTCGCGTCGAGCAGATCAAAGATGTTATGAGCGTCAAGAGATTAGGATAGTTTTTACGTTGTACTTAGCTTTCTAACGGCGTTAGTTTCACTTATTTTCGGAATGCCGGCCCAGGCTCATCACATAGGCAAGCTATGCTCAGGAGCCTCATAAGTTTACTGCCTTGTTAGAAGAACTAATTACTTAGTAAAAAAACATAGTTGTCATTCCCTACAGTGAGGAACGAACGTGATAGGGAATCTCGCTAAGTAGTTTGAGATCCCCAACTCGCTCATACTTCGCTCTTGGGGATGACGAAAAATAGAAAGGTGAGTGGTTTTAACTGCTCACCTTTTTTAGTTTTAAGAAAAGAATTAGATTAAAACAATCAAATAGGATAATAGGAAAGCACCATGAGCCACCCGATTGAACAACTAGAACAAATTATGGCGAAGCTGCGCGATCCAGAAGGTGGCTGCCCTTGGGATCTGAAACAAAATTTTGAAACAATTGTCCCGCATACTATCGAAGAGACATACGAAGTAGTGGATGCGATTCACAACAAGGATTGGCCAAATCTACAAGAAGAGCTGGGCGACTTGTTGTTTCAGGTGATTTTTTACAGTCAACTTGCGAAAGAGCAAGGGTTGTTCGAGTTTTCTGATGTGGTAGATGGTGTGAATGAGAAGCTGACTCGTCGTCATCCACATGTGTTTTCTGATGTTGAATTTGATGATGAAGAGGCAATCAATGCCAACTGGGAAGCCGAGAAAGCCAAAGAAAAAGTGCAAGCAGGCAAAACTCAGGAAAGTATTCTAGACTCAATACCAAACTCTCTACCTGCACTTTTGCGTGCTACAAAGGTGCAAAAGCAGGTAGCAAAATATGGCTTTGATTGGGAATCAATTGGCCCTGTTGTCGATAAGGTTCGGGAAGAGGTCGATGAAGTGCTTGAAGAAGCACTGCAAATTACGCCAAATGAGGATTTGGTAGAGGAAGAATTGGGTGATTTACTGTTTGCGACGGTGAATCTAGTGAGGCATCTAGGGAAAAACCCAGAATCGGCACTGAGCAAAGCTAACGTAAAATTTGAGCGTCGCTTTAAAGGTGTAGAAGGAAAAGTTCGTCAAAAAGGTAAAACTTTGAACGATTTTTCCCTCTCTGAGCTCGATTCTATGTGGGATGAAGTCAAGTTGGCGGAGAAAAGTTGAACAAAGCTTTTGTGCTGATTTGATTTGAAGCAAAAAATAAAAAATAGCAGTGTGATAGATTTCACGTTGTGGCGATAAGGGGCTTCTGGTATATTTTCATCCCGTCCAGAAGAAATCCATTTTCCCTCATTCAACCAATTTCAGGTTAAACATGACGACAAATTACATTTTTGTTACTGGCGGGGTTGTATCCTCTCTAGGTAAAGGTATTGCAGCGGCATCGCTTGCAGCTATTTTAGAAGCTCGTGGTCTTAAAGTGACTATGATGAAGCTTGACCCTTACATCAACGTTGATCCAGGCACTATGAGCCCGACTCAACACGGTGAGGTGTTCGTTACGGAAGATGGCGCTGAAACTGACCTTGACCTTGGTCACTACGAGCGATTCATTCGCACCAAGATGACTAAGCGTAACAACTTCACAGCGGGTCGTGTTTACTCAGACGTTCTAGCGAAAGAGCGTCGCGGTGATTACCTAGGTGCAACTATCCAAGTAATCCCTCACATCACTAACTCTATCAAAGACCGTGTAATTGCTGGCGCAGAAGGCCACGATGTTGCGATCGTTGAAGTTGGTGGTACGGTTGGTGATATCGAGTCTCTACCATTCATGGAAGCGATTCGTCAGCTAGCAGTAGAGCTAGGCCGTGAGCGTGCAATGTTCATGCACCTAACACTAGTTCCTTACCTAGCAGCAGCTGGTGAAGTGAAAACTAAACCGACTCAGCACTCTGTAAAAGAGCTACTGTCTATCGGTATCCAGCCAGATATCCTAGTTTGTCGTTCTGATCGCATGATCCCTGCGAACGAACGTAAGAAGATTGCTCTATTCTGTAACGTTCAAGAGAAAGCAGTAATCTCAATGAAGGATGTAGACTCAATCTACAAGATCCCTCAACTAATTAAATCACAAGGTCTTGATGACCTAGTGTGTACTCGTTTTGGTATCAACGCTCCAGAAGCAGACCTATCAGAATGGGAACAGGTAATCTATGAAGAAGCGAACCCAACTGGTGAAGTAACCATCGGTATGGTTGGTAAATACATTGAATTACCAGATGCATACAAGTCAGTGAACGAAGCACTTAAGCACGCGGGTCTTAAGAACCGCCTAAGCGTTAAGATCAAGTACGTTGACTCTCAAGAAGTAGAAGCGAAAGGCGAAGAAGCACTTCAAGGTCTTGACGCTATCCTAGTACCAGGTGGCTTCGGTGACCGTGGTGTTGAAGGTAAGATTTTCGCAGCACAATACGCTCGTGAGAACAAAGTACCTTACCTAGGTATCTGTCTTGGTATGCAAGTGGCACTTATCGAGTACGCACGTAACGTTGCGGGCATGGAAGGTGCACACTCTTCAGAATTTAGCAAAGACACGAAGTACCCAGTAGTTGGTCTAATTACTGAATGGGTAGATGGTGAAGGTAAAGTTGAAGAACGTACTGAAAAATCTGACCTAGGTGGTACTATGCGTCTAGGTTCACAACTATGTCACCTAGAGAAAGGTACGAAAGCTCGTGAACTATACGGTAGCGCGACGATCCATGAACGTCACCGTCACCGTTACGAAGTGAACAACAATCTTCGTCCACAAATCGAAAAAGCGGGCCTAAAAGTATCGGGTCTGTCTGCGGACAAGAAGCTGGTTGAAGTTATCGAGATTCCAAACCACCCATGGTTTGTTGCAGCTCAGTTCCACCCAGAGTTCACTTCTACGCCTCGCGATGGTCACCCATTGTTCGAAGGCTTCGTTAAAGCGGCTGGCCAAAACCAGCGTGACGAATTAGAGAAGTAAAGGATACCGGCAGTAGCGTTTGCAGTGCTGCTGCCTTTAATTTGACATTATATATTCAACGAGAAGGAAACATTCAATGTCTAAGATCGTTAAAGTTCTAGGTCGTGAAATCATCGATTCACGTGGTAACCCAACTGTAGAAGCTGAAGTACACCTAGAAGGCGGTTTCGTAGGTATGGCTGCTGCTCCATCTGGCGCATCAACTGGTTCTCGCGAAGCTCTTGAGCTACGTGACGGCGACAAAGCACGTTTCCTAGGTAAAGGTGTTCTTAAAGCTGTTGAAGCTGTAAACGGCGAAATCGCTACAGCTCTAACTGGTAAAGACGCTAAAGACCAAGCTGCAATCGACGCAGTAATGATCGAGCTAGACGGTACTGAGAACAAATCTAAGTTTGGTGCTAACGCAATCCTAGCTGTTTCTCTAGCGAACGCTAAAGCTGCTGCAGCGGCTAAAGGCATGCCTCTATACGAGCACATCGCTGAGCTAAACGGTACTGCTGGTCAGTTCTCTATGCCTCTACCAATGATGAATATCATCAACGGTGGTGAGCACGCAGACAACAACGTTGACATCCAAGAGTTCATGATCCAACCAGTTGGCGCTAAGACTCTTAAAGAAGGTCTACGTATCGGTGCAGAAGTATTCCACAACCTAGCTAAAGTTCTTAAGTCTAAAGGCTACAGCACTGCAGTTGGTGACGAAGGTGGTTTCGCTCCTAACCTTAAGTCTAACGCTGAAGCTCTAGAAGTTATCGCAGAAGCTGTTGCAGCTGCTGGTTACGAACTAGGTAAAGACGTTACTCTAGCTATGGACTGTGCTGCATCTGAGTTCTTCGACAAAGAAGCTGGCATCTACAACATGAAAGGCGAAGGTAAGACTTTCTCTTCTGAAGAGTTCAACCACTACCTAGCTGAGCTAGCTAACCAATTCCCAATCGTTTCTATCGAAGACGGTCTAGACGAGTCTGACTGGGATGGCTTCAAGCACCAAACTGAACTACTAGGTGACAAGCTTCAACTAGTAGGTGACGACCTATTCGTTACTAACACTAAGATCCTTGCTGAAGGTATCGAGAAAGGCGTAGCTAACTCTATCCTTATCAAGTTCAACCAAATCGGTTCTCTAACTGAGACTCTAGCTGCAATCAAGATGGCTAAAGACGCAGGTTACACAGCTGTAATCTCTCACCGTTCTGGCGAAACTGAAGACGCAACTATCGCTGACCTAGCGGTAGGTACTGCTGCAGGTCAAATCAAGACTGGTTCTATGAGCCGTTCTGACCGTGTTGCTAAGTACAACCAACTAATCCGTATCGAAGAAGCTCTAGGTTCTAAAGCTCCTTACAACGGTCTTAAAGAAGTTAAAGGTCAATAATTCATACATTGAATTGTTAGCTTAAAGCTTTTGAAACGCTCTACTTCGGTAGGGCGTTTTTTTATGTTTGTAGAAAATAGCGAGAAGAAGCTCTAGGTTCTAAAGCTCCTCCTTTTTACAACGAAAGCGGTCTTTAAGAAGTTAAAGGTCAATAATCTCTCGTAGATTGTTAATCTAAGCTTTAAATGCCTCGCTAATGCGGGGCATTTTTTTGCCTGTAAAAAATGACGGGAGAAGCTCTAGGTTCTAAAACTCCTACTTTTGATACCTAGAATTCGTCATTCCCTAGACTGACGAAGGAAGGAGTCGGGAATCTCTTAATGTTAACTTCGATAGATTCCCAACTCAGTCGTCTTATCTTCTTGCGAATGACGAGAGTGGGTGGTGAATGAATCGGCGGCCTCTTTGTGACCATTAACGATTCTGTCCGATAATTCTGCTACTTATCGATTCCCTTACACCACATATCTCGCACCAATAAGCGCATTATGGTATATATGTGCCTTATTCTAGTTCCTTCTTTTCTAACCGGCGAAAGGTGTTATGCGAATCTTTGCTCTTGTCCTGCTGATCTTACTTGGCTGGCTGCAACACACATTGTGGCTCGGTAAAAATGGTATTTCTGATTACTACACAGTGAACAACGAAATCGACGTTCAAAGACAAGTTAATGAGAAGTTGCATACTCGAAATGCAGAAATGTTTGCTGAGATCGACGACCTTCGACAAGGGTTAGACGCCATCGAAGAGCGTGCTCGACATGAGCTCGGAATGGTGAAAGAAGGTGAAACGTTTTATCGCATAATTGGTGAGGAATCGCATTAATGTCGACTGATAAACAAGGTATTGTCGCGGTTGTACCTGCGGCTGGCGTAGGCAGTAGAATGAAGGCCGATCGCCCAAAACAATATCTGACGATTAACGCGATCACCATCTTGGAGCACACCGTCAACAAGCTACTTTCTCATCCTCAAGTGAGCAAGGTCGTGGTAGCCGTAAGTGAAGGTGACCCATATTTCCCTGAGCTGAGCTTGAGCCAACATCCAGATGTGGTGCGTGTTAAGGGTGGTAACGAACGAGCAGACTCGGTTCTGTCGGCTCTGAACTATATTCAAGAGAGCGGTTTGGGCGAGTGGGTCATGGTGCACGATGCGGCTAGGCCATGCATTCAACAAGGTGACATCGATAAGCTGATTGAAGCAGCATTGTCTCATCCGGTAGGTGGCATTTTGGCTGCCCCCGTTCGTGATACGATGAAACGTGGTGTTGATGGGGCGATTGATCACACTGTCGAGCGTGCAAACTTATGGCACGCATTGACGCCGCAAATGTTTCGAACTTTACCGCTGCAGCAAGCTCTAACAGAGGCTCTTGAACAAGGCGTGTCGATTACCGATGAGGCGTCTGCGTTTGAATGGAAAGGCGCATCACCAGCTCTGGTTGCTGGGCGCTCAGATAATTTTAAGGTTACTCAGCCAGAAGATTTAGCATTGGCTGAGTTCTATTTAAGTCAGAATAAGGAATAATGATGATTCGTATTGGCCACGGTTTTGATGTTCATAAATTTGGTGGTGAAGGCCCAGTGATTATTGGTGGCGTGAGCGTTCCTTATGAGCAAGGACTGGTTGCGCATTCAGATGGTGATGTGGCTTTGCACGCATTATGTGATGCGCTATTAGGCTCGATTGCCGCAGGCGATATCGGTCGTCACTTCCCAGACACCGATGATGAGTGGAAGGGAGCAGATAGTCGTGAGCTGCTTAAAGATGTTTACCGCCGCGTTAAAGAACAAGGTTATCAAGTCGGTAATGTGGACGTGACCATCATGGCACAAGCGCCAAAAATGGCCCCGCACATTGATGCAATGTGCCAAGCGATTGCTGAGGATCTTGAAACAGATATTGGCAACGTGAATGTAAAAGCGACAACAACTGAGCGTCTTGGTTTTACCGGACGCAAAGAGGGCATTGCAAGCGAAGCAGTCGTCCTAATTACTAAAAGTGCGTAAGCACCAAAACGAAAAGAACAGCATGTCAGATATTCTATCTTCATTTGCCTATTTGAATGGCAAGCCGACGGCACAAGCTAAACTGAAAGCGAAGGCCGAGCATTTTGTGGTTATCGAAGACTTAGGTTTCGAATTCACTGGAGAAGGTGAGCACCTAATGGTGCGTATCCGCAAAACCGGTGAGAACACCAGCTTTGTTGCCAATGAACTGGCAAAAGCATGTGGCGTTAAATCGAAAGACGTGAGCTGGGCGGGTCTGAAAGACCGTCATGCAGTGACTGAGCAATGGTTGAGTGTTCACCTACCAAAGGGGGATACGCCAGACTTTACAGCTTTCTTAGCTCAGTACCCAAGTATTGAGATCTTAGCGACGGCACGCCACAACAAAAAGCTGCGCCCAGGCGACCTAGTTGGTAACCAATTTGAACTGACTCTGTCTGAAGTGACTGACACCGCTGATGTGGTCAATCGCCTTGAGAAAGTGGCTCAGCTAGGTGTACCGAACTATTTTGGTGCTCAGCGTTTTGGCAATGAAGGTAATAATTTGTCTGAAGCTCGTCGCTGGGGGCGTGATAATGTGCGTACACGTAACCAGAACAAGCGTAGTTTATATCTATCTGCAGCTCGCTCTTGGATTTTCAATCGCATTTTGTCAGAGCGTATTGAACAGAACGTGTTTAACTCAGCAATTCTTGGCGACGTCGTTTTCAGCGCTGGTGAGCAACTGTTGGCAACGGCTGAAAACATTGAAGCGTTGAACTTGGCGATTGAGAAAGGCGAAGCGCAGGTTTCTGTAGCCATGGCTGGCGACAATGCATTGCCGACACAAGAGAATGCACTCGCTCTTGAGCAGAAGCACCTTGATGACGAGCCAGATTTAATGGCGCTCATTCGCGGAAACCGTATGCGTCATGATCGTCGTGAAGCTTCTCTTAAACCACAACAGCTCTCATGGGAAGTGGATGGCGACAACATCACACTTAAGTTCTCATTGGATGCAGGTTGCTTTGCGACAGCGATTGTTCGTGAGCTAGTGGAAGAAGTGGCTGTAGAGCGACAATACCCGTAGTAAAGGCGTAAATTGGACGGATATAAGAAAGGATACAGAATGAAGATTTTACTCAGCAATGATGATGGCGTTCATGCTCAGGGTATTCATGCCCTAGCTGATGAGTTACGCGACCTTGCTGACGTTATTATCGTTGCACCTGACCGTAATCGCTCGGGTGCGTCGAATTCATTAACGCTTGAGCAGCCTCTGCGCGTTCAAGAAATCGCAGCTAACACTTACTCTGTGCAAGGTACACCGACGGATTGTGTGCACTTTGCATTGAATGAGCTGCTTAAGGATGATATGCCTGATTTAGTGCTGACTGGCATTAATCATGGAGCAAATCTAGGCGATGATGTGCTCTATTCAGGTACCGTTGCCGCAGCGATGGAAGGGCACTTTTTAGGTGTACAGTCAGTCGCGTTCTCTTTGGTAGGCAAACAACATTTTAAAACCGCCGCTCTTATTGCACGCCAAATCGTTGAACAGCACTTAGCTCGACCGATCCCAACCAATCGTTTGTTGAACGTTAATGTTCCAGATGTTGCTGTTGGTGATCTTAAGGGAACACAGGTGACGCGCCTTGGTGCTCGCCATCATTCTGAAGACATGATTAAGCAGAAAGATCCAAGGGGTCATGATATCTACTGGTTAGGTCCTCCAGGTAAAGAGCAGGACGCAGGACAGGGAACAGATTTCTATGCGATAGAGCATGGCTTCGTTTCAGTGACGCCGCTGCAGGTTGATCTAACAGCTCATGAATCTTTAGGTGCCATGTCGCAGTGGCTAGGAGAGCGCCAATGACTAACCCTCACGCACACCGCTTAGTCAGTTTCTTGATTGAGAGTGGTATTCGAGACCAAAAGGTTCTGGATGCGATTTTTCGTTTGCCTAGAGAGCGTTTTCTATCGCAGGCGATGTATCACCAAGCTTATGACAATAATGCACTGCCTATTGGACAAGGTCAGACGATATCTCAACCTTATATAGTGGCGAAAATGACGGAACTGTTGGAACTTCAACAGACTAGCCGCGTCTTAGAGATTGGAACTGGCTCGGGGTACCAAACGGCGGTATTGGCTCAGTTAGTCGATCATGTTTATTCTGTTGAGCGTATCAAGTCATTACAGTGGGATGCGAAAAGAAGGCTCAAGCAGCTTGATTTTTATAACATTTCCACGAAACATGGCGATGGCTGGCAAGGGTGGGCTGCGAAAGGCCCATTTGATGCCATCATCGTAACGGCAGCTGCTGAATCAATCCCTCAAGCGCTTTTAGAGCAATTGAGTGATGGTGGACGTTTACTGATCCCGGTTGGGGACAACGAGCAACAACTGTTAAAAATTACCCGCCAAGGTGACGAGTACCTTTCAGAAACGATTGAGATGGTACGTTTCGTTCCTTTGGTTCCGGGTGAATTGGCGTAACAAAACTATTGGTGTAGATGGATAACAACTGAATGCGTTCACAGTTTTCAAAAGGGATAGCGATATTGTTGAGTTGCGTACTAGCAGGGTGCGCAGCGAATTCCCCTGCACCTGTATCAAACCTGAACAAAGATTACTCCACCATTGAGCGTGGCAGCTATCGTGGCAGTTATTATGAAGTTCAGAAAGGCGATACCCTCTACTTTATCGCTTATTTGACCAACAAAGATGTCAATGACCTGATTCACTACAACGATCTCTCTGCGCCTTATACTATCCATCCAGGGCAGAAGCTTAAGTTATGGCGTCCGTCATACAAGGCTCCTGCTTATGGCAAGTCGGCGGCCGTTGCCAGCGTTACCCCTGCACCTAAACCAGCACCGGTGGTTCCCGTTGTGAGCACACCGAGCTCCTCCAGCTCGAAATCCTCTAAGCCAGCGACCACTAAAGCTGAACCTGTGAAGAGTAAAAACTCTAAACCGGCACCTGTGCAGTCAACGGCGAAAACGGTTAAAAAAGATCCACCAAAGAAGGTTGAACAATCGAAGCCAAAGGAGTATGTTGGTTCTAAAGGTAAACAGAATGTTACAACCGCCAGCAAGCCAACTAACGATAAAGTATCGAAATGGTTATGGCCAACCAAAGGGAGAGTAATCAAGAATTTCTCTGTAGGTGAACAAGGAAATAAAGGCATCGACATAGCAGGACAGCGTGGTCAGCCTATCGTATCTACTGCAGGGGGAACGGTTGTTTATTCGGGTAATGCACTCAGAGGCTACGGCAATCTCGTGATTGTAAAGCATAATGACAACTACTTAAGTGCATACGCGCATAACGATCGACTATTAGTATCTGAAGGGCAAAGTGTTAAACCAGGACAGAAAATTGCCACAATGGGAAGTTCTGGAGCCAAAAGCGTTAGGCTGCACTTTGAGATTCGTTACCAAGGTAAATCCGTGAATCCAAAACGTTATTTACCTTAATATGAGTGCCGCAATGGTACTTGTATAAAGTGACATAGTCATTTAGCGACATTTGAAGTTGTAATGTCTTGCTAATATCGCCAGGGGGAGGCGTTATGAGTATCAGCAATGCAGTTATTAAAGAAGAGTTCGAACTTGACCAAGAGACCACGGAGTTGGCAAACGTTGAGCAAGGCGAACAAACCGTCACTAAAAAAACAGAAGCAAAAGAAGAAGTCGAAGTGACTTCGAAAAGCCTAGATGCAACTCAGTTGTATTTGGGTGAAATTGGCTTCTCACCACTCTTAACCGCAGAAGAAGAAGTGCTTTATGCTCGTCGCGCATTACGCGGAGACGAAGCTGCTCGTAAGCGCATGATCGAAAGTAACCTACGTCTTGTGGTCAAAATTTCACGTCGTTACAGCAACCGTGGCTTAGCTCTGCTTGATCTTATCGAAGAGGGTAACCTAGGTTTGATCCGTGCTGTTGAGAAGTTCGATCCAGAACGAGGCTTCCGCTTTTCTACTTACGCAACATGGTGGATCCGTCAAACGATCGAACGTGCGTTGATGAACCAAACGCGTACTATTCGTCTGCCAATTCATGTTGTGAAAGAGCTAAATATCTACCTGCGTACCGCTCGTGAGCTATCACAAAAGCTTGATCATGAGCCAACAGCGGAAGAGATCGCGACCAAGCTAGATAAGCCGGTGAGCGACGTAAGCAAAATGCTACGCCTTAATGAACGTGTAAGCTCAGTCGATACACCAATCGGTGGTGACGGCGAGAAAGCGCTACTGGACATCATTCCAGACGTAAACAACTCAGACCCAGAAGTGTCGACTCAAGACAGCGATATCAAAACATCACTGATCTACTGGTTAGATGAACTGAATCCTAAGCAGAAAGAAGTGCTTGCACGTCGTTTTGGGCTTCTTGGTTACGAGCCATCGACTCTTGAAGAAGTCGGTCGTGAGATCAGCCTAACTCGTGAGCGTGTGCGCCAGATTCAAGTAGAAGGTCTACGTCGTTTAAGAGAAATCCTGATCAAGCAAGGCTTGAATATGGAAAATCTATTCAACGTCGAAAACGATTAGTCTAGATCTAGAAATGCCCAATAAAAACGCTGACTCAATGTCAGCGTTTTTGTTTTTATCGAGGTTAGAGAGAATTACTTTTGACTAGAGAAGTTTCTTTAGGCGGTACAACTCTTCCAGTGCTTGGCGTGGTGTTAGATCATCTGGATCAACGTTTGCTAGCGCTTGCTCTACTTCACTTGGCTCTGGGATAAGACTAAGTTGATTCGCAATATCGACACCGCTTGGTTTTGCTGTAGGTGTCTCAGCACTTAGCGCTTCAAGTTGGGTGAGCTTAGCTCGTGCATTCTTAATTACAGCTTTTGGTACTCCCGCAAGCCCAGCTACTGCAAGACCGTAAGATTTGCTTGCTGCACCTTCTTGAACTGCGTGCATGAAGGCAATGCTGTCGCCATGTTCAACGGCATCCAAGTGAACATTCGCCAAGGTTGGGATCTGGTTTGGTAGTTCAGTCAGTTCGAAGTAGTGAGTCGCAAACAGCGTCATCGCATTGATTTGATTTGCTAACCACTCCGCGCTTGCCCAAGCCAGTGATAGGCCATCATAGGTGCTGGTACCACGACCGATCTCATCCATCAGAACCAAGCTGCTTGGTGTTGCGTTATGCAGAATGTTCGCTGTTTCTGTCATTTCTACCATGAAGGTTGAACGACCAGATGCAAGGTCATCAGATGCACCAATTCGAGTGAAGATACGATCGATAGAGCCAATGGTTGCACTCTCTGCAGGAACGTAACAACCAATATGAGCCATTAGTGCGATCAACGCAGTTTGACGCATATAGGTCGATTTACCGCCCATATTTGGACCTGTGATGATCAGCATCTTACGTTGATCATTCAAGTCAATCGGGTTGGCAATGAAAGGTTCGTCCATCACCTGTTCAACCACAGGGTGACGACCCGCTTGAATGTGAACGCCAGGCTCCTTGTCTAGAGTAGGGCGACAGTAATCTAAAGTATCAGCACGTTCAGCTAGGTTTTGAAGAACGTCTAATTGCGATACAGAAGAGGCAATGTTCTGCAGTTGTTCTAGGTGCGGCAATAGTAGGTCGAATAGTTCTTCCCAAAGCTGCTTTTCAATCGCTAGTGCTTTAGATTTTGAGTTCAGAACCTTGTCTTCGTGCTCTTTTAGCTCAGGGATAATGTAGCGCTCAGCGTTCTTCAACGTTTGGCGGCGTACGTAATGAGGTGGAACCAAGTGGCTTTGACCACGGCTCACCTGAATAAAGAAGCCGTGTACGTTGTTGTAGCCAACCTTTAGCGTATCAATCCCGTGACGTTCACGTTCTTCCGCTTCGAGTTTGTCTAAGTACTCTGTTGCACCGTCTGCAAGGTCGCGCCACTCATCTAGCTCTGCGCTGTACCCTGCAGCAATTACTCCGCCATCGCGAATCACAACTGGTGGGTTCTCTTTGATCGCACGAGTAAGCAGCTCAGACACTTCTTCAAAAGGTGCAGCATATTGTGCAAGCTGAGTCAGGTATGGATGAGAGACTTGTTCTAGTGTATCTGCAAGTTCTGGAAGGTAGTCCATCGCTTGACGCAGGCGGGCCATATCACGCGGACGTGCAGAGCGAAGAGCTAATCGAGCAAGGATACGCTCAATATCACCAATCTGTTTCAGTGTTGGCTGCAGCTCTGTGAATAGAGCTAAATCTTTCATCTCACCAATTGCATCTAGGCGTTGGTCGAGAGCGGCGATATTGCGCATCGGCTGATGTAACCAACGCTTGAGCATACGGCTACCCATTGGCGTAGCTGTGTGATCGAGTACTTCTGCCAGCGTGTTGTCAGTGCCACCTGCAAGGTTATGAGTGATCTCTAGGTTGCGACGAGTCGCTGCATCTAAGATTACAGAGTGATCTTGGCGATCATAAGTCAGTGAGCGAATATGCGGCAGAGCGGTACGTTGGGTATCTTTTACATATTGGATCAAACAACCCGCAGCACATAGACCAAGTTTGGCATGTTCCACACCAAAGCCGACGAGGTCGCGGGTACCGAACTGTTTGTTGAGTTGCTGCTTGGCCGTATCTAATTCAAATTCCCATACTGGGCGACGGCGGTTACCGTTACGGTTCGCCATCAACTCTACAGGTTCGAAGTCTTCTGGGAAGAGCAGCTCCCTTGGTGAAGTACGTTGTAGTTCAGCGGCCATTGACTCTTCGGTCTCTGGTTCCGAAAGTTGGAAGCGACCTGAAGTGATATCCAAAGTTGCGTAGCCAAACTTACCGTTGTGGTGATAAATCGCAGCAATCAGATTATCAACGCGCTCAGAAAGAAGGGCTTCATCGGTCACTGTACCCGGTGTCACGATGCGCACAACGGCACGCTCTACAGGGCCTTTTGATGTTGCCGGGTTGCCAATCTGTTCACAGATAGCAACAGACTCACCGAGTTGAACCAGTTTAGCGAGGTAGCCTTCTACAGCGTGAAACGGCACGCCCGCCATTGGAATTGGTTCGCCTGCAGATGAGCCGCGTTTAGTTAGGGAAATATCAAGGAGTTGAGAGGCTCTTTTGGCATCATCATAGAAAAGCTCGTAGAAATCTCCCATGCGGTAGAAAAGCAGGATCTCTGGATTCTCTGCTTTGAGTTTTAGGTACTGCTGCATCATGGGAGTATGTTTTTGATCGGCTTTCACTGTTAACTTCTTTCGTTTATTTCTATTGCGGCTTAGGATACGTGAAAGCGATACCTGCGAAAAGCGGCGCAAGCGATAAAGATTCAAATTCACTCATGTAGAAACCATGCAGAAACAATGGAGTTTGTCACCATGTCATCGATTCAACAACTCAGCGAAAAACTCGGCCAGCTTTTATTAAATAATCAGCACGTTTTGGTCACGGCAGAGTCGTGTACTGGTGGTGGCGTTGCAAGTGCAATCACAGATATAGCCGGTAGCTCAGCGTGGTTTGACCGTGCTTTTATCACTTACAGTAATGAAGCCAAACAAGAGATGATTGACGTGCAAGCTGCAACGCTGGAAGCGCATGGGGCAGTCAGTGAGGCTGTGGTGGTTGAAATGGCGCAAGGCGCGTTGGCGCTCTCTAATGGCACGATTGCCGTATCGATCAGTGGTATTGCAGGCCCTGGCGGAGGCAGTGAAGAGAAGCCAGTCGGCACAGTCTGTTTTGCTTGGGTTGCAAACAATGGTTGGAAAAAAGTAGAAACGCATGTATTTGCGGGTGATCGATCACAAGTACGACAACAAGCGACCGCCTGTGCGCTTGAGGTTATTTATGATTACCTGTTGGAAGAGAAGTAACAATTGTACAAATAATTTTCATACAGGTATGGACACTGTATGAATCAACAGTATAATAAACACCAATTAGTCACCCCTATGTGGGTTAGAAACAGATTCTAAATCGCTTGTTATAGACAACCGATTATGTGGAGATAGTAATGGACGAGAATAAACAAAAAGCGTTAGCCGCAGCCCTTGGTCAGATTGAAAAGCAGTTTGGTAAAGGCTCTATCATGCGTCTTGGTGACAACCGCACAATGGATGTAGAAACGATTTCTACTGGCTCGCTATCTCTAGATATCGCACTAGGTGCTGGTGGCCTACCAATGGGTCGTATCGTTGAGATCTACGGTCCAGAATCATCAGGTAAAACAACACTAACACTAGAGCTTATTGCAGCAGCTCAGCGTGAAGGTAAAACGTGTGCATTCGTCGATGCGGAGCACGCACTAGACCCTATCTACGCTCAAAAACTGGGTGTTGATATCGATGCACTTCTTGTTTCTCAACCAGATACTGGTGAGCAAGCACTAGAAATCTGTGATGCGCTAGCGCGTTCAGGTGCGATTGACGTTCTTGTTGTCGACTCAGTAGCAGCATTGACACCGAAAGCGGAAATCGAAGGCGAAATGGGCGACAGCCACATGGGTCTTCAAGCACGTATGCTTTCTCAAGCAATGCGTAAGCTAACGGGTAACCTTAAGCAATCTAACTGTATGTGTATCTTCATCAACCAAATCCGTATGAAGATCGGTGTTATGTTTGGTAACCCTGAGACGACGACTGGTGGTAACGCACTTAAGTTCTACGCATCTGTTCGTCTTGATATCCGTCGTACTGGCTCTATCAAAGAGGGCGACGAGATTGTTGGTAACGAAACTCGTATCAAGGTTGTTAAGAACAAGATTGCTGCACCATTTAAGCAAGCAGAAACTCAAATCCTATACGGCCAAGGTTTCAACCGTGAAGGTGAGCTGATCGACCTAGGTGTTAAGCACAAGCTAATTGAAAAGGCAGGTGCTTGGTACAGCTACAACGGCGATAAGATTGGTCAGGGTAAAGCGAACGCTGGTAAGTTCCTTCGTGAGAACCCAGAAGCAGCGAAAACTATCGATGCTAAACTTCGTGAAATGCTACTGACCCCAGCTCAGCCTGAAGAGCCCGAGACTGGCGAAATGCCACAAGAAGAGCTGTAATTTATCTTCAGCCTGATATTGAAAGCCTCGCTTATGCGGGGCTTTTTTATGTCCGTTACCCTTAGTTGTTATTTCTCCTCTGCATCTTATTAAGTTTTTCTACCCCACTACTAAAAACTCACGGCTACTGCCGGAGAACTCCAGGCTTTGTCTTGCTTAGCTTTGCTTACTGTCGTGCCTTTGTTGACTGTCATATCTTGCTAGGAATTTGTTTCCTCTATTGCATTGTGCTGAGAACAGGAAAACAAAATTCTATGTCGTACTTTTCTTCGTGCAGATTTAATCACAATGAAACACCTTAGTCAGATTTGAGTGAAAATCTATTTCAATATTTATCAGTGTCTTACGTTGATGATTTTGTTGGTCGTTACATTTTTATGCGCTGATGTTTTAGTAAGGTGTGATGTTTTATCCGTCATTACATTTTGCTTTGAGAAAGGTTTGTGGCTCGGCGTTATATCGAGTGATAAATTTTTTCCACGATTTGAGGTTACTGATAGTTAAGTTATTAATTTGTTTTGTTAATAGGTAAGAGAATGTCAAAGATTAAGAAAAAAGACGCAGAGTTGGCGACGCATTTGCTAGAGGAATATCGAACGATGACGTCGATCGAATCCTTTCAACTGGATGTGCTGCAAAGCCTAGTCAAAGTGCTGTCTGCAAACATTAAATCACTGGACGATAATGACCGTGCCGTCTTATTGAATCTTGCCAAGCAGCACATCGATGTAGAAATGGACTTTTCACAATCTGTTGGTTTCGATGATGCGCTACCAAAGCTGAGCGAATTTAAAACTGTTATTAACGTCACTTAAACAGCACGAGAAAAATAAAACAGATGACTTATTGAGTCGTCGGCAATCAAAAGGATAAATCATGAATAAAGTTACATTTCTTGGTGAAGAAGTTGTATTGGCAGGTAATTTCCCTAGTAAAGGCGAGCAACTAGTGACACCTGAATTGTGTACTGTGTCGCTTAACCCAATGACAATCTCTGATGTAGACAGCAAGTATAAGCTGATCTACCTATTTCCGAGTATCGATACTCCAGTATGCGCGGCAACGACCAAGAGCCTATCTGAACTGGCGCAACTAAACCTGAAAGATGTTTCGGTTTACACTGTGTCAGCGGATCTGCCATTTGCTCTGGCGCGCTACAATGAAGCGTCTGAGATTGCGAACGTTGAGCACCTTTCTGTGTTTAAAGATGCAGCTGCGCTGAACGCATTCGGTGTTGAAATTAAAGACCATGCACTGACCGGTCTAGCATCACGAGCGGTTATCCTATTGGATAGCGAAAACAAAGTGATTCACAGTGAGCTCGTTAGCGAAATCACTGAAGCGCCTAACTTCAACCTAGTCGTTGAAGCGATTCAAGGCTAATTAGTTCTTATTATTAACCTCAAGGCTTATGGTCTTGAGGTTTTTTCATTTAATGGGTTGGTTAATCGACTCTATTTTTATTGTCGAGCTTAAGCATGTCGCTGCGTTATTTTCTACGCCGTTTGATGGCAATGACTCTCGATTTTGAATAATTCCCACCAAAATTCCATCCTAACGGTTCTTTTGTACAAGAAAACTAGTCGAAGCCTTAACCATGATCTACAATACGGCAAAATTCTAACTCGACTATTTTCAGGAAGAGCTGCATGTACATGAGCACTGATGAGGTTCGCAACGCGTTCCTTAAGTTCTTTGAGAGCAAAGGACACCAAATCGTAGACAGTTCATCGTTAGTTCCACATAACGATCCAACCCTGCTATTCACTAACGCAGGTATGAACCAATTCAAAGATTGTTTCTTAGGCGCCGAAAAGCGTGCCTACACTCGAGCGACTACGGCTCAACGTTGTGTACGTGCTGGCGGTAAACACAATGACCTTGAAAACGTAGGTTTCACGGCTCGTCACCACACATTCTTTGAAATGCTTGGTAACTTCAGCTTTGGTGACTACTTCAAAGAAGACGCGATTGCGTTTGCTTGGGAATTCCTAACAGAAACTCTACAACTGCCAAAAGATCGTCTGTTGGTAACGGTATACGAGACAGATGACGAAGCATTCGATATCTGGAACAAGAAAGTAGGCGTACCTGCTGACCGTATCGTTCGCATCGGCGACAAAGAAGGCGGTAAACAGTTCGAGTCTGACAACTTCTGGACAATGGGTGACACAGGTCCTTGTGGTCCATGTACTGAAATCTTCTACGATCACGGTGAACACATCTGGGGAGGCCGTCCAGGCACTCCTGAAGAAGATGGTGACCGTTTCATCGAGATCTGGAACAACGTATTCATGCAGTTCAACCGTCACGCAGACGGCACAATGGAACCGCTACCTAAGCCTGCTGTTGATACAGGTATGGGTATTGAGCGTATCTCTGCAATCATGCAAGGCGTACACTCAAACTACGAGATCGACGTATTCCAAAAGCTAATCAAAGCAACGGCTGAAACGATCGGTTACGAAGACCTATCAAATCAATCGCTACGCGTTATTGCTGACCACATCCGTTCTTGTTCATTCCTGATCGCTGACGGCGTTATGCCTTCAAATGAAGGTCGTGGTTACGTTCTACGTCGTATCATCCGTCGTGCAGTTCGTCACGGTAACAAGCTTGGCGCACAAGGCGTATTCTTCCACAAACTTGTGGGTGTACTGGCCGAAGTTATGGGCTCAGCAGCAGACGAGCTGAAGAAGCAACAAGAGCTTGTTGAAAAAGTACTTCGCATCGAAGAGGAAAACTTTGGTCGTACACTAGAGCGCGGCATGGTTATCCTGAACGAAGCACTAGACGCACTTGAAGGCAAAGAGCTAGACGGCGAAACAGTATTCAAACTATACGATACCTACGGCTTCCCAGCTGACTTAACCAATGATGTAGCTCGTGAGCGCGACTTCACAATTGATGAAGAAGGCTTCGAGAAAGCGATGGAAGTTCAGCGTCAGCGTGCACGTGAAGCGGGCCAATTCGGCACTGACTACAACGCGACGATTAAAGTTGAAACCAACACTGAATTCTGTGGTTACACAGGTACAGAAGGTGCTGGCGAAATCTCTGCACTGTTCGTTGAGGGCGAAGAGGTTGCTTCTCTGTCTGCGGGCGATAAAGCAATCATCATCCTTGAAGAGACGCCATTCTACGCGGAATCAGGCGGTCAATGTGGTGATACTGGTACGCTAAAAACTGCGTCTGGTCTGTTCAAAGTTGAAGACACTCAAAAGCTAGGTAACGCATTTGCACACCACGGTGAACTGGTTGAAGGTGTATTCGCTAAAGGCGATAAAGTAGAAGCAACCGTAGATGCTGAGCGTCGTGCTGCTATCTCTCTGAACCACTCTGCGACTCACTTACTTCACGCTGCCCTGCGCGAAGTTCTTGGTGAGCACGTAGCTCAAAAAGGTTCTTTGGTTAAGCCAGACAACCTACGTTTTGATTTCTCTAACCTTGAAGCGGTAACACCAGCACAACTTAAAGAAGTTGAGCGTCTAGTTAACGCACAAGTTCGTAAGAACCATGTGATTGAAACCAACATCATGGACATCGAATCAGCGAAAGCGAAAGGTGCAATGGCACTGTTCGGTGAGAAGTACGATGATGAAGTTCGCGTACTGTCTATGGGTGAGTTCTCTACTGAGCTTTGTGGTGGTATCCACGCTTCAAACACGGGTGACATTGGCCTGTTCAAGATCACTTCTGAAGGTGGTATCGCAGCGGGTATCCGTCGTATCGAAGCGGTAACGGGTGAAGCAGCACTCGATGCTATCGAAGAGCAACAAGCGAAATACGAAGAGAAGATCGCTGAATCTGCTTCTAAGGCGAAAGCTCTAGAGAAAGAGATTCAGAAGCTAAAAGAGAAGATGGCTGCATCTGAAAGTGCAAACATCATGGGTAAAGCGCAAGAAATCAACGGCGTGAAAGTTCTGATCGCTGGTATGGAAGGTGCGGATCCTAAGAACCTACGTACTATGGTTGATAACGCTAAGAACCAAATGGGTAGCGGCGTTGTGATGTTGGCTAACATCAACGGTGACAAGATTGGTCTTATCGCTGGTGTAACTAAAGACCTTATCGGCAAAGTAAAAGCGGGTGACCTAGTGAAGATGGTTGCTGAGCAAGTTGGCGGTAAAGGTGGTGGTCGTCCTGACATGGCGCAAGCAGGTGGTACAGATGTATCAGCTCTGCCTGAAGCGATGAAGTCAGTTCAACCATGGCTAGAAGAGCGCCTATAAAACTTATCTCTTGATTCAAAGATGCCCAATCACCCGATTGGGCATCTTTTATTTTGTATCATCGATAATTGCTCAAATTTGTAGATTTCATTGAAATTAGCCAAGAGGCCGAGAGCCTATTCCGACCTCTTGGGTAATTTTTATGACTTCGCTATGACGCGAAGTGTGTTGTTTTGTCATATATAGACATTGGTCTTGGGAAGGTGAGGACGGGTGAAAATGCCTCTTATCGTGCAAAAATTTGGTGGAACGTCAGTGGGCTCTATCGAGAGAATCCACTCAGTTGCAGAGAAAATCATTGAAGCAAAAAACGACGGGAATCAAGTCGTGGTGGTGGTCTCTGCAATGTCAGGAGAAACAAACCGATTAGTTGATTTAGCCAATCAGATAGATTGCGTACCAAACGCGAGGGAATTGGATGTCTTATTGACAGCCGGTGAACAGGTCTCGATGGCTCTATTAGCAATGACGTTACACAAATTGGGCTATGAAGCGACATCGATGACAGGTTATCAAGCCAAGATTCACACCGACTCAAACCACAATAACGCAGCGATCACTCATATCGATACCACTCCGATTGAAGCCTTGCTTGAACAAGGGCAGATCGTGATTGTGGCCGGCTTTCAGGGCGTCAATCATAAAGGTGATATCACAACTCTGGGGCGTGGCGGATCGGACACCAGTGCTGTTGCGCTAGCGGGAGCACTCGATGCCCAAGAATGTCAGATCTATACTGATGTTGATGGTGTCTACTCTTGTGACCCGAGAGTGGTTAAGGATTCCATACGCCTACCTCAACTGGATTTCCCTTCGATGGAAGAGATGGCGCGCTGCGGAGCTAAGGTTTTGCACCTACCGTGCGTTCAATTTGCATGGAAGCATCAAGTGCCACTGCGAGTGTTATCAAGCTTTGAGAAGGGTGAGGGCACCTTAATTTCAGGTGAAGAGTGTTTGAATGACATTTCTGGCATCGCCATTCAGAAAGATATGGTGTTGATAGAATGCGCATTAGAAGAGCTGTCGTCTCTCATATCACAAGCGCAACTGCTTGGTATCGAAGTGTGTAGTGTGATCGAGGAAACAGAACGAGCAGCAGTGGTGATTAAACGCGACGCAAGTACGAAATTAAAGCTAGTTTTTGCTGAAAAAATCCGTAATAGTGAACAAGTTAGTTTGTTAACTGTAGTAGGTAGTCGAACACAAGATATTGTGGTCAGTTCACATGGATTGTTGTCTGAAGGCGAGGTTGATGTACAGCATCACTTATTGCAGCAGCAGTCTTTAACCCTGGTGGTTTCTCCCGACCAGGTCGATACAGCTGCTAACATACTACACAAAGCATACATTGTAGCGCGTGAAACACAGGGTTATCTTAAAAAAGAAGTGCATTTTGGTTAAATAAACTCATTCGATAGTTTACGAAAATATAACTTTTGGTGGATAATGCTCTCGTAGCTAGATAAATTTAGAGATTACTCAAGGAGCAAAGAATGCTAATTTTGACTCGCCGCGTTGGCGAAACACTGATGATTGGTGATGAAGTAACAGTGACTGTACTGGGCGTTAAAGGTAACCAAGTACGTATTGGTGTTAATGCACCTAAAGAAGTATCTGTTCACCGTGAAGAGATCTACATGCGCATTCAAGCTGAAAAAGGTAATGGTAACGTTGCATCTGGCAACTACTAATACTTTCGCGTAGAAAAAGGGCTAGCACTGTTGCTAGCCTTTTTTGATCTTGGTGTTTAAACCAAGAATAGGTGATAGCGATAGTGAGTAGTTGAAACATTTGCTGCAATTCCGCTTTCATCGATAAACACTATAGCTGTGTCACGAGTTTGTCTTTTTTCTTGCATTCACATGTAGCGAAATTTTTAGGCTCGTAGTATGGTTGCTTATGCACTGACAATGTCATTGTTGAAAATTAGATAACTTAATTCAGCTCGTAATCTTGCTAATCTTTCACCTTAATTTTTAAGGGAAAAAGAGCCTTTTGATACTAATAAGTTCAAATAGCAAGCGCTTTGATTAAATTGCAAACGGTTGAGTGTTTTTATCCATTTTTTTTCAATAAAGTGTTTGACATATTTTCGGTAAAACGTAATATGTGCCTCCGCAAGACGGTGAGGTGGCCGAGAGGCCGAAGGCGCTCCCCTGCTAAGGGAGTATGTGGTTTGTAGCTGCATCGAGGGTTCGAATCCCTCCCTCACCGCCATTTCTTGCGAGTCTAAACATAGCAAGTTAGACAACAATATGTGCGCTCTTAGCTCAGCTGGATAGAGTACCTGGCTACGAACCAGGCGGTCGGAGGTTCGAATCCTCCAGAGCGCGCCATTATCTCTCTTATCATAAGATAGGTGTGATAATAATGAATTAGGTGAGGTGGCCGAGTGGCCGAAGGCGCTCCCCTGCTAAGGGAGTATGTGGTTTGTAGCTGCATCGAGGGTTCGAATCCCTCCCTCACCGCCATTCATTACAGGCCGATGGCCTTTTTTTTGTTTCGTTGTAAGCAAAGTGTGATATATTTCACAACTTCATTCGAAAGAGTGAAACACCGTGCGCTCTTAGCTCAGCTGGATAGAGTACCTGGCTACGAACCAGGCGGTCGGAGGTTCGAATCCTCCAGAGCGCGCCACTATTTAGGGTTTCTTAGTGAACTCCTGATATTGGAATACCGATATCGAAAACCGTGCGTCCTTAGCTCAGCTGGATAGAGTACCTGGCTACGAACCAGGCGGTCGGAGGTTCGAATCCTCCAGGACGCGCCACTTATTCTAGGGCTTTCTTTCTTAATAGAATGAGAATCCTGATATTGATTATTATGCCTTTGGCAATTAATATCGAAACCGTGCGCTCTTAGCTCAGCTGGATAGAGTACCTGGCTACGAACCAGGCGGTCGGAGGTTCGAATCCTCCAGAGCGCGCCACTATTTAGGGTTTCCTAGTGAACTCCTGATGTTGGTAATGCCGATATCAAAAACCGTGCGTCCTTAGCTCAGCTGGATAGAGTACCTGGCTACGAACCAGGCGGTCGGAGGTTCGAATCCTCCAGGACGCGCCACTATTTAAGGGTTTCCTAGTGAATTCCTGATATTGGTAATGCTGATATCAAAAACTGTGCGCTCTTAGCTCAGCTGGATAGAGTACCTGGCTACGAACCAGGCGGTCGGAGGTTCGAATCCTCCAGAGCGCGCCACTATTTAGGGCTTCCTAGTGAACTCCTGATGTTGGTATCACCGATATCGAAAACCGTGCGTCCTTAGCTCAGCTGGATAGAGTACCTGGCTACGAACCAGGCGGTCGGAGGTTCGAATCCTCCAGGACGCGCCACTATTTAAAGGCTTCCTCTTTTATGAGCATGGAATCCTAGTATTGACTTTAGTTGATACAAAACCGCGCGCTCTTAGCTCAGCTGGATAGAGTACCTGGCTACGAACCAGGCGGTCGGAGGTTCGAATCCTCCAGAGCGCGCCACTATTCAAAGAAAGCCTCGTTTATACGAGGTTTTTTTTCGTCTCAAGCTTTTATTGTTAATTAAATGTTAACATTTAATTTTCTCTAACTTGTTGTATTTATTGTAGTTAGTTATATCTAACTACTTATTCCACCTTGCTCATATCATTTCCAGAAAAAATCTTAATTAAGTCGCAGTTTATTCACCTAAAAATCATTAATTTGTCAGATTTATGTGATCTGTATGGCGAATAATTAACCTGATCTGTGTGTTATCCGTAACACAGCCTTAAACAAAATTGACAAACTTTTACCAATCGAGATAATCCATGGGTCGGGATCATTATTCGCTGAAATCCTGCACACATGTCAGGATGACAAAGAAAGGAAGCAACATGACTAATATAGGAAGCCTGCTAGGAGATGCGGCAACCCTAATGGTGACAGGTATGTCTGTCGTCTTTATCTTCTTAACTATTCTCGTTTATCTCGTTCGGTTAATGTCGAAACTGGTACCAGAAGAAGTACCCGAGCCGATCGCTGCACCAAAAACAATTCAAAAATCACAATCAACCCCTTCTGCTGTTAGTCCACAGGTTGTGGCAGCAATATCGTCCGCGGTTCATCAATACCGTGTATCGACTGCTAAGTAGCAATTAAAAAGGATTAAAAGGAGTTAATGAGCATGTCTAAACCACTAGCTATCACAGACGTGGTACTTCGTGACGCCCATCAGTCACTATTTGCTACAAGAATGCGTATCGAGGATATGCTGCCAATCGCAGCTGAACTGGATAAAGTTGGATACTGGTCACTTGAAACATGGGGCGGGGCAACCTTCGATTCATGTATTCGTTTCTTGGGCGAAGACCCATGGGAGCGTCTGCGTGAGCTGAAAAAAGCGATGCCAAACACCCCAATGCAAATGCTACTTCGTGGTCAAAACCTTTTAGGCTACCGTCATTATGCAGACGACGTGGTAGAGAAATTTGTAGAGCGTGCACACAAGAACGGGATGGATGTATTCCGTATTTTTGATGCAATGAATGACGTACGTAACTTTGAGAAAGCGGTAAAAGCAACGGTTGATGTTGGCGCACACGCTCAAGGCACGCTGTCGTACACCACAAGCCCAGTGCACAACGCAGATACTTGGGTTGATCTTGCTAAGCGATTAGAAGATCTAGGCTGTCACTCGCTTTGTATCAAAGATATGTCAGGCCTACTCAAGCCTTATGAAGCAGAAGAACTGATCACACGTATTAAAGCATCGTGTGATGTTCCTCTAGCACTACACAGCCACGCTACAACGGGTCTATCAACGGCAACTGCTGTGAAAGCGGTTGAAGCGGGTATCGATATTCTAGATACCGCTATCTCTTCAATGAGCTGTACGTACGGCCACACACCAACAGAAACGGTTGTTGCTATGCTGGAAGGCACTGAGCGTGCAACTGGCCTTAAGCTTGACCAAATTGAACCGATCGCTGCTTACTTCCGCGAAGTTCGTAAGAAGTACGCGAAGTGGGAAGGTCAATTGAAGGGTGTCGACTCACGTATCCTGATTGCTCAAGTACCAGGCGGTATGTTGACGAACATGGAAGGTCAGCTGAAAGAGCAAGGCGCTGCGGATCGCATGGATGAAGTTCTGGAAGAAATCCCACGCGTACGTAAAGAGCTGGGTTACATTCCTTTGGTAACACCAACTTCTCAAATCGTGGGTACGCAAGCGGTAATCAACGTTCTAACGGGTGAACGCTACAAGAGCATCACGAAAGAAACAGCGGGTCTTTTGAAAGGCGAATACGGTCAAGCGCCTGCTGAGCTGGATGCTGAACTGCAAGCGAAAGTACTAGACGGTGCTGAGCCAATTACATGTCGTCCTGCTGATCTGCTTAAGTCAGAAATGGATGATCTCACTACTGATTTGTTAGAAAAGGCGAAAGCAGAAGGTATTTCTCTGGCTGAAGATACGGTCGATGATGTGCTGACTTACGCGCTTTTCCCACAAGTTGGTCTTAAGTTCCTGAAGAATCGTCACAACCCTGAAGCCTTCGAGCCTGCACCAGGTACTGAAGTTGAAGCTCCTGCAGCAGCAACTCCTGCGCCAGCCGCGGGTGGCATTGAAAGCTACAGCGTGAAAGTAGATGGTCAAGTATACGATGTTGAAGTCGGCCCTCAAGGTCAACTGACATCAGTATCACCTGCAGCACAACCTGCTCAGCAAAGTGCACCAGCGGCAGCCCCTGCGGCATCGAACGCGGAATCTGTACCAGCACCACTGGCTGGTAACATCTTTAAAGTCAACGTACAGCCGGGTGCTCAAGTAGCAGAAGGTGACGTTCTATTGATCCTAGAAGCGATGAAGATGGAGACAGAAGTTCGTGCAGCGCGTGGTGGTATCGTGCAAGAGCTAAATGTTAAAGAAGGCGATGCAGTTACTGTAGGCGCTCCACTACTAAGCTTGGCGTAAGGGAGTACCATGGAAGGATTGATGACCTTATGGTCTGAAACGGGTATTGCTAACTTTGAGTTTGGCCAGATCTGCATGATGTTGGTTGGCTGCTTACTGTTGTTCTTGGCAATTCGTAAAGGATTTGAACCCCTACTACTGCTACCGATTGGTTTCGGTGCAGTATTGGCAAACATTCCTAATGCTGGCTTCACTGAGCCGGGTGGTCTGCTGTACTACGTTTACTACATCGGGATTGAAACGGGCATCTTCCCGCTTCTGATCTTTATGGGCGTTGGTGCTATGACTGACTTCGGTGCGTTGATCGCTAACCCGAAAACATTGTGGCTTGGCGCGGCAGCGCAGTTTGGTATCTTTGCAACGCTATTCGGTGCGATCTTGTTGAACTACGTACCTGGTATGGAGTTCTCGATGGCGGATGCTTCGTCTATCGCGATCATTGGTGGTGCAGATGGCCCAACGGCAATCTTCTTAGCCAGCCAGTTGTCTCCGGATCTATTGGGTGCGATTGCGGTTGCAGCATACAGTTATATGGCGCTTGTACCAATTATCCAGCCGCCAATCATGAAGGCACTGACATCTCCAGAAGAGCGTAAGATTCAGATGGCTCAGCTGCGACACGTGAGTAAGGGTGAGAAGATCCTTTTCCCGCTTGCTGTACTGCTGATGACGATTCTGTTCTTACCATCGGCAACGCCGCTAGTAGGTATGTTCTGTCTAGGTAACCTGATGCGTGAAGCTGGTGTGGTCGATCGTCTATCGAAGACAGCTCAAAACGAGTTGATCAACGTTGTGACTATCTTCCTTGGCCTAGGTGTCGGCTCTAAGCTACAAGCAGATACCTTCTTGAACCTAGAGACACTTGGTATTCTTGGTCTAGGTGCTGTTGCATTCAGTATCGGTACTGCGGGTGGTGTGTTAATGGCGAAGCTATTGAACAAGCTATCTAAAGAAGATATCAACCCTCTTATTGGCGCGGCGGGTGTCTCTGCTGTACCAATGGCGGCACGTGTAGTGAACAAGGTTGGCCTAGAGGCTAACCCACAAAACTTCCTACTAATGCATGCTATGGGGCCAAACGTTGCGGGCGTACTGGGAAGTGCGGTAGCGGCAGGTATCTTGTTGGCTCTAGTGGGTTAAGCAGGTTACATCTTGCCAAGCGGTTGAGTTAATTGGTGGTTAATTTTCAAACCAGTGGTTAACTTAGCCTAACAAAATGGTTTATAGTCGAAGGGATGCTAGTGCATCCCTTTCTTTTATTCGTTAGGTTTTAACTAATTAGGGACGTGTTGAAATGGAAAATAAACAGATAGCGATTACCGAGTTTGGCGGGGTAGAAAACCTTGTGCTTCAGACCAGTGCGATACCAGAACCTCAAGAGGGTGAGGTAGTGGTTAAGGTTGCGTTCTCTGGCGTTAACCCAATTGATGTTAAAACCCGTGCGGGATTAGGTTGGGCTGCTGCACAGAACAAAGATAATCTTCCTTGGGTTCCTGGCTACGACATTTCGGGTCAAGTGATTGCTTGTGGTGAGTCGGCAGAGCGCTTCTCTGTTGGCGCTAATGTCGCTGGATTTATTGGGTTTCCGCTTCAAGGTGGCGGCTATAGCCAATATGTTGCGGTACCAGAGAGTGCTTTGAGTGCTGTACCTGACGCAGTGACTCTAGAAGCTGCAGCAGCACTGCCATTGGCTAGCCAAACGGCTGCACAGGCGCTAAACAAAGCAGAAGTGAAAGAGGGCGACCGCGTTCTGATATTGGCTGGTGCAGGTGGTGTTGGTCACCTAGCGGTGCAGATTGCCGTCGCAGCGAAAGCTGAAGTTTACACCACATGTAGCGAAGCAAACCTCGACTACCTTGCCACACTTGGTGCTCATGCTATCAACTATCAGTTTGCTCCTGCGTCAGAGCGAGTGTCTGACGTGGATGTTCTGATTGACCTTGTTGGTGGCGACACGGCGCTTGATGCACTTAAGTGTCTCAAAGACGGCGCTCGAGTGGTCACAGTACCAACGCTATCGGCAGAGCTAATCTGTGAAAAGGCTCAGCTGTTAGGCTTTACGGCAAGCGGCATGTTGGTTGAGCCACAACCTGAGCAGATGGATACCATGCTATACATGGTGAGTGTTGGTCTCTTAAAGACAGAAGTGCAACGTATCTTCCCTATAGAGGAAGCACAAGCGGCGCACTTACAGGTTGAAACTGGTCATACACGAGGCAAAGTTCTACTGGATATGAAGTGTTAGAATCATTTAATTCACTGTTTGAAGCCATAGCGCTGTGGTTCTCTGATTCCGCGCTATGGGTACTGTTCATTAGTGGCTTTCTCAGTGCCACATTGTTACCCGGAGGTTCAGAAGCCAGTCTTATTGCCGCTTTGAGCCTCAACCAATTCTCAACGTTCTCGATTATTTTGGTCTCCACTGTAGGTAACACCCTAGGTGGATTAACTAACTATTGGATTGGTTTATGGTTGCCTAATCGAACTCAATCCGAGAAGCATGGTCATAAAGCTATATCTTGGTTGCGTCGTTATGGTTATTGGACCCTATTATTCAGCTGGTTGCCCGTGATCGGTGACCCATTATGTCTGGCTGCGGGTTGGCTTCGAATGAAGTTCTTACCAAGTTTGATATTGATTGCGATCGGCAAAGCATTGCGATACAGCTTATTGGCTGGCATCTATTTCGGTTTTTTCTAAGGAGAACCTATGAAGAAGGTTTTACTGGGTACATTTTCTCTTATTGCCCTTGCAGGGTGTTCTCATCAAGTACCTAGCTCAACTTCCCTGTTTTCTTCCCTGCCAGAAGGCATCACGCTTGTTGATGAGGTGAAACCTTCTAGCGATAAAGTTGTGATTCCATACACCAAGTATCAGTTGGAGAATGGTTTAACTGTCATCCTTTCACCGGATGATTCTGATCCCTTGGTACATGTTGACGTGACTTACCATGTCGGCTCTGCGCGAGAAGAGATAGGTAAATCCGGTTTCGCCCATTTCTTTGAACATATGATGTTTCAGGGCTCTGAGAACGTAGGTGACCAAGAGCACTTTAAGATCATCACGGAAGCGGGTGGTACCTTAAACGGCACCACCAATCGAGACCGAACCAACTACTTTGAAACCGTGCCATCAAACCAACTAGAGAAAATGCTGTGGTTGGAATCTGATCGTATGGGATTTTTGCTGAATGCGGTTTCTCAACGAAAATTTGAGATTCAGCGAGATACGGTGAAAAACGAGCGCGCTCAAACCTACGAAAACCGTCCTTATGGCTTAATGTGGGAACGCATGGGAGAAGCGCTCTACCCTGAAGGTCACCCATATTCGTGGCAACCAATTGGTTATGTTGAAGATCTTGACCGCGTTGATGTTAATGATCTTAAAGCCTTCTTTCTTCGTTGGTATGGCCCAAACAATGCGGTACTGACTATCGGTGGTGACATTGATGTAGAAGACACACTTGAGTGGGTGAACAAGTACTTTGGCCCGATCCCTAAAGGGCCAGAAGTTGAGAAAGCTGAGAAGCAACCAGCAGTCCTAACGGAAGACAAATACATTACGCTTGAAGACAACATTCGCCAGCCAATGGTTTTAGTCGGTTGGCCAACGACTTATCGTGGTGAAGAAACACAGGCGACATTGAATGCCTTGTCTAATGTTCTTGGTAAAGGGACCAACAGCTACTTGTATCAAAACCTAGTCAAGACTCAGAAAGCGGTCAGCGCGGGTTCGTTCCATGATTGTGGCGAGCTTGCATGTACACTTTATGTTTATGCGATGGGCGACTCGGGTAAGAAGGGCGACCTGACCGTATTGAACCAAGCACTATTGGACACGCTAGATAAGTTCTCTAAAGAGGGCGTGACTCAAGAGCGCCTTGACCAAATTACCGGTATGGCAGAAGCCAATGCGGTGTTTGCGCTGCAAAGTGTTCGCGGCAAGGTATCGCAACTCGCTTCGAATGAAACCTTCTACGGGCAGCCAGATCGTATTGAGTCACAACTAGAACAAATTCGAGCTGTGACCCCAGAGAGCGTAACCCAAGCTTATAAAGATTTTGTCCAAGATAAGCATAAAGTGACGTTAAGCGTTGTTCCTCGCCGTCAGCTTGATTTAGCTGTGCGTGAAGCGACATTTGTGACGCCACCTCGCACGCTACCTGAATATACCAAAGTAACTGAAGACCAGTTGGAGTTTAGAAAAGCGCCTAATACCTTTGATCGCAGTGTGATGCCAGAGGTCACTTTTGGTGTTACCGCTACCATGCCCGAATTGTATCGCGTCCACTACGCCAATGGTGGTGAGCTGATTGGTACCGTGACGACAGAAACACCAACGGTACAACTTCAATTCCAGCTGCCAGCCGGTGAGCGTTACGTGGCAAAAGGTCAGGAAGGTTTAGCTAACCTAACCGCAGCTATGATGGAAGAGGGTTCAACGCAGCGCTCAGTTGAAGAGTTGCAAGCGACACTCGATAAGCTGGGCAGCAGTGTCAGTATCAGTGCGGGCAGTTATACCACCGATATCTCAGTATCATCGCTTGAGAAGAATCTAGCGCAGACACTG
This sequence comes from Vibrio sp. R11-SG3-ISO9, assembly GCF_059834255.1. Lineage (NCBI taxonomy): Bacteria > Pseudomonadati > Pseudomonadota > Gammaproteobacteria > Vibrionales > Vibrionaceae > Vibrio > Vibrio sp. R11-SG3-ISO9. Next base: position 83,994 of record NZ_JCBDGU010000024.1, read on the forward strand.
GCGATTGTGGAAGAGGTGCTGTTCTCTCCTAAGTTCGATGAACAAGACTTCGAACGAGTGAAAAGACAGATGCTAGAGGGTGTAGTGTATCAACATCAACAACCGAGCTGGATGGCATCCCAGGCCACACGTGAAGTGTTGTTTGGTGATAGCCTGTTTGCCCGTTCAAGTGATGGTACTGAAGAGTCTCTGAAGTCATTAACACTGGATGATGTAAAACAGTTTTACAATCAGCACTATACTCCTGAAGGGGCGAATATTGTTATTGTAGGCGACATCTCGAAAAGAGAGGCTGAAAAGCAGCTAAACTTCTTTAAAGAGTGGCAAGGCGATGCGGCTCCACTGACGCGTCCGCAGGTCATTACGCCGTTGGAAGGCCAACATCTGTACTTGGTCGACAAGCCAAATGCGCCACAAAGCATTGTTCGTTTGGTGCGTAAAGGTCTACCTTTTGACGCGACTGGAGAGCAGTATTTAGCTCAATTGGCGAACTTCAACCTTGCAGGTAACTTCAATAGCCGAGTGAATCAGAACCTACGTGAAGACAAAGGCTATACCTACGGGGCCAGCGGCTACTTCGCAAGTAATCGTGAAACAGGGGCGGTGGTATTTAGTGCTCAAGTTCGTGCAAATGCGACAGTTGCCTCTATTCAAGAGTTCGTTAATGAGCTCAATGAGTTTAGCCAGAGTGGATTAACTGATGAAGAGGTGAAATTTATGCGCCTCGCAGTCGGTCAACAAGATGCACTCAAATACGAAACACCAAGCCAGAAAGCGGGACTGCTAAGTAACATCGTGACCTTAGGTCTTGATGAAGACTACCTTAAGCAGCGCAACGAGATAGTCGACAACGTCTCTAAAGAGCAGCTTAATGAGCTCGCTAAACGCTGGTTTGATCCGAATGATTATCAAATTATTGTCGTGGGTGATGCAGCTTCACTGCGTCCACAACTAGAAAAGTTAGATATTCCCATAGAAGAGCTTGAAATCATTCGTTAGAGTACACATTAATGGGGGAGAAAAGAGAGAAGCTGTTTTTCTCTCCCAACCAATTATGATAGTTCTAATCAGAACGATATAAGATAAGTGAACTGAATTTTGACTGATTTTGCTGCGCGACTGAAGCAAGTTGCAACCAACCCAAAGACCTTTTCTCAGTTTGGTCGTGGTGTTGAGAGGGAAACGCTCCGCTACAAGGAAGATGGTCGTCTAGCGACTGGTCCTCACCCTGAAGCTTTAGGTTCTGCGTTAACCAACGAGTGGGTAACGACGGACTTTTCTGAATCGTTACTCGAATTCATTACGCCGGTCTCGAATGACGTTCCGACATTGCTGAACCAGTTATCAGACATTCACCATTTTACTCAAACCAAGTTAAATGGCGAAAAGCTATGGCCACTGTCTATGCCTTGTTACGTAGGTAGCGAGGATGACATTCAGCTGGCTCAATATGGCACGTCGAACACGGGTAAGATGAAGACTCTATACCGTGAAGGTTTAAAGCGCCGTTACGGTAGCCTGATGCAGATCATCTCAGGGGTTCACTTTAATTTCTCGTTCCCAGAAAGCTTCTGGGATAGCTTGTTTGGTGAGCAAACTGAACAAGAGCGTAGCGATGCTAAATCGGATGCGTACTTCGGTTTGATTCGTAACTACTACCGTTTTGGTTGGTTGATCCCATATTTCTTCGGTGCGTCACCAGCTCTATGCTCTTCATTCATCAAAGGCCGTGAAACCAAGCTACCGTTTGAACAGCTAGGTGGCACCTTGTATCTGCCAAAAGCAACGGCACTGCGCCTAAGCGACCTTGGCTACACCAACAGCGCGCAAAGTGTGCTTAAGATTGGTTTCAACAGCCTAGACCAATACCTTGAAGGGCTGAACAAAGCGATTCGTACACCATCACAAGAGTTTGCTGAAATCGGCATTAAGGTCGACGATGAATACCGTCAACTGAACAGCAACGTTCTGCAAATTGAAAATGAACTGTACGCACCAATTCGTCCTAAACGTGTGGCGAAAAGTGGGGAAAAACCGTCTGAAGCGCTAGCGCGCGGCGGTGTTGAGTACATTGAAGTTCGTTCATTGGATGTTAACCCGTTCAGCTCAATTGGTATCACTGAGCAGCAGGTTCGCTTCCTAGACCTATTCCTAACTTGGAGTGTTCTATCTGAGTCTGCTGAGATGGACAACTGTGAACTTGAGTGCTGGCGTGACAACTGGAACAAGGTGATCCTTGAAGGTCGCCAAGTGGGTCTTGAGCTGCAAATCGGTTGCCACGGCGAGAAACTGTCGCTGCAAGATTGGGCGAAGCGCGTGTTTAAAGATCTTCGTGTGATTGCTGAATTGATGGATGCTGAGCAAGGTGGCCGTGCTTACCAAGAGACATGCGACACCCTAGAAGCTTGGATTGATAATCCAGAACTGACGATCTCTGGCCAACTACTAGAAGAGACTAAGAAGCACGGCGGTTTAGGCAAGGTTGGCTGTGAGCTAGGTAAAGAGTACGCTCAGAAGCACCGTGATCACCAATACCAAGTCTACTCAGCAGAGCTGATGGAATCTGAGGTTGCACGTTCAGTGATGGCGCAGAAGCAGGTCGAAGAGGCGAGTACTCAAGACTTTGATAGCTTCTTAGCTGATTACTTCTCGTACCTTAAAGCATAGCGAGTTTGTGGTGGAAAGGATTCAAGCCGTATCAAGTAACAAGCGTCGTCAGCTGCTATCTTGGGTCACTATGGGTGTTGCTGTTAGCCTCTTAGCTGGTTGTGCGACCCCTCCGCCTAAGAAGCAAGACAACCTGTGTAGTATCTTTCGAGAGAACCCGTCTTGGTATGACGATGCCGTCGATATGCAAGAAGAGTGGGGCACGCCAATTAATGTAGCGATGGCGTTTGTGAAACAAGAGAGTAGCTTTCGTCACGATGCCCGCCCACCGAAAGATTACCTGCTAGGCTTTATCCCATGGGGACATGTCAGCAGCGCTTATGGTTATGCTCAGGCGCAAGACCCTGCTTGGCAAGACTTTCAGAAAGCGACAGGACATGGTGGCTCTCGAACGAATTTTGATGACTCACTAATGTTCATCGGCTGGTACACCAATGAAACGCGTCGTCAATTAGGGCTCTCTCTTTGGGACCCATACAATCAGTATTTGGCTTATCACGAAGGTCGTGGTGGCTACAAACGTAAAACCTATAACAGCAAGCCGTCATTAATTAAGGTGGCGCGCAAAGTTGAGAAGCAAGCGAAAGATTATGGTTGGCAACTGAAACAGTGCCGCCAAGAACTGGAAGACAACCGGAGTTGGTTTTTCTAAACCGACCGTCATGGAGAAAAAGAATGCCTTTATTAGATAGTTTTACTGTGGATCACACACGCATGAATGCACCTGCAGTACGTGTGGCTAAAACGATGCAGACTCCTAAGGGAGATACGATCACAGTATTTGATTTACGTTTTACTGCACCCAATAAAGATATCCTGTCAGAGAAAGGAATTCACACTCTTGAGCACCTTTACGCTGGCTTTATGCGTGCACACCTAAATGGTGAGCAAGTTGAAATCATCGATATCTCACCAATGGGTTGTCGTACGGGTTTCTACATGAGCCTGATTGGTACGCCTTCAGAGCAGCAAGTCGCTGATGCTTGGTTAGCAGCAATGGCTGACGTGCTGAAAGTTGAGAGCCAAAACAAGATTCCTGAGCTGAATGAATACCAGTGTGGCACAGCAGCGATGCACTCTCTAGAAGAAGCAAAAGAGATTGCTAAGGCTATTCTAGATACTGGTATCTCAGTGAATAAGAATGATGAGCTGGCGCTACCAGAATCTATGCTTAAAGAGCTGAAGGTAGACTAAGTTCATTTCATCGTTCGTGAATTAAAAAAGCCCTGTTCTGAACTGACCCCATAAGGGTAAAGTTGAACAGGGCTTTTTGTTTGTCTGCTACATTGTGTTTATCGAGTGACACTATGTATTAAAGCTGGTGGTCTCTTGCAGTATTTGAGGGAAAACGCGAACCAGTTTAATTCTGTTCTCTTCTAGCTCCACAATCTCCATTGGGTGACGCGCAACTTGAACACTTAGGTGGCTTTCTGGAATGTCTTCTAGGTGCTCTAGGATTAAACCGTTGAGCGTTCTTGGACCATCGGTCGGCAAACTCCACTGAAGCCCTTTGTTGATGTCTCGAATATTAGCGCTGCCTTCAATCAGGAAGCTACCGTCGCTTTGCGGTGTGATCTCTTCCGACAGGCTCGGTGCAATCGAGGTTGTAAACTCACCAACAATCTCTTCCAAGATATCTTCTAGTGTCACAAGGCCATTGATATCGCCATACTCATCGACAATCAAACCGATACGTTGCTTATTGCGTTGGAACTTTAGAAGCTGAATATTGAGTGGTGTTGCTTCAGGAATAAAGTACACCTCATCAGCTGCGCGCAGCAGTGTCTCTTTGTTGAATTCATTTTTTTCTAGCATCAAGCGGTACGCTTCACGCAATCTCAACATCCCCACCACTTCATCGATTTGATCGCGGTACAGCACGATGCGGCCATGAGGGGAGTGAGTCAGCTGTCGAACGATCGACTTCCAGTCATCATTGATATCGATGCCTGTGATCTCGTTGCGTGGCACCATGATGTCATTTACCGTGACGTGCTCTAAATCGAGAATAGACACCAACATATCTTGGTGGCGCTGTGGAATCAGAGTACCTGCTTCATTCACCACCGTTCTTAATTCTTCAGAGCTGAGGTGGTCTGTAGCATCGTGATCCGCTTTTACGCCGATGATGCGGATAAAACCGTTAGTGATGAAGTTAACCAGCATGACAAGTGGCGAAAGCACCTTCATTAGTATCGTTAGTACAATACTGCTGGCGTAAGAGACGCGCTCAGGGTAAAGAGAGGCTATGGTCTTTGGGGTTACTTCAGCAAACACCAGAACCACTAAGGTTAAGGCACCGGTTGCGATTGCCACACCAAGGTCGCCATAAATACGCATACCTAAGATAGTAGCGATGGCTGAAGCGAGAATATTAACGAGGTTGTTACCGATAAGGATAAGACCGATAAGGCGGTCAGGTCGGCTTAAGAGTTTTTCTACACGACGCGCACCCTTATGACCCGATTGGGATAGGTGTTTCAAACGGTAGCGGTTCAGGGACATCATGCCCGTTTCAGAACCAGAGAAATAACCAGAAATTACAATGAGACACGCGAGTAGCGCAAATAAGATACCCGTAGATATGTCGTCCAAAACTATTACTTTCCTAAATTTGTATCTTGATTAATTTATGACCGATGCAGGTCGAGATGTCAACTGAATGTAAAGTATGCCATACATTAAAGGCAAGGTGTGTACCTTGCCTTTTATATCGAACTATTAATTCAGGATGATTTCTTGAACAAAGCGACTACCGAAGTAGGCCAGTGTTAGTAAGGTCGCACCCGCTAGCGCAAACCAAGTTACCTTCTGGCCGCGCCAACCTTTTTTGTAATGACCCCAAAGCAGTATTGAGTAGATCACCCAAGCGATAAAAGAGAGCACCGCTTTGTGTGCTTTACCTTGAGCGAACATGTCTTGAACAAAAATAAAGCCAGTAAGAAGCGTACCCGTAAGCAGGCCGTTGCCGATAAGAATAATCTTGAACAGCTGTCTTTCAACCATCATAAGTGGTGGTAGGTTTGGGTTGATGACCAGTGCCTTTTTCTTCTTAAGCTTGTAATCGAGCCACGCCAGTTGCATCGCATACAGAGCACCGATGGTCAGAGTTGCGTACGAGAACAGTGCCAATGAAATATGCATGAGCAGTTTAGGGTCGTTCTCTAGGTGCTTAATAAAGGTGCTTGGGAGAAATGCAGCGGCCAACAGGTTTAGAGCCGCAAAGCTGTACACTACAGGGAGAATAAACCAGAGGCGGTTTTTAAGCATTGCTCCACTCATTACCAACGAGATAATAAAGCTGATCAATGAGGCAACATTGAGAATACTGAGGTTTTGACCGCCGGCGTTAAAGATTAAGTCGCCCAGCAACCACGCATGAAAAGCGATAGCAAGAAACGCGCTCACCAGTACCGTTTTGGCACGGATTCCTGTTTGGTGTACAAGACCTGGGATGATCGTGGATATAGCCATTGTGTATAGAAAGGCTGCTGCGATCGCAATTAGACTGTCCATGGTATCCATTTAAATGATTACTAATTCGCGAATTATACCCTGCATCGCCCTTTTGGGCTATGGTGAACCTCACTCATTTATTAGTGAACAGCGCCCTATATCACACACCGTCATTATTAACCGCTGACAACGGGTGTGACTCTATTCCACGCTAATGTATACTCTCGGTAATAGTCGCAGGATTGAGCGAAGAGAAAACTATGTTTGATAATTTAACGGATCGTCTATCCAAAACGCTGAAGAATATCAGCGGTAAAGGTCGTCTGACCGAAGACAACATCAAGGATACCCTACGTGAAGTACGTATGGCGCTACTGGAAGCCGACGTTGCACTGCCGGTTGTCCGTGATTTCGTAAAGCGCGTTAAAGAAGGCGCAGTAGGTGTTGAGGTATCTAAATCTCTAACTCCTGGCCAAGAATTTATTAAGATCGTTCAGGCTGAGCTTGAAGCGGTAATGGGTGAGTCGAATGAGGCTCTTAACCTTGCTGCGCAGCCGCCAGCAGTTATCTTGATGGCTGGTCTACAAGGTGCGGGTAAAACTACATCGGTAGGTAAGCTATCTAAGCTACTAACTGAGCGTGACAAAAAGAAAGTATTAGTGGTTTCTGCCGACGTTTATCGTCCGGCGGCGATCAAACAGCTTGAAACATTAGCTGCAGATGTAGGTGTGGATTTCTTCCCGTCTTCTGCAGATCAAAAGCCTATCGACATTGCGAATGCAGCAATTGACCACGCGAAGAAGAAATTCTACGACGTGCTACTTGTCGATACTGCGGGTCGTTTAGCCATCGATGAAGAGATGATGGGCGAGATCCAAGAGCTTCACACTGCGATTAACCCAGTTGAGACGCTGTTTGTTGTTGATGCAATGACAGGTCAAGATGCGGCGAATACAGCGAAAGCCTTTGGTGATGCACTACCGCTAACTGGTGTGATCCTAACTAAGGTTGATGGTGATGCACGTGGTGGTGCGGCGCTTTCTGTTCGTCATATCACAGGTAAGCCAATCAAGTTCTTGGGTGTGGGCGAGAAAACCGACGCGCTAGAACCATTCCACCCAGATCGTGTTGCTTCTCGTATCCTAGGTATGGGTGACGTTCTGTCTCTTATCGAAGATCTACAGAAGAACGTAGACCAAGATAAAGCAGAGAAGCTGGCTAAGAAGTTCAAAGAGAAAAAAGGTTTCGACCTTGAAGACTTCCGCGAGCAGCTAGGTCAAATGCAAAACATGGGCGGCATGATGGGCATGATGGATAAGCTTCCAGGCATGTCTCAGCTACCAGACAACGTAAAAGATAAAGTTGATGACAAGATGTTCAAGCAAATGGAAGCGATCATCAACTCTATGACCATGAAAGAGCGTCAGCGCCCTGAGCTTATTAAAGGCTCACGCAAGAAACGTATTGCGGCAGGTTCTGGTACTCAGGTACAAGATGTTAACCGTCTGCTTAAGCAGTTCACCCAGATGCAGAAGATGATGAAGAAAATGCAGAAAGGTGGCATGAAAGGCATGATGCGTAACATGCAAGGTATGATGGGTGGCATGGGCGGTGGCGGCATGGGTGGCGGTTTTAACCCATTCGGCCGTTAAGTCCTTCTTCCTATTAAGTTTGAGCTATCACCACCTAAGTTTGCGTAGTCAGTGAAATGCTCGCTGCGTTACTTTTCAGAGTGTTAGCTCTGTCACAGAAAGTGTACAGAGACTCTGTTGGCGAAAAAATAGCTAAACCCCTTGCATTGCCCCGGAATAAGAGTAAAATTCCGGGGCTTTAATTTGGCACGAGACCCCAAGTTATTTATTGATAAGTAGCTTCTGGGGTTAATTTATTTATTAAGAAAGCAAAGAGGACGACATGGTAACCATTCGTTTGGCACGTCACGGCGCTAAGAAGCGTCCATTCTATCAAATCGTAGTAGCGGACAGCCGCAATGCAGCAACTGGCCGTTTCATCGAGAAAGTAGGTTTCTTTAACCCTACTGCTCAAGGTCAAGAAGAAGGTCTACGTCTAGACCTAGATCGCGTTAACCACTGGGTTGGTCAAGGCGCATCTCTATCTGACCGCGTAGCTAAGCTAGTTAAAGACGCTCAAAAAGCGGCTTAATTTTACTTTAAAGTAGAAGACATAGCTTATGTCGATGAAGGATAAAGAAACGATGAGCAAGCAAGACGAAAAAATTGTTATGGGCAAGTTTGGTGCTACCTATGGCATTCGCGGCTGGCTGAAAGTTTTTTCCTACACAGACAATGCTGAAAGCATATTCGATTACACCCCTTGGTACATTAACCAAAAGGGTAAGTGGGTTGAGTTCAATGTTGAAAGCTGGAAGCGCCATAACAAAGGTATGGTGTGTAAGCTTGAAGGGCTTGAGGTTCGTGAAGAAGCTCATACTCTGACTAACTTTGAAATCGCTGTAGACCCGGCATCACTACCTGAATTGTCAGAAGATGAATTCTACTGGCGTGAATTGTTTGGTATGCAAGTTGTTACCACTAAGGGCTATTCCCTTGGTGAGGTCACTGACCTATTAGAAACTGGCTCAAACGATGTTCTAGTGGTGAAAGCAAATCTTAAAGATGCTTTTGGCCAAAAGGAACGGTTAATCCCGTACCTTGAAGAGCAAGTGATCAAAAAAGTTGATCGCGAAGCTCAACGGATCGAAGTTGACTGGGATCCTGGATTCTAATTCCAAAATTACAGAGCGAGAGAACACATGTGGGTTGGCGTAATTAGCCTTTTTCCTGAAATGTTCCGTTCTGTTACTGATTTTGGAGTAACAGGTCAAGCGGTTAAAAAAGGTCTTTTATCGATTGAGACATGGAATCCTCGAGATTTCACTCACGATAAACATCGCACTGTTGATGACAGACCTTACGGTGGTGGTCCTGGCATGTTAATGATGGTTCAGCCTTTGCGCGACGCTATTCATACTGCCAAGCAAGCATCACCGGGGAAGACGAAAGTTATCTATCTTTCACCTCAAGGTCGCAAGCTCGACCAGAAAGGTGTTGAAGAGCTGGCAACAAATGAGAATTTACTTCTTATCTGTGGTCGCTACGAAGGGGTAGATGAGCGCATCATTCAATCTGAAGTCGACGAAGAATGGTCGATTGGTGATTTTGTGATGACGGGTGGCGAACTGCCAGCCATGACATTAATTGACTCGGTCTCACGGTTTATTCCGGGAGTCCTAGGTGATTTCGCGTCAGCAGAAGAGGATTCTTTTGCAAATGGTTTGCTAGATTGCCCTCACTATACGCGCCCTGAGGTGCTAGACGACAAAGAAGTGCCTTCGGTACTCAAGTCTGGAAACCATAAGGACATTCGTCGCTGGCGATTAAAGCAGTCGCTAGGCCGTACTTGGCTAAGAAGACCAGAACTCCTGGAAAACCTAGCTCTGACTGACGAACAGGAACAATTACTGGCTGAATTCATTAAAGAGCAACGCTCTTAACGAAAAGCAAGCAGTAACCTATTAAATTTAGTATCAGTTTATTCTAGGAATTTATACAAATGAGCAACATCATTAAAGCTCTTGAAGAAGAGCAACTAAAATCAGACCTTCCTAAATTCGCACCAGGTGACACTGTTGTAGTTCAGGTTAAGGTAAAAGAAGGTGACCGTGAGCGTCTACAGGCTTTCGAAGGCGTTGTAATCGCTATTCGTAACCGTGGTCTTCACTCTGCATTCACAGTTCGTAAGATCTCGAACGGTGAAGGTGTTGAGCGTACGTTCCAAACTCACTCTCCAATGGTTGATAGCATTGAAGTTAAACGCCGCGGTGCAGTACGTCGTGCCAAGCTGTACTACCTACGTGAGCGTTCTGGTAAGTCTGCTCGTATTAAAGAGAAGCTTGCTAAGAAGTAATTCTTTTTGCATTCTATCGATAAAAGCGGAGCCATTTGGCTCCGCTTTTTTGTGTGTGT
>NZ_JCBDGU010000025.1:0-168728 GCF_059834255.1 Vibrio sp. R11-SG3-ISO9
GAGCACGCCAGCGCTGACGGAAGACTCTGTATCAGCAGGCACGACCGTGGCGACGCTGTCGGCGACGGACGAAGACGGTGGCAACATCAAGTTCAGCATCACTGACGACACCAACGGCTTCTTCAACATCGATGAAGACACGGGCGTGGTGACGCTGACGCCAGCGGGCGCGGACCATGTGAACGCGGGCAATGACCTACCAAACTTCAACGTGCACGCAGAGAGCACCACGGGCAACACGTCAGAGAACAACATCGACGTGAACCCAGCGGACACGACGGACGTGAACGATCCACTGAACATCACCGTGGAGAGCACGCCAGCGCTGACGGAAGACTCTGTATCAGCAGGCACGACCGTGGCGACGCTGTCGGCGACGGACGAAGACGGTGGCAACATCAAGTTCAGCATCACTGACGACACCAACGGCTTCTTCAACATCGATGAAGACACGGGCGTGGTGACGCTGACGCCAGCGGGCGCGGACCATGTGAACGCGGGCAATGACCTACCAAACTTCAACGTGCACGCAGAGAGCACCACGGGCAACACGTCAGAGAACAACATCGACGTGAACCCAGCGGACACGACGGACGTGAACGATCCACTGAACATCACCGTGGAGAGCACGCCAGCGCTGACGGAAGACTCTGTATCAGCAGGCACGACCGTGGCGACGCTGTCGGCGACGGACGAAGACGGTGGCAACATCAAGTTCAGCATCACTGACGACACCAACGGCTTCTTCAACATCGATGAAGACACGGGCGTGGTGACGCTGACGCCAGCGGGCGCGGACCATGTGAACGCGGGCAATGACCTACCAAACTTCAACGTGCACGCAGAGAGCACCACGGGCAACACGTCAGAGAACAACATCGACGTGAACCCAGCGGACACGACGGACGTGAACGATCCACTGAACATCACCGTGGAGAGCACGCCAGCGCTGACGGAAGACTCTGTATCAGCAGGCACGACCGTGGCGACGCTGTCGGCGACGGACGAAGACGGTGGCAACATCAAGTTCAGCATCACTGACGACACCAACGGCTTCTTCAACATCGATGAAGACACGGGCGTGGTGACGCTGACGCCAGCGGGCGCGGACCATGTGAACGCGGGCAATGACCTACCAAACTTCAACGTGCACGCAGAGAGCACCACGGGCAACACGTCAGAGAACAACATCGACGTGAACCCAGCGGACACGACGGACGTGAACGATCCACTGAACATCACCGTGGAGAGCACGCCAGCGCTGACGGAAGACTCTGTATCAGCAGGCACGACCGTGGCGACGCTGTCGGCGACGGACGAAGACGGTGGCAACATCAAGTTCAGCATCACTGACGACACCAACGGCTTCTTCAACATCGATGAAGACACGGGCGTGGTGACGCTGACGCCAGCGGGCGCGGACCATGTGAACGCGGGCAATGACCTACCAAACTTCAACGTGCACGCAGAGAGCACCACGGGCAACACGTCAGAGAACAACATCGACGTGAACCCAGCGGACACGACGGACGTGAACGATCCACTGAACATCACCGTGGAGAGCACGCCAGCGCTGACGGAAGACTCTGTATCAGCAGGCACGACCGTGGCGACGCTGTCGGCGACGGACGAAGACGGTGGCAACATCAAGTTCAGCATCACTGACGACACCAACGGCTTCTTCAACATCGATGAAGACACGGGCGTGGTGACGCTGACGCCAGCGGGCGCGGACCATGTGAACGCGGGCAATGACCTACCAAACTTCAACGTGCACGCAGAGAGCACCACGGGCAACACGTCAGAGAACAACATCGACGTGAACCCAGCGGACACGACGGACGTGAACGATCCACTGAACATCACCGTGGAGAGCACGCCAGCGCTGACGGAAGACTCTGTATCAGCAGGCACGACCGTGGCGACGCTGTCGGCGACGGACGAAGACGGTGGCAACATCAAGTTCAGCATCACTGACGACACCAACGGCTTCTTCAACATCGATGAAGACACGGGCGTGGTGACGCTGACGCCAGCGGGCGCGGACCATGTGAACGCGGGCAATGACCTACCAAACTTCAACGTGCACGCAGAGAGCACCACGGGCAACACGTCAGAGAACAACATCGACGTGAACCCAGCGGACACGACGGACGTGAACGATCCACTGAACATCACCGTGGAGAGCACGCCAGCGCTGACGGAAGACTCTGTATCAGCAGGCACGACCGTGGCGACGCTGTCGGCGACGGACGAAGACGGTGGCAACATCAAGTTCAGCATCACTGACGACACCAACGGCTTCTTCAACATCGATGAAGACACGGGCGTGGTGACGCTGACGCCAGCGGGCGCGGACCATGTGAACGCGGGCAATGACCTACCAAACTTCAACGTGCACGCAGAGAGCACCACGGGCAACACGTCAGAGAACAACATCGACGTGAACCCAGCGGACACGACGGACGTGAACGATCCACTGAACATCACCGTGGAGAGCACGCCAGCGCTGACGGAAGACTCTGTATCAGCAGGCACGACCGTGGCGACGCTGTCGGCGACGGACGAAGACGGTGGCAACATCAAGTTCAGCATCACTGACGACACCAACGGCTTCTTCAACATCGATGAAGACACGGGCGTGGTGACGCTGACGCCAGCGGGCGCGGACCATGTGAACGCGGGCAATGACCTACCAAACTTCAACGTGCACGCAGAGAGCACCACGGGCAACACGTCAGAGAACAACATCGACGTGAACCCAGCGGACACGACGGACGTGAACGATCCACTGAACATCACCGTGGAGAGCACGCCAGCGCTGACGGAAGACTCTGTATCAGCAGGCACGACCGTGGCGACGCTGTCGGCGACGGACGAAGACGGTGGCAACATCAAGTTCAGCATCACTGACGACACCAACGGCTTCTTCAACATCGATGAAGACACGGGCGTGGTGACGCTGACGCCAGCGGGCGCGGACCATGTGAACGCGGGCAATGACCTACCAAACTTCAACGTGCACGCAGAGAGCACCACGGGCAACACGTCAGAGAACAACATCGACGTGAACCCAGCGGACACGACGGACGTGAACGATCCACTGAACATCACCGTGGAGAGCACGCCAGCGCTGACGGAAGACTCTGTATCAGCAGGCACGACCGTGGCGACGCTGTCGGCGACGGACGAAGACGGTGGCAACATCAAGTTCAGCATCACTGACGACACCAACGGCTTCTTCAACATCGATGAAGACACGGGCGTGGTGACGCTGACGCCAGCGGGCGCGGACCATGTGAACGCGGGCAATGACCTACCAAACTTCAACGTGCACGCAGAGAGCACCACGGGCAACACGTCAGAGAACAACATCGACGTGAACCCAGCGGACACGACGGACGTGAACGATCCACTGAACATCACCGTGGAGAGCACGCCAGCGCTGACGGAAGACTCTGTATCAGCAGGCACGACCGTGGCGACGCTGTCGGCGACGGACGAAGACGGTGGCAACATCAAGTTCAGCATCACTGACGACACCAACGGCTTCTTCAACATCGATGAAGACACGGGCGTGGTGACGCTGACGCCAGCGGGCGCGGACCATGTGAACGCGGGCAATGACCTACCAAACTTCAACGTGCACGCAGAGAGCACCACGGGCAACACGTCAGAGAACAACATCGACGTGAACCCAGCGGACACGACGGACGTGAACGATCCACTGAACATCACCGTGGAGAGCACGCCAGCGCTGACGGAAGACTCTGTATCAGCAGGCACGACCGTGGCGACGCTGTCGGCGACGGACGAAGACGGTGGCAACATCAAGTTCAGCATCACTGACGACACCAACGGCTTCTTCAACATCGATGAAGACACGGGCGTGGTGACGCTGACGCCAGCGGGCGCGGACCATGTGAACGCGGGCAATGACCTACCAAACTTCAACGTGCACGCAGAGAGCACCACGGGCAACACGTCAGAGAACAACATCGACGTGAACCCAGCGGACACGACGGACGTGAACGATCCACTGAACATCACCGTGGAGAGCACGCCAGCGCTGACGGAAGACTCTGTATCAGCAGGCACGACCGTGGCGACGCTGTCGGCGACGGACGAAGACGGTGGCAACATCAAGTTCAGCATCACTGACGACACCAACGGCTTCTTCAACATCGATGAAGACACGGGCGTGGTGACGCTGACGCCAGCGGGCGCGGACCATGTGAACGCGGGCAATGACCTACCAAACTTCAACGTGCACGCAGAGAGCACCACGGGCAACACGTCAGAGAACAACATCGACGTGAACCCAGCGGACACGACGGACGTGAACGATCCACTGAACATCACCGTGGAGAGCACGCCAGCGCTGACGGAAGACTCTGTATCAGCAGGCACGACCGTGGCGACGCTGTCGGCGACGGACGAAGACGGTGGCAACATCAAGTTCAGCATCACTGACGACACCAACGGCTTCTTCAACATCGATGAAGACACGGGCGTGGTGACGCTGACGCCAGCGGGCGCGGACCATGTGAACGCGGGCAATGACCTACCAAACTTCAACGTGCACGCAGAGAGCACCACGGGCAACACGTCAGAGAACAACATCGACGTGAACCCAGCGGACACGACGGACGTGAACGATCCACTGAACATCACCGTGGAGAGCACGCCAGCGCTGACGGAAGACTCTGTATCAGCAGGCACGACCGTGGCGACGCTGTCGGCGACGGACGAAGACGGTGGCAACATCAAGTTCAGCATCACTGACGACACCAACGGCTTCTTCAACATCGATGAAGACACGGGCGTGGTGACGCTGACGCCAGCGGGCGCGGACCATGTGAACGCGGGCAATGACCTACCAAACTTCAACGTGCACGCAGAGAGCACCACGGGCAACACGTCAGAGAACAACATCGACGTGAACCCAGCGGACACGACGGACGTGAACGATCCACTGAACATCACCGTGGAGAGCACGCCAGCGCTGACGGAAGACTCTGTATCAGCAGGCACGACCGTGGCGACGCTGTCGGCGACGGACGAAGACGGTGGCAACATCAAGTTCAGCATCACTGACGACACCAACGGCTTCTTCAACATCGATGAAGACACGGGCGTGGTGACGCTGACGCCAGCGGGCGCGGACCATGTGAACGCGGGCAATGACCTACCAAACTTCAACGTGCACGCAGAGAGCACCACGGGCAACACGTCAGAGAACAACATCGACGTGAACCCAGCGGACACGACGGACGTGAACGATCCACTGAACATCACCGTGGAGAGCACGCCAGCGCTGACGGAAGACTCTGTATCAGCAGGCACGACCGTGGCGACGCTGTCGGCGACGGACGAAGACGGTGGCAACATCAAGTTCAGCATCACTGACGACACCAACGGCTTCTTCAACATCGATGAAGACACGGGCGTGGTGACGCTGACGCCAGCGGGCGCGGACCATGTGAACGCGGGCAATGACCTACCAAACTTCAACGTGCACGCAGAGAGCACCACGGGCAACACGTCAGAGAACAACATCGACGTGAACCCAGCGGACACGACGGACGTGAACGATCCACTGAACATCACCGTGGAGAGCACGCCAGCGCTGACGGAAGACTCTGTATCAGCAGGCACGACCGTGGCGACGCTGTCGGCGACGGACGAAGACGGTGGCAACATCAAGTTCAGCATCACTGACGACACCAACGGCTTCTTCAACATCGATGAAGACACGGGCGTGGTGACGCTGACGCCAGCGGGCGCGGACCATGTGAACGCGGGCAATGACCTACCAAACTTCAACGTGCACGCAGAGAGCACCACGGGCAACACGTCAGAGAACAACATCGACGTGAACCCAGCGGACACGACGGACGTGAACGATCCACTGAACATCACCGTGGAGAGCACGCCAGCGCTGACGGAAGACTCTGTATCAGCAGGCACGACCGTGGCGACGCTGTCGGCGACGGACGAAGACGGTGGCAACATCAAGTTCAGCATCACTGACGACACCAACGGCTTCTTCAACATCGATGAAGACACGGGCGTGGTGACGCTGACGCCAGCGGGCGCGGACCATGTGAACGCGGGCAATGACCTACCAAACTTCAACGTGCACGCAGAGAGCACCACGGGCAACACGTCAGAGAACAACATCGACGTGAACCCAGCGGACACGACGGACGTGAACGATCCACTGAACATCACCGTGGAGAGCACGCCAGCGCTGACGGAAGACTCTGTATCAGCAGGCACGACCGTGGCGACGCTGTCGGCGACGGACGAAGACGGTGGCAACATCAAGTTCAGCATCACTGACGACACCAACGGCTTCTTCAACATCGATGAAGACACGGGCGTGGTGACGCTGACGCCAGCGGGCGCGGACCATGTGAACGCGGGCAATGACCTACCAAACTTCAACGTGCACGCAGAGAGCACCACGGGCAACACGTCAGAGAACAACATCGACGTGAACCCAGCGGACACGACGGACGTGAACGATCCACTGAACATCACCGTGGAGAGCACGCCAGCGCTGACGGAAGACTCTGTATCAGCAGGCACGACCGTGGCGACGCTGTCGGCGACGGACGAAGACGGTGGCAACATCAAGTTCAGCATCACTGACGACACCAACGGCTTCTTCAACATCGATGAAGACACGGGCGTGGTGACGCTGACGCCAGCGGGCGCGGACCATGTGAACGCGGGCAATGACCTACCAAACTTCAACGTGCACGCAGAGAGCACCACGGGCAACACGTCAGAGAACAACATCGACGTGAACCCAGCGGACACGACGGACGTGAACGATCCACTGAACATCACCGTGGAGAGCACGCCAGCGCTGACGGAAGACTCTGTATCAGCAGGCACGACCGTGGCGACGCTGTCGGCGACGGACGAAGACGGTGGCAACATCAAGTTCAGCATCACTGACGACACCAACGGCTTCTTCAACATCGATGAAGACACGGGCGTGGTGACGCTGACGCCAGCGGGCGCGGACCATGTGAACGCGGGCAATGACCTACCAAACTTCAACGTGCACGCAGAGAGCACCACGGGCAACACGTCAGAGAACAACATCGACGTGAACCCAGCGGACACGACGGACGTGAACGATCCACTGAACATCACCGTGGAGAGCACGCCAGCGCTGACGGAAGACTCTGTATCAGCAGGCACGACCGTGGCGACGCTGTCGGCGACGGACGAAGACGGTGGCAACATCAAGTTCAGCATCACTGACGACACCAACGGCTTCTTCAACATCGATGAAGACACGGGCGTGGTGACGCTGACGCCAGCGGGCGCGGACCATGTGAACGCGGGCAATGACCTACCAAACTTCAACGTGCACGCAGAGAGCACCACGGGCAACACGTCAGAGAACAACATCGACGTGAACCCAGCGGACACGACGGACGTGAACGATCCACTGAACATCACCGTGGAGAGCACGCCAGCGCTGACGGAAGACTCTGTATCAGCAGGCACGACCGTGGCGACGCTGTCGGCGACGGACGAAGACGGTGGCAACATCAAGTTCAGCATCACTGACGACACCAACGGCTTCTTCAACATCGATGAAGACACGGGCGTGGTGACGCTGACGCCAGCGGGCGCGGACCATGTGAACGCGGGCAATGACCTACCAAACTTCAACGTGCACGCAGAGAGCACCACGGGCAACACGTCAGAGAACAACATCGACGTGAACCCAGCGGACACGACGGACGTGAACGATCCACTGAACATCACCGTGGAGAGCACGCCAGCGCTGACGGAAGACTCTGTATCAGCAGGCACGACCGTGGCGACGCTGTCGGCGACGGACGAAGACGGTGGCAACATGAAGTTCAGCATCACTGACGACACCAACGGCTTCTTCAACATCGATGAAGACACGGGCGTGGTGACGCTGACGCCAGCGGGCGCGGACCATGTGAACGCGGGCAATGACCTACCAAACTTCAACGTGCACGCAGAGAGCACCACGGGCAACACGTCAGAGAACAACATCGACGTGAACCCAGCGGACACGACGGACGTGAACGATCCACTGAACATCACCGTGGAGAGCACGCCAGCGCTGACGGAAGACTCTGTATCAGCAGGCACGACCGTGGCGACGCTGTCGGCGACGGACGAAGACGGTGGCAACATCAAGTTCAGCATCACTGACGACACCAACGGCTTCTTCAACATCGATGAAGACACGGGCGTGGTGACGCTGACGCCAGCGGGCGCGGACCATGTGAACGCGGGCAATGACCTACCAAACTTCAACGTGCACGCAGAGAGCACCACGGGCAACACGTCAGAGAACAACATCGACGTGAACCCAGCGGACACGACGGGACGTGAACGATCCACTGAACATCACCGTGGAGAGCACGCCAGCGCTGACGGAAGACTCTGTATCAGCAGGCACGACCGTGGCGACGCTGTCGGCGACGGACGAAGACGGTGGCAACATCAAGTTCAGCATCACTGACGACACCAACGGCTTCTTCAACATCGATGAAGACACGGGCGTGGTGACGCTGACGCCAGCGGGCGCGGACCATGTGAACGCGGGCAATGACCTACCAAACTTCAACGTGCACGCAGAGAGCACCACGGGCAACACGTCAGAGAACAACATCGACGTGAACCCAGCGGACACGACGGACGTGAACGATCCACTGAACATCACCGTGGAGAGCACGCCAGCGCTGACGGAAGACTCTGTATCAGCAGGCACGACCGTGGCGACGCTGTCGGCGACGGACGAAGACGGTGGCAACATCAAGTTCAGCATCACTGACGACACCAACGGCTTCTTCAACATCGATGAAGACACGGGCGTGGTGACGCTGACGCCAGCGGGCGCGGACCATGTGAACGCGGGCAATGACCTACCAAACTTCAACGTGCACGCAGAGAGCACCACGGGCAACACGTCAGAGAACAACATCGACGTGAACCCAGCGGACACGACGGACGTGAACGATCCACTGAACATCACCGTGGAGAGCACGCCAGCGCTGACGGAAGACTCTGTATCAGCAGGCACGACCGTGGCGACGCTGTCGGCGACGGACGAAGACGGTGGCAACATCAAGTTCAGCATCACTGACGACACCAACGGCTTCTTCAACATCGATGAAGACACGGGCGTGGTGACGCTGACGCCAGCGGGCGCGGACCATGTGAACGCGGGCAATGACCTACCAAACTTCAACGTGCACGCAGAGAGCACCACGGGCAACACGTCAGAGAACAACATCGACGTGAACCCAGCGGACACGACGGACGTGAACGATCCACTGAACATCACCGTGGAGAGCACGCCAGCGCTGACGGAAGACTCTGTATCAGCAGGCACGACCGTGGCGACGCTGTCGGCGACGGACGAAGACGGTGGCAACATCAAGTTCAGCATCACTGACGACACCAACGGCTTCTTCAACATCGATGAAGACACGGGCGTGGTGACGCTGACGCCAGCGGGCGCGGACCATGTGAACGCGGGCAATGACCTACCAAACTTCAACGTGCACGCAGAGAGCACCACGGGCAACACGTCAGAGAACAACATCGACGTGAACCCAGCGGACACGACGGACGTGAACGATCCACTGAACATCACCGTGGAGAGCACGCCAGCGCTGACGGAAGACTCTGTATCAGCAGGCACGACCGTGGCGACGCTGTCGGCGACGGACGAAGACGGTGGCAACATCAAGTTCAGCATCACTGACGACACCAACGGCTTCTTCAACATCGATGAAGACACGGGCGTGGTGACGCTGACGCCAGCGGGCGCGGACCATGTGAACGCGGGCAATGACCTACCAAACTTCAACGTGCACGCAGAGAGCACCACGGGCAACACGTCAGAGAACAACATCGACGTGAACCCAGCGGACACGACGGACGTGAACGATCCACTGAACATCACCGTGGAGAGCACGCCAGCGCTGACGGAAGACTCTGTATCAGCAGGCACGACCGTGGCGACGCTGTCGGCGACGGACGAAGACGGTGGCAACATCAAGTTCAGCATCACTGACGACACCAACGGCTTCTTCAACATCGATGAAGACACGGGCGTGGTGACGCTGACGCCAGCGGGCGCGGACCATGTGAACGCGGGCAATGACCTACCAAACTTCAACGTGCACGCAGAGAGCACCACGGGCAACACGTCAGAGAACAACATCGACGTGAACCCAGCGGACACGACGGACGTGAACGATCCACTGAACATCACCGTGGAGAGCACGCCAGCGCTGACGGAAGACTCTGTATCAGCAGGCACGACCGTGGCGACGCTGTCGGCGACGGACGAAGACGGTGGCAACATCAAGTTCAGCATCACTGACGACACCAACGGCTTCTTCAACATCGATGAAGACACGGGCGTGGTGACGCTGACGCCAGCGGGCGCGGACCATGTGAACGCGGGCAATGACCTACCAAACTTCAACGTGCACGCAGAGAGCACCACGGGCAACACGTCAGAGAACAACATCGACGTGAACCCAGCGGACACGACGGACGTGAACGATCCACTGAACATCACCGTGGAGAGCACGCCAGCGCTGACGGAAGACTCTGTATCAGCAGGCACGACCGTGGCGACGCTGTCGGCGACGGACGAAGACGGTGGCAACATCAAGTTCAGCATCACTGACGACACCAACGGCTTCTTCAACATCGATGAAGACACGGGCGTGGTGACGCTGACGCCAGCGGGCGCGGACCATGTGAACGCGGGCAATGACCTACCAAACTTCAACGTGCACGCAGAGAGCACCACGGGCAACACGTCAGAGAACAACATCGACGTGAACCCAGCGGACACGACGGACGTGAACGATCCACTGAACATCACCGTGGAGAGCACGCCAGCGCTGACGGAAGACTCTGTATCAGCAGGCACGACCGTGGCGACGCTGTCGGCGACGGACGAAGACGGTGGCAACATCAAGTTCAGCATCACTGACGACACCAACGGCTTCTTCAACATCGATGAAGACACGGGCGTGGTGACGCTGACGCCAGCGGGCGCGGACCATGTGAACGCGGGCAATGACCTACCAAACTTCAACGTGCACGCAGAGAGCACCACGGGCAACACGTCAGAGAACAACATCGACGTGAACCCAGCGGACACGACGGACGTGAACGATCCACTGAACATCACCGTGGAGAGCACGCCAGCGCTGACGGAAGACTCTGTATCAGCAGGCACGACCGTGGCGACGCTGTCGGCGACGGACGAAGACGGTGGCAACATCAAGTTCAGCATCACTGACGACACCAACGGCTTCTTCAACATCGATGAAGACACGGGCGTGGTGACGCTGACGCCAGCGGGCGCGGACCATGTGAACGCGGGCAATGACCTACCAAACTTCAACGTGCACGCAGAGAGCACCACGGGCAACACGTCAGAGAACAACATCGACGTGAACCCAGCGGACACGACGGACGTGAACGATCCACTGAACATCACCGTGGAGAGCACGCCAGCGCTGACGGAAGACTCTGTATCAGCAGGCACGACCGTGGCGACGCTGTCGGCGACGGACGAAGACGGTGGCAACATCAAGTTCAGCATCACTGACGACACCAACGGCTTCTTCAACATCGATGAAGACACGGGCGTGGTGACGCTGACGCCAGCGGGCGCGGACCATGTGAACGCGGGCAATGACCTACCAAACTTCAACGTGCACGCAGAGAGCACCACGGGCAACACGTCAGAGAACAACATCGACGTGAACCCAGCGGACACGACGGACGTGAACGATCCACTGAACATCACCGTGGAGAGCACGCCAGCGCTGACGGAAGACTCTGTATCAGCAGGCACGACCGTGGCGACGCTGTCGGCGACGGACGAAGACGGTGGCAACATCAAGTTCAGCATCACTGACGACACCAACGGCTTCTTCAACATCGATGAAGACACGGGCGTGGTGACGCTGACGCCAGCGGGCGCGGACCATGTGAACGCGGGCAATGACCTACCAAACTTCAACGTGCACGCAGAGAGCACCACGGGCAACACGTCAGAGAACAACATCGACGTGAACCCAGCGGACACGACGGACGTGAACGATCCACTGAACATCACCGTGGAGAGCACGCCAGCGCTGACGGAAGACTCTGTATCAGCAGGCACGACCGTGGCGACGCTGTCGGCGACGGACGAAGACGGTGGCAACATCAAGTTCAGCATCACTGACGACACCAACGGCTTCTTCAACATCGATGAAGACACGGGCGTGGTGACGCTGACGCCAGCGGGCGCGGACCATGTGAACGCGGGCAATGACCTACCAAACTTCAACGTGCACGCAGAGAGCACCACGGGCAACACGTCAGAGAACAACATCGACGTGAACCCAGCGGACACGACGGACGTGAACGATCCACTGAACATCACCGTGGAGAGCACGCCAGCGCTGACGGAAGACTCTGTATCAGCAGGCACGACCGTGGCGACGCTGTCGGCGACGGACGAAGACGGTGGCAACATCAAGTTCAGCATCACTGACGACACCAACGGCTTCTTCAACATCGATGAAGACACGGGCGTGGTGACGCTGACGCCAGCGGGCGCGGACCATGTGAACGCGGGCAATGACCTACCAAACTTCAACGTGCACGCAGAGAGCACCACGGGCAACACGTCAGAGAACAACATCGACGTGAACCCAGCGGACACGACGGACGTGAACGATCCACTGAACATCACCGTGGAGAGCACGCCAGCGCTGACGGAAGACTCTGTATCAGCAGGCACGACCGTGGCGACGCTGTCGGCGACGGACGAAGACGGTGGCAACATCAAGTTCAGCATCACTGACGACACCAACGGCTTCTTCAACATCGATGAAGACACGGGCGTGGTGACGCTGACGCCAGCGGGCGCGGACCATGTGAACGCGGGCAATGACCTACCAAACTTCAACGTGCACGCAGAGAGCACCACGGGCAACACGTCAGAGAACAACATCGACGTGAACCCAGCGGACACGACGGACGTGAACGATCCACTGAACATCACCGTGGAGAGCACGCCAGCGCTGACGGAAGACTCTGTATCAGCAGGCACGACCGTGGCGACGCTGTCGGCGACGGACGAAGACGGTGGCAACATCAAGTTCAGCATCACTGACGACACCAACGGCTTCTTCAACATCGATGAAGACACGGGCGTGGTGACGCTGACGCCAGCGGGCGCGGACCATGTGAACGCGGGCAATGACCTACCAAACTTCAACGTGCACGCAGAGAGCACCACGGGCAACACGTCAGAGAACAACATCGACGTGAACCCAGCGGACACGACGGACGTGAACGATCCACTGAACATCACCGTGGAGAGCACGCCAGCGCTGACGGAAGACTCTGTATCAGCAGGCACGACCGTGGCGACGCTGTCGGCGACGGACGAAGACGGTGGCAACATCAAGTTCAGCATCACTGACGACACCAACGGCTTCTTCAACATCGATGAAGACACGGGCGTGGTGACGCTGACGCCAGCGGGCGCGGACCATGTGAACGCGGGCAATGACCTACCAAACTTCAACGTGCACGCAGAGAGCACCACGGGCAACACGTCAGAGAACAACATCGACGTGAACCCAGCGGACACGACGGACGTGAACGACAAACCAACCGCAACTGACTTCTCAGTAACCCTAGACAATCAAGATGAAGCGTTCTTTACGTTTGATGGTGGTCAGTCTGGTTCGCAAGATAACGTTGGTGACGTTGAAGATGACGCTTCTGGTACACCTGTTGACGTGAAGATTCTTGAAGAGCCTTTATTTGGTAACCTTTACGATGTTAGCGGTGGAGGTAAAGTATTAATTGAAGCTGGAGATATCATCAGTAGTGATGCTCAAATCGAATATGAGCAAGATCAGAATGCTGTCGATAACTTGGACTTCGTCGCTAGTACATTCGAAAATCAAGTAGGGAATGGCACTTCTAGCGTTAGTTATTTACAAAGTGATTCCAACGATCCACAGAGCGGTGTGGTTATTAGTGCAGGCCTATATAATGGTGCGTCTCCAGTTGGTGACAACATCAGTAGCACACCTAGCTATCTCGTTTACGATGGTAGCGGTCAAGAGGATGGTTTTGGTGTCTCTCAAAGTGCTAATGCGAATAGCGGCGAACTTGATGTTATTAACGGTGGTGCTCAGGAATACATTTCAATTGATTACTCTGCTACTGGAGCATCAATCACCGAGGCCAATATCGACTTCGGTAGTGTTTATGGAAACTACAATGCTAATAACAGTGCCGGTGGTCGAATTGAAGTCATTGCCCTTGATGAAAGTGGTAATGTTGTCGGAACTTTCTACTTCGATAGCGATGAGTCTGGAGAAAACGGACTGACTATCGATAACAACGGGAATGCGACTGTAAATATTCAGGTAGACGGCGGTTTTACTGAGTTGCGTGTATTCACCACTCAGGATGGTTCTGATAACCCTAACCGAAACTCTAACATCACGCTTAAAGGTGTAGATGTAGTCAGCGCGGATATTTCCGAAGAGATTGATTATCAATCGGTTGATTCGAGTGGTTTGGTTAGTGACGAAATCGCTCAACTTACTATTACGCCAAATACAACTAATGCTAATCCAGTCGCTCAAGACGATACTGTATCTGTCTTTGGTGGTTTATCTGGTTACTACTACAGTTCAAATGACAGCGTTAATGGCAACATCGACTCTGTACAAGACGCGTTAGATGTTATCGCTGGTAAAGATGCTGATCTTACATTTGAAGCAAAAGACATTAACTATACGTTGAACGGAAATAACAACGGCTTAAGTTCTCAAAGTCAGTTTGAAGACTTCTTAAACGACGACTCTGGCTCTGTTGAAGGTACAGTCGGTGCACACACTGACGGTGTCGTTCAAATGAGTGGATCTGTTTATCTAGAAGCCGGTGATTATGCGTTTAAAGTTACTGCCGATGATGGTTACACGATCTTAATTGATGGAGTAGCAGTTGCTACGGTGGATCAGAATCAGTCGTCTACAACTACCATGCATGATTCATTTACGATTGATAGCGATGGGTATCATTCCATCGAAATCGTTTATTGGGACCAAGGTGGTGCTGCTAACCTGGATATCAATCTTGGTACCGTTGACGGTAATGGTAATTACAACAATGGTGAGCACGACCTAAATGACTTCCCATTGATTGGTGAGGTTCTGTCTGTACGAGAGGGTGAAACTTTAACGGTAGATTCTTCACTGCTGCTTGCTAACGATTATGATCCAAACACAGGTGACACCGTTGCGATTGTCGCGGATGGATTTAGTTCAGCCGATGGAACAGTGTCATACGATCAAAACAGCGGGGAGATTTCTTTCACGCCGAATAGTAATGTGACGGGTAGTGCGTCGTTCACATATACCATTGTTGATAGCTCAGGCTTGACTAGCAGTGCAACGGTAACAACGACAGTTGCACCAATTAGTAACGGTTTATTGGTTTCTGCGAACTTAACCAGCGTAAGTGGAAATGTTGCTGACTCTATAGTTGCAGGTATTGAATCTAGTTTGGCGAACGCTACTGTAGATCCCACAGCAGATGGCGATGACAACCACCTTCAGACAACAAGTGGTGCTTGGGTCGAAGCTCTTGACGGTAATGACACAGTCGTTTACGGCAGCGGGGATCATATGCAGGTACGCGGTGGAGAGGGTGAAGACGTCATTATCGGAAATGATGGTACATCCACTGTTGTAACTGAAAACCTACAAGGCGGTGATGGCAGTGACATTTTGGTTGGCGGTATAGACGCATCAACAAGCATTAATCTGCTGGGTGATGATACTGGAGAGTCTGGTGATGACGTACTCATTTCTCGTAGTCCAACGACAAGCACAGCATACTATGGTGGTTCAGGTAATGATGTTGCATACCTAACAGGCCAAAGTACCGACTACACATTTAGTTCGGTGGGAGCTCCAGATTTCCGTTTAACTCATACTGGAACAGGCAATGCAAATCATGATTTCTATAGTATTGAGTCATTGTACTTCTCTGATGGTAAGTTTGAGGCTCAAAGTGGCAGCTTAGTTAAAGTTGCTGAGGTTTATGAACTTAACATTGATATCGATCTGAATGACAATGACGGCAGCGAACAAGTAAGTTCATTGATCGTTAGTGATGTACCTTCAGATGTAACACTGTCGACAGGTACTAAACAAGCTGATGGAACGTGGGTGATTGATACTGCCGAACTCGATGACGACGGCAAGTTAACAGTCATCGTAGAAGCACCAGTTGACACAGTGCCTGTTCTAACTGTTACAGCAGGCGCTTATGAGGTCGATGACCAAGGACAAGCTGTTGACTCGGAAATGTTTGCTGATACTCAAACAGGTACAGTAATAGCACCTACTTCAGGCAGTGAAAACGGCGATAACACCATTATTGGCTTTGGTGGTGACGATGTGTTGTTCGGTGATACTGGTGGTGTAGTTGATAACTCTGTTGCACCAACTAACTACAATATTGCTTTAGTCGTTGATACTTCAGGCAGTATGAGAGACGCACTCAATAGTAACAGTAGTCAATCTAAGTTAGACGTGGTTAAAGCGTCAATCATTGCTATGTTGGCTGATATCGCGTCGCACCCAGGCATTATTAATCTGGCGCTAATTGGTTTCGAGGCGAGTGCGAGTATAGAAATCGATTTACAGAACCTAGAAGAATCAGATTTAGAGCAGACAGTTAATTCGGCAATTAATGCTCTTACGGCTGACGGGGCAACTAACTATGAGGCAGCATTCGATTCAGTAAAAGATTGGTTTGAAGATGACGATCAACCATCCAGTTATGAAAACTTAACCTTCTTCTTAACTGATGGTAAACCAACTGTATCAAACAACTCTAATAGCGGTGGTTCTACTACTCAGTTCGATGAATTTGCTGACTCAGTGACTGCTTTTGACGAGTTAGCGGATGTATCGAAAGTTAGAACTATTGGTATCGGTGATGGCATTGATGCAGAAATATTAGAGCATTTCGTAAATGACAATGGCTCTTCGTATACGTACACATCAACGACAACGCAACTTGCAAACTTTAGCTCTAGCACAGGTGAAGCTTGGAGTCTTGATAACTTTACGGTTTCCGGCGGTACAGCAGTATTTACTGATTCGCGTATCTTGTTCACGGATCCAAACGACACTTCTAGTTCAGCGTCAATGACCAGTCCTGAGTTCACGGTTGCTAATGGTGAAGCATCTGTTTTGACATTCGATGTATCACAAGGTAGCCATTTCGGTGGCGGCGATGTGTTTAGCTGGAGTGTTCAGAAATTTGACGAACAAACTCAGTCATGGGTAAGTGTCTCATCTGGAAGCAGTACTGGCTCGATTGAAACAGATCTACTTCATGAAGGTAAGTACCAGTTAGTGCTCTCGGTTTACGAAGACCAAAGTGGATACACTGCAGACGTATACTTAGATAACTTTGCAATTAAGACAGTAGCAAGTACGACGGGTGACGTTGAAATCGTTCAATCAAGCCAAGGTTTAGATGCTGCACTTGAGGAAGGTAGCAACGAAATCACGCTACTGCCTGTAGGCAATGATGATCTAAGCGGCGGTGCAGGCAACGATATCTTGTTTGGTGATGTTATCAATACCGATAACTTGCCATGGGACGAGAAAGGTCTTGTTCGCCCAGATGCGTTACCTGATGGTTCAGGTATGGAAGCGCTGACGACGTTCTTGCAGATGTTAAATGGTGCAGAACCTACAGAAATGGAAATCTATGAGTATATTAAAGATAACCATGAACTGTTTAATGCCGATAGTGATACGCGTGGTGGAGATGATACCGTAGCTGGCGGGCTAGGTAATGATATCCTCTATGGCCAAGGTGGTGACGATACACTGATTGGTGGATTGGGTGATGACATTCTAACTGGTGGTGAAGGAGAAGATATCTTTAAGTGGGTAGACATGGACGATAGTTCTTCCGACACTATTACTGATTTCAGTGTGGCAGATGGAGACAAGCTTGACCTATCTGAGCTGTTGGCTGACCTTGAGACAGATGATATTAGTGCTTTGCTAAACAACATCGAAGGTTCGATCACTGATAACGGCAATGGCGGTTCAGCACTAACCATTGATAAAGGTGGCGAGTCTATGACAATTGAGTTTAACAATGTCACTTCATCAGAGTTAACAGATTATCTATTTAATCAAGATGGTTTGAAATACACTGATAGCTAATGTTCATTGAAGCGCATGAGATAACAAAAGGGTCACCAAACGGTGACCCTTTTTACTTATCAATCTTTAACGAGATATGTAACGCTTAAAGAACTAAAGAACCTTACACGCAAAACCTTTTAGGTAGAAACCTTCC
This sequence comes from Vibrio sp. R11-SG3-ISO9, assembly GCF_059834255.1. Classification (NCBI taxonomy): domain Bacteria; kingdom Pseudomonadati; phylum Pseudomonadota; class Gammaproteobacteria; order Vibrionales; family Vibrionaceae; genus Vibrio; species Vibrio sp. R11-SG3-ISO9. The sequence continues at coordinate 18,457 of NZ_JCBDGU010000025.1, forward strand.
GGGTAGGCTGTGTCTGTCAGGTGGTCTGCAGCTTGTTCGAAGCGCTCAACAAACTTAACTGTGCGACCAGCATCGATAGCAGCATCGGCAATGATCTTTTGGAACAGGTCAGTGCCCATTAAGCCAGAACATGAGTAAGTAAGCAGTGTGCCACCAGGCTTAAGGATCTGTATTGCTAGCATGTTTACATCTTTATAGCCGTTCGCACCTGATGTTAGGTTGTTTTTGCTAGAAACGAACTTTGGTGGATCCATGATCACAACATCGAATTTGGTGCCTTGGTCACGGTATTCACGCAGAAGTTTAAATACGTCAGCATTTAAGAACACCGCGCGTTTTTTTGAAATATCGAATTCATTTAATTCAGCGTTTTGCTTAGCTGTGTCTAAAGCAAGCTGTGAAACGTCAGCGTTGATAACACGCTTTGCTTCGCCTTTTAGTGCGTACAGACCAAAGCCACCAGTGTAAGAGAAGCAGTTCAAGACTTCTTTGCCTTTTACGTACTTCATTGATTCTTTACGGCTGTCACGTTGGTCTAGATAGAAACCTGTTTTGTGGCCTTCAACGATATTTACGCTGATTTTTACGCCGTTCTCTTCGATTACAACTGATTTAGGTGGTTCTTCACCATGAAGCACGCCGACAGTTTGTTCTAGTCCTTCTTTTTTGCGAACTGCAACGTCCGAACGCTCATATACGTTGCAGTCAGGGAAGCACTCAACTAAAGCTTCTACAAGGTCAGATTTATGATACTCCGCCCCAGCACTTAGCAGTTGGCATACTAGGAAGTTCTGATATTTGTCGATAGTTATGCCGGGTAAACCATCAGATTCAGCGGCAATCAATCGGTAGCCAGTAAGACCATCACGAACGATGATGTCTTCACGAAGCATTTGTGCATCTTTGATGCGTTTTACAAAGAATGCTTTATTGATATCTTCTTTTTCAAATGTCCAAACACGAGCTCGAATTTGCGAAGCAGGAGAGTAGGCAGCTTTTGCTAGCCATTGACCGTTGCTTGCGAAAACGTCGACCGTTTCACCGAGTTGTGGCTCACCCGTTACTTTGTCGATGCCACGAGAGAATACCCATGGGTGTTTGCGGCGTAGCGATTTATCACGGCCTTTTGCTAATTGAATCGATGGAGTCATAGTTTACTCTGATTGTTTGAATTCGAAGGGGATGTATTGTCATGGAAGCGTTAGGCAAAATCAAACGCCAAAGACGTTAGATACAAAAAAGGGCCACAAAAGCGGCCCTAATCTTCGAAATTACTACTCCTAGGCTTTAAGACCTGTGAGTAATCCTTCCATTGAGTCACTTTGCTGACGAAGTTGGTCAACGTTCGCGTTACTCTTACTAATCATGTCGCAGATGTTGTTTGACTGATTACGAATCTCTTCAACACTCTGTGCGATGTTGTCCGCAACCACACCTTGCTCTTCCGCAGCCGTAGCAATTTGGGTACTGCTGTCTGAAATAGATTGGTTTTTTTCTGCTAATGAACCAATTTCAACGTTAACTTCAGACATTAGTGTTTGACCTTCATTAGCGTTGTTTACTGTTACTTCCATTAGTTTAGTAAGCGACTGGCTGTTACGTTGTAGCGCTTCAATCATGGTTTGGATTTCAACGGTTGCTTGCTGCGTGCGGCCGGCTAGGGCACGAACTTCGTCTGCAACGACAGCGAAGCCACGGCCTTGCTCTCCAGCACGAGCAGCTTCAATCGCCGCGTTCAATGCAAGCAGGTTTGTCTGCTCTGAAATTGCATTAATGGTCGTTACCACTTCATCGATTTGTGCCGCGTTTGCATCGAGCTCTTCAACCGCTTGAGAAGCCGATTGAATCTCTTGAGAAAGGTTAGAAATTGATGCAAGTGTATTTGACACTTTATGCTGACCACTTTCTGCAACACCATGAGCGTCCATTGTTTGAGAACTCGATTCATGTGCTAGGTTAGCGACTTCACGAATAGTTGAAGCCATCTCTTCGGTCGCGCTTGCAAGACTGTTTAGATGCTCTTGTTGAACGCCCGAAATATCTGAGCTTTGTTGAGTCGATTGGTTTAGATCTGAGCTGATTTGCTGCATCAAAGCGACAGACTCTTGAATCGAAAGCACCATTTTTTGCTCACGCTCTGCTACCTTATCAATAGTGATGGCAATTTCGCTAAACTCATCACGAACCAAGAAGTAGTTCATGCGACACGTCAGATCGCCATCCGCGAGCGTGTTAAGAGCTTTATTCATGGAGAACATCGCACCGCCAATAAAGGTCATGATGTAGTAAACACCTAGGGCGATTAAAGTAAGCGTGATGCCAATGATCGTGATTTGTGTCGTTGAAAGTGCAGACCAGAGGTTTTGGTCGTGTGTCGCTACTAAGCTAAAGGCACCATTCATCACTGGTACTGCACCTTCGCCAAAACCTAGAGAGATGGTGTCAGATTGGCTGATAAGCTGCGCCACTTGGTCACGAGATAGCTGGCCTGCTTCAATAAGGCCTTTCATTAGCATCAGTTCGTCTTGATAAAGATGGACTAAAAGCGCGTCGGCAGCGCTATCTAGGACTAGAGTTAAGATAACAAGAGCTAATACAGGAAGTAGAAAAAGAAGGTAGAATTTCTCTTGGATCTTTAGGTGGATTAGATATTTATCAATCCAGCGGAAAGGGATTTCTTTCATATTAATGGTGCTCAAGTAATTCCACCCAACTGGGGCGGATGAATAGATTTATCAACTATATCACCCAAGTAAATTATGAGGCAATGTTATGGATCGTTCCCATCGTATATTTCTGGTAACAGGTCATGTTCAATGTGTGGGCTTTAGATACTCGACACGAATAAGAGCAATGGATTTAGATCTAACTGGTTATGCAAAGAATCTAAACAATGGTGATGTGGAGGTTCTTGCTGTAGGAAACAGTGCCAACATTGAGAAGTTGCATACCTGGCTTCATAAAGGTCCAGACACTGCAAGAGTAGAGCGGGTAGCAGAGCAAGATGCTGCTGGTATTAAGATTGATGATACCAACAGCAGATACTTTCAAGTTCTTTAAAAGGTGAGCTTGTTATTTAGTGAGTTATGACTGAAGAGCCTTAGAGGCATTTTGCTGGTTTAGGAAGACCAGCTAGTTTAGTTGCCTGCTTTGCTGGGCCCTTTTTAAACAGCTTAAACAGGTATTTGCTGTTGCCTTTTTCAGGACCATGAGCCTTTTCCATCGCTTTTACAAGCATGCGAACTGCAGGGGAAGTGTTGAACTCTTCATAGAAATCACGCACGAAATGAACGACTTCTAGGTGAGCTTCTGTGAGTTCAATACCTTCGTCATCAGCCAGAATCTCGATCATACCTTCTTCCCATTGCGTGTGATCTAGAAGGTAGCCTTGGGCGTCGGTTTCGATTTGTTTTCCGTTATATTCAAACATGTTTAATCCAGAGTCATATCAATCAGCTGCGTAGGGTACATTACTCAGTAAGGTTTCCCAACAAATAATAGCCAATAGAAAACAAAAAGCCCAAGACGAATCTTGGGCTCTCAAGGTTATTTAGTTGACGATGTTATTAGTCGTCGTTACCCATAATACCTAGGATGCTTAGTAGGCTGATGAAGATGTTGTAGATAGATACATACAGCGTAACTGTCGCTGAAATGTAGTTAGTTTCACCGCCACGAATGATACCTTGAGTTGTCATCAAGATAGCCATTGTAGAGAACACGATAAATAGGCTGCTAAGCGCTAGGTGTAGAATTGTCGATTGGATGAAAAAGCTTGCAATCATACCAACAACTAGCACTACGAATAGTGAAAGCATTAGACCACCCATCATTGATAGGTCGCGTTTAGTCGTTAATGCGTACGCTGATGCTGCCATAAACGATAGTGCAGTACCGCCCAGAGCAGTTAGAACCACATCTCCCATGCCTGCGCCGATGTAAGCATTAAGAAGAGGGCCAATGGTGTAGCCTAGGAAACCAGTGAATAGGAATGTAAACACTAGGCCCATGCTGTTGTCACGGTTCTTCTCTGTTAGGAAAAGTAGACCATAGAAACCAACCAGCATAATGATTAGGCCAGGGCGAGGCAGATTCATTGCCATCGAAATGCCTGCTACAACAGCAGACCAAAGTAGTGTCATTGAAAGTAGCGCGTAGGTATTACGCAGTACTTTGTTGGTTTGCAGAGCGCTCTCTTGAGAGGCCGTGCGAGAAAACATAGGGCTGTTCATAATCTTCCTCGTAAGGTGATATCAATAGTTATTAGTACATTTATGGGGCTGAAAGTTCGAAAAATCAAGCCTTTCATTCAATTTGTCTACTTAAAATGATAATCAAAATAGAGAGTTAAGTGTTTTTCAAGGTGTAACACAATGTAACTGTGCGACGGTATCTTGCCCTCTAAAATAGAAAGGGCAGCAAAAATAGCTGCCCTGTTAGGTAGATAAGGATTCTAGTGGTGCAGAATCTGACTCAAGAAGTTTTGAGTTCGATCGGACTGCGGATTTTCGAAGAAGTCGACAGGATTGTTCTCTTCGATGATTTCACCCGCATCCATAAAGATCACTCGGTCGGCCACCTCTTTAGCAAAGCCCATTTCGTGCGTTACACAAAGCATGGTCATGCCTTCTTCCGCTAATTCAACCATAACGTCTAGAACCTCACGAACCATCTCTGGGTCAAGTGCCGAAGTTGGTTCATCGAACAACATTACTTGTGGGTTCATACATAGAGAGCGTGCGATTGCTACACGTTGTTGCTGACCACCAGAAAGCTGACCTGGAAACTTATCCGCTTGTTCTGGGATTTTTACACGTTCTAGGTATTTCATTGCGATTGCTTCAGCTTCTTCCTTCGGCATTTTCTTTACCCAAATTGGAGCTAGGGTACAGTTCTCTAATACAGTAAGGTGAGGGAACAGGTTGAAGTGCTGAAAACACATACCTACGTCTTTACGTACGGCTTCAATGTTTTTTAGATCTTCCGTTAGCTCATTACCTGAAACAAAGATGTGTCCTTTTTGGTGCTCTTCTAATCGGTTGATACAGCGAATCATCGTTGATTTACCCGAGCCAGAAGGGCCACAGATTACGATTTTCTCGCCTTTCTTAACTTCTAGATTGATGTTCTTAAGAACGTGGAACTCACCGTACCACTTGTTCATATCTTTCAGTTCAATCATCAATTCTTGAGATTCGTTGTTTTGTTGTTGCGTCATAATACGTCCTTGATCTCTTTAACTATCGTTTGTGACCGGTGTGAAGTCTGTTTTCTAGCCATATCGAGTATCTCGACATACCAAAACAGAACACCCAGAACACTAACGCGACAAATACATAACTTTCTGTTGCAAAGCCTAACCACTCAGGGTCGGTGTTAGCTGCTTGACCGATACCCAGTACATCGAACATACCGATGATGAGAACCAGACTGGTATCTTTAAACAGGCCGATAAAGGTGTTTACGATAGATGGAATCGTAATCTTTAGAGCTTGAGGAAGAATGATAAGTCCCATTTTCTTCCAGTAAGTTAAGCCAAGCGCATCTGCGGCCTCATATTGACCTTTAGGAATCGCTTGTAAACCACCACGGATAACCTCTGCCATGTAAGCTGCACTGAACAGCACCACACCGACTAGTGCACGAAGCAGTTTATCTGTTTCTGAACCCGCAGATAGGAACAGTGGAAGCATTACTGATGCCATGAACAGCACGGTGATCAGAGGTACACCACGCCAGATTTCGATATATACAGTACAGATACTGCGAATAATCGGCATTTCTGAGCGTCGTCCTAGTGCCAGTGCGACACCTATAGGTAGGGACACCACAATACCAACAAGTGCGATGATTAGTGTAACTAGCAAACCGCCCCATTTGTGTGTCTCTACAACCTCTAGACCAAATATGCCGCCATAAAGCAGAGCACCAACTAGGAATGGGTAGATGTTCACGAAGAATAGCCAAATCCACGTACGCTTCGGAGTTCCTTCATAGGCTAATAAGCCAACGAAGACAGCAAGCGTAAAGTAGAATAGGCGAGGGCGCCACAGTTCAGCTTCAGGGTAGAAGCCGTACATAAACTGCTCCCAACGAACACTGATGAATACCCAACACGCACCATCACTTGTACAAGCGTCACGTGTTGTACCTACCCAATCTGCGTTTAGGATACCCCAGTCAAAAACTGTCCAAATTAATGAGAATGCGAAGTAACCTAGAATGACTGTTACGACACTATTCACAGGACCGTTAAATAGGTTTTTTCGAAGCCAACCTACAACACCGACCGTATTCGCTGGAGGTGGTAAATCAGGCTGAAATTGATGTGTGCTCATTTTATCTCTCCACCAATGCAACTTTACGGTTATAGATATTCATTAACGCAGAGGTTAATAAGCTCAATGTGAGGTAAACACCCATTGTCATCGCGATAATCTCTATCGCTTGACCAGTTTGGTTAAGAGTCGTACCTGCGAACACAGAAACCAAATCAGGATAACCAATCGCCATTGCTAGTGATGAGTTTTTAGTTAGGTTTAAGTATTGGCTTGTTAACGGTGGGATAATAATTCTCAACGCTTGCGGAATGATAACTAGCTTCAAAGTTCGAGAACGTGGCAAACCTAGAGACATTGCCGCTTCAGTTTGGCCATGACTTACAGCGTTAATACCTGAACGAACGATCTCAGCAATAAATGACGCCGTATAGATACTTAGGGCAAGCATAAGAGCTGCAAGCTCTGGGATAATGCTAATACCGCCTTTAAAGTTAAAACCTTTAAGCGCAGGATATTCAGCTGAAATTGGCATACCCATGATGAAGTAAACAATGATTGGTAGAACAACAATTAAACCAAGAGCAATACGACCCATAGGTGTCTGTTGCCCCGTTAAACGCTGTTTGTTATTAGCCCAAATATTAATGATGATGGTTGCTACAATACCCGCTATAAAAGCGGCGATAACAATGCTACTTCCTGCCTCAAAGACAGGTGCAGGGAAGTAAAGACCACGAACATTAAGAAAGATAGCTTCACCAAGACTTAAGCTTTGGCGAGCTGATGGTAGCGCTTGTAGAACAGCGAAGTACCAGAAGAAAATTTGTAGTAAAAGAGGAACGTTACGGAAAATTTCGATATAAACCGCAGCGAGTCGGCTAACTAGCCAGTTTGATGATAGACGCGCAACACCCATGGTAAAACCAAGAACTGTCGCTAGGATGATACCCAGAACAGAAACGAGTGCGGTATTAAGCAGGCCAACGATGAATGTTCGACCATAAGAGAAGGTTTCGTCATATTCGACGAGTGTTAAACCGATACCAAAGCCAGCTTCTTGGCTAAGGAAATCGAAACCGGTAGCGATGCCGCGCGCGTCCAAGTTCGTTAACGCATTGTTGACAATGGTATAGAAGAAAGCGGCGAGAGCACCAAGAGCGATGATCTGAAAGACGACCGATCTGAAAGTTGGGTTATAAAGAAGGTTTGCGCTTTTAGCTTGGGGCTTTTCCTGGGAAGGAATAGAAGTGTTATTAGGTTTCATACTGCAATAACCTCAAATCCATTTAACAGTTAGGGCGGAAATCCGCCCTAATTTCGTGTTACTCAGTTGTAAATTCAGCGACTCTAGGTCAATCGGCTCTATAAAGGATTGGCCAGAAGCCGCTGTGTAAAGTAATCACGTAGTGGCTATTAACGGATTGGTGGAGCGTACATAAAGCCGCCCGCATTCCATAGCGCGTTTACACCACGAGAGATCTGAAGAGGAGAACCTGTACCTACAGTACGCTCGAAACTCTCACCATAGTTACCCACTTGCTTGATAACTTGGTAACCCCAGTCATCACGGATACCTAGGCCTTTACCTTTAGGACCATCAACGCCAAGGATACGCTTGATGTTTGGATCTTTAGATTTCAGCATTTCGTCTGCATTTTTAGATGTAATGCCGTACTCTTCAGCGTTAACCATTGCAGACAGTGTCCACTTAGCAACGTTGAACCACTTGTCGTCATCTTGACGAACTACTGGACCTAGAGGCTCTTTAGAGATGATCTCTGGAAGTACTTCAGCAGACTTAGGATCTGCAAGGTTTAGACGAAGTGCGTAAAGACCAGATTGGTCTGTTGTAAGAACGTCACAACGACCTGCATCGAAACCTTTAGAAGTTTGCGCAGCCGTATCAAATACCACTGGCTTGTAAGACATACCGTTGTTACGGAAGTAGTCAGCAAGGTTAAGCTCTGTTGTTGTACCAGACTGAACACATACAGATGCGCCGTCTAGTTCTTTAGCACTCGTTAGGCCAAGATCTTTCTTAACCATAAAGCCTTGACCATCGTAGTAGTTAACGCCTACGAAGTTCAGACCAAGTGCAGTATCACGGTGCAGCGTCCATGTCGTGTTACGTGACAGAACATCGATCTCACCCGATTGTAGAGCCGTAAAACGCTCTTTAGCCGTTAGAGGAACGTATTTAACTTTAGTCTTATCACCGAGTACAGCCGCTGCAAGAGCTTGACAATACTCAACATCAATTCCTTCCCATTCACCTTTTGAGTTAGGGTTAGAGAACCCTGGAAGACCTGTACTTACACCACAAGTTAGAAAGCCTTGAGATGTGACTTTGTCCAGAGTGCTTTCTGCCGCTGATGCAGATGTTGCCATCATTGCAGTTGATGCAGCTACTACTGAAGCAAGAAGTGTTAATTTATTTGTCATTTGTATCCTTCCTTGTTAAACCAGGTGACACCTGATACACGTGCTCGATTTGTGTTGTGCTTGCTGTGTTGCTTGTTTTTGTTACCTTTAAGCGCGGCTGCCCAAATCATGATTTGCATTTTGCAAATAACATTGTGTGCGATTTGAACAACTGTTTATAAGGTTAGGAAAGGATTTGCAGTTTCTCAAATGTATAATTTAAAAAGATTTTTGAGTGAAATCACAAATCCGGACACATTTAGAATGACCAAATGTTACGTGAATGTAAATAGTGCAAGGGCTCACACTGTTGGTGCAACGAGATTTAGGTTTCTAATTTCTCAATAGCCTAGCTGAATATATTGTTTAGGTGATTTTCTGTCGAAACTTTAACCTTAAGAAAATCTGAAATTTGGTGAAATATTATTTTAATTATGCAAATGCACCTAGGATTATGCCCCAAATTTGGTAGCATGCATGAATAGTTATTAAAGAGGTCTCAAGGAAGAAAATGCGTTACTTTCCAATGTTTTTAGACATCGAAAACAAACCGATTTTGGTTGTGGGTGGTGGCGAAGTAGCCTGTCGAAAAGTCGATAGTTTGCTTCGAGCTGGAGGCGATGTAACCCTTATATCACCGAAGGTTGAACCTTATTTGCAGCAATTAATAGATGAAAATAAACTGCACTGGGTGCAAAATTTTTATTCGTCTCAAATGCTGTCGAATCGTTACTTGCAAGTATGGGCAACGACGGACAACCCAGAGCTAAACCATCAAGTGCATAGTGATGCAAAAAAAATGGGTATTTTAGTAAATGTGGTCGACGACCAGCCATATTGTGACTTTATTACTCCTTCGATGATCAACCGAGGTAGAATTCAGATCGCGATATCCAGTGGTGGTGCGTCACCTGTTTTAGTTCGTAATATTCGTGAAAAGTTTGAGAGCTTATTACCGCAAAACTTGGGTCTACTCGCCGACTTTGGTGCTTCGAAACGTAACTCAATTAAAGAAACCTTTCCAACGGTAGATGAACGTCGTAAGTTTTGGGAGCGTTTTTTATCTTCATCGCGTATAGAACGTATTACAGAGCGAGAAGAGCTTGAAGCATTCTATCAAGAGTCGTTAAAAGAAGAGGTCGATTCACAAGGGCAGGTGACTTGGATCGAGTTTGAGTCAGACGTCGAGCTACTATCAATTAAAGCATTACGTCTGATGCAGGAAGCTGAACTTGTTTTACATCCAACTGACTGTCCATTTGAATATGTGGATTTGTGTCGTCGTGACGCTGAACGTGAGCAGTTCAAAGACAGTGGTGACCTGTCTACCAAGCTGATGAAGGCTCGTAGCGAGAACATGCGAGTGTGTGTTTTTGTGCCTCCAAGTAGCGTCGAATTTAACCTGCTTATCGGTAGTGATGTTAAGTTGGCGTCAGGGCGAAGCCTTTAAGCTTTATTACTCGACTACGCTATGACTGAAATCACAGTCATATAGAAACACAAAAGCCTCAATGTGATTAGACATTGAGGCTTTTTTATACGGCTAAATTAATATTAGTCGCGGAAATTATCGAACTGGAATGGTTGACCTAGCTCACCGTTGCGAACCAGAGCCATAACAGCTTGCAGATCGTCACGCTTCTTACCTGTCACGCGAACTTTCTCACCTTGGATCGCAGCTTGAACTTTGATTTTGTTGTCTTTAATTAGCTTAACGATTTTCTTAGCAACTGGAGTCTCGATACCTTGTTTGAAGATAACGGTTTGGTGCCAATATTTACCAGATTGATCAGCTTTTTGAGATTCCATAGCTGACACATCTACACCACGTTTGGTTAGGTTGCCACGCAGGATGTCACGAAGCTGTTTTAGTTGAAAGTCGTGCTCTGCAGACAGTTTTACTGTTTCATCTTTGAATTCAAAGCTTGCTTCAACACCACGGAAGTCGAAACGTGTCGCAAGTTCGCGGTTTGCATTGTCTACGGCGTGGCGCAGTTCAACGGTTTCGATCTCAGAGATAATATCAAATGAAGGCATGGTTAATTCCTTAAGCTAAGTTTCTATCTTTAATTGCAGTTGCAAGCAGTTCAAGCATGCTCGCTGTATCGTCCCAGCTTAGACATGGATCAGTGATTGATTTGCCATACTCTAAGTTGTTGATGTCTTTCATCGACTGGTTGCCTTCTTCAATGAAGCTCTCAGCCATGATACCTGCGATTTGATTCTTACCAGACTTGATCTGCTCACAGATGTCTTTAGCAACATCAAGTTGTTTACGGTGTTGTTTCTGACAGTTAGCGTGGCTAAAGTCGACAACAAGACGTTGTGGCAGATCGAACTCAGCCAGTTGTTGGCATGCTTGATCAACAGACTCAGCGTCGAAGTTAGGACCTTTATCACCACCACGTAGGATAACGTGACCGTATGGGTTACCAGAAGTGCGGTAAACAGTCATGCGACCATTTTTATCTGGCGAGTAGAAGTAGTGAGAGGCTTGTGAAGCACGGATAGCGTCGATAGCGATCTTGATGTTGCCGTTAGTCGCGTTTTTAAAACCAACAGGGCAAGACAGAGCAGACGCCATCTCACGGTGAATTTGTGACTCAGTGGTACGTGCACCAATTGCGCCCCAAGTAATCAGGTCAGCAATGTATTGGCCAGTGATCATATCCAAGAACTCAGTTGCCGTTGCTAGACCAAGTTTATTGATATCAAGTAGAAGCTTACGAGCTTTGTTAAGACCGGCTTCTAGTGCGTAAGAGCCGTCTAAATTCGGGTCAGTAATCAGACCTTTCCAACCTACGACAGTGCGCGGCTTTTCAAAGTAAGTTCTCATTACGACGAACAGTTCGTCTTTATATTGCTCTTGAATTTTGCTTAGACGCTCAGCGTAATCTAAAGCGGCATCAGTGTCGTGCACAGAACAAGGGCCAACGATGACCAGTAGACGGTTGTCGCGTCCAGTGAGGATGTCTTCGATTTGGCGGCGAGAGTTTGCAATGCGCTCAGCAACGTCGTCAGTGATTGGGTGTGCGTTGCCTAATTCGGCAGGAGTTGGCATTGGCCCAAGTGCTTGGGTTCTCAACTCATCAGTTTTTAATGGCATGTGATAGCTTTTTATTCTATTGCGAAGCAGTAAAGATAACGGAATTAATCGGAGGAATAAACTCCCTTAGGTCAAAGTTATCTCGGATATCGGCAATATTCTTAGATTTATCAGTTTGCTTGGGGCGTACTTCAAGGTGAGATTCATTGAAACGAGTTGAATTACGGGATGAGTAACGTTAGCTCTCTTTTTTGTAACATTTTTTTGACATTCAAACGCGCGTTAGGTTAACTGGTCAGACAACTATAAAGCTAGGACGCAGCAATGTTATCACCACTTCAGAAAGCAAATTTTTATCTCAACATGTTTGGTTTTTTTAAAGTGCCTTTGATTTGGTTATGTCGACCAAAACTGTTGGCGTTAGATGATACCCATGTCGAAGTAAAAATTCCCTTGAAAAGAAGGACGAAAAACCACCTCAATAGCATGTATTTTGGTGTATTAGCAGTAGGGGCGGATGTGGCCGGCGGTTTCCTTGCGATGAGTAAGTCTCAGCAACAAGGCGAAAAGATCTCTTTGGCTTTTAAGGGAGTGAATGGCCAGTTTCTGAAAAGACCAGAAGGGGATGTGCATTTTACGTGTCGTGATGGCGCTCTGATTAACGATATGTTGGCAGAGACGATGAAAACCGGTGAAAGGGTTAATCAACCCGTTACTATTGTCGCGACATGTCCAACTCTGCACGGTGATGAGCCTATGGCTGAGTTTATTTTAACGCTCTCTATTAAAAAGGTCAGCCGTTAAGCTGACCTCTATATTTTGAACTCGAGTAAGACTTCCCTTAAGTGACCCGGTCAAGTAAAGGTGAGCGTTAGACTTGAGTGATCTCTTCAATATCGACTATCTTCGAACGGTTCATAACGATTTTCCAACGATAGTATGTCGGCTCGCTATCGTGATTGTTCTCTTTGATGATCAAATTGAGCAGATGACGTTTCTCGACCGACTCTCGACTGACCTGACCTTCATTCAAACGATAGACTTTATTAGAACCCTTATCCATCAAACGAGTTAATGCTCTTAGGCTGATAGAGAGCGTCTCGCGTGTCTCTTCGTAACCACTCATGAAAGTTGATGTCGACATTTCTGTATGTGAGCGATAATGAAGGATTTGTTCCTCGCGCTGTACAACACGCTTTTTACGTATCGCTTGAATACGATCTGCAAGCTTCGAAAAACTGGTGTAGTCGAGCCACTCTAACTTGTGTCCAACGACTTTCTTGGTTGTAGGATCCAGATAACGGCGTTTCCACTTAGGTTTCCCTTTACGAATCCAACGCCAAAGAATATCACGTAGATCATCTTTAAATATCTCGCGTAACGCGTAGATAAATGACATAGCGACAATAAATGATGCCGTAATCTCGCCAAGGAAGTCTCGAGCCAAGATAACCGTGGTTGTCACGAACACCATCACAAGACCGGTTGCGATACCCTTAACGGCACGTTTAACGTTATTACCCATGGAGACCGCTTTCTCTTGCAGAACGATAGGGTGTTCAATCAGACGGCGTAGTAAGCGCATCTTATTGCTTAAACGAGTAACATCTTCACGAACTTTCGCTGAGTTGTATCGATTGAGCTTTCGGTGCGCGGTCTCTTTTTCACACAGCGCAATCAAACGTTCTTTAATCGTGGAGTATTCACTGCCTCTTGGCATATGAGAAACCAACGATAGGAACTTTTGCTCGGTATACCAAGATAGATAGTTATCGATATTGGCATAGTAACGCTTTAGATTTTCTTCATATGGAATGCTTCGGCGAAGTTTCTTTAGGATGTCGAGTGCGAGCTCAATAACTTCGTCTACTTCATCTGAAGTGACCGTGTCACCATCATTCTTATTTAAGCTAGATACCGCTTTATCCAAAGCAATAACATACTGATATGCGAACAAACTTAGGCTGACACGATATTGTGTTGTCGACAGGCGTCCTCGTTTTGCAAGGCGACTGTGAACGAGAGGCAACAGTGTCTTATCACTGTAATAGGCACGTTTCTGAGTGATGGAACTGTAGAAGAATGCACTCTCAGAGAGAACCTCTGGCGTTAGGCCGAGCTCACCGGGAACAAAGAGATACACATCCATGTCGAGCTTTTTTGTCTTGGCCATTGCATGGTTTATTTTTAGTGTAATCGCGTCTTGTTTATCAACGGTGATCAACGAAAGTTCCTCTAATGTAAAAATATGAATGAAATTAGCGAAAGCATAACAGAGATCACGTATAATCTCTGCCAAATTTAATGTAGAGACAATTTTGATGATTAATATTGGTCAAATAAACAACTTAGAAGTAGTAAAACAGGCAGATTTCGGTGTATTCCTTGACGCAAGCGACTATGGAACCGTGTTGCTACCAAAGAAATTTACTCCTGAAGGCGTTGAAATTGGTCAAAAGTTAGATGTGTTACTTTACATCGATTCAGACAATCAAGTTGCAGCAACGACAGAAACACCAATCGCGCAAGTGGGCGAGTGGGGTCTAATGCAAGTTGAGGGTGTGAACAGCACAGGTGCATTCGTTAACTGGGGCATCAAAGGTAAAGACCTACTAGTACCATTTAGCGAGCAACGTGGCCGTCTACATGAAGGCCAATCTATCCTTGTTTATGTTTACATTGATAAAGCGTCTAGTCGTATCGTTGGTACAACGAAGTTCAATAAGCTACTAGATAACACGCCAGCAAACTACAAGCGTAATCAGCAAGTAGACCTTATTATTGCTGAGCGTAGCCAACTGGGTTACAAAGCGATCGTAAACGGCGAGCACTGGGGTATGATTTTCCCGTCAGACGTTATCGGCAAGCTTTTCATCGGTAAAACGTTGAAAGGTTACATCAAGAACATTCGTGAAGAAGACGGCAAGATTGACCTTTCTTTGCAGAAAGTCGGTGTGGCGAAGATGGACGACCTAAGCGTTAAGATCCTAGACCTACTCGAGAAAAAAGGCGGCTTTTTACCGCTGAATGATAAGTCTTCACCTGATGCTATCTTCTCTGCTTTCCGTACTAGTAAAGGTACATTTAAGAAAACGATCGGTGGCCTTTACAAAGCAGGTAAAATCTCGATTGATAAAGAAGGTATTACCTTAGTTAAGTAAATAGCCATATGGAGTTAGCACTCAGCTAAGTTCGTGTTTGCAGAGGGGCTCTTTATGAGCTCCTTTTTGTATTCAACGCTTCTATTTTTGCGGACCACGGAAACGAAAAAAAAGCCCAAACGTTCCTGTCAGGGCTTAGGGGAAAGGGCTCCTAGGAGCCTACGCTTACAGCGCTATTTATCTGTCTGATAGGTCAAGTTTAGTCGAGTTTTACCAAATAGCGATTTATTTCCTTTAAAAGCAGATATATTTATTAATAATTTTAATATTAATGAAACTGAATGCATTCCCTTAGGTTCGGCCATTCACTTATAGCACTGAGCACACCGGAACCAAAAGAGCCCAATAACACGGGATATTTATTGGTGTGCTATCGGGCTTTTTGTCACTTTAGTGTGGAGCTTTAAAACAAGTTTTTGTCTCGGACTAACTCGCGAGGTAGGCCATTTTTAATCCGGTTGCCGACCCATTTACCAAGTCCGATAATCGCACCTTCAAACTTAACTAGAACTTCGCCTTTGCCTGATAGGCCGTCAGGGCGAACGTCGCGTCCCATGAACCACTCTCGAGCATCTTCAATGGTTAGCTCAACGACATTTGATTCGTTCCCTGTTGCCAGCGAAGTCGCTACTTGATGCTGCCAGCGATAGCCTTTCTTGTGTGTCTCGGCGATCTTTATACCCATACGCGAGAAACGTAGCTCACCAATCATTGGCTCAAGCGCAGCAGGGAATAGCCACACATCTTTATCGCGCAGCCATACTTGTGCATCTTTTGGTAAAGAAATATCCAAAGCGGTATTTAGATGAGTTTCAACTTCTTGTTGTACTTTCTTCGACGCTTTTTCAAATGGAAATTTACCCATTCGTTTTTTAACTTGTGGTGGTGTAACTGAAGCTACCTTACGTATACGTGCGACAAAGAAGCCCTCTGAGTCGTAAACTTGAGGGAAGATGTGCAGGAATCCTTCTTCAGTTAGGGTTGCTTTTGCATCTTCAAATAAACCTTCGAGAGATTCAAACTCAACGGCATCACCAAATGTTTCTTTGAGATGATGACAAACTTGCTGGTTTTCTTCGGTACTCAGGGTACAAGTTGAGTAGACCAACACACCCTCAGTCTTCAAAGCATGGAAAGCGCTCTCAATCAGATCTTTTTGCGTATTCGCGATATCAACAACCGAATCGTAGGTCCAGTTTTTCATTGCGTCCGCGTCTTTACGAACGGTACCTTCGCCAGAACATGGAGCGTCAAGAAGAACAGCGTCAAACGTTTCTGGTAGCCAACCACCAAACACACGCCCGTCGAAGTTACTCAGTGCCGTATTGCGAACGCCACAACGTTCAATATTTGCGTGAAGTACTTTTACACGGCTCGCTGCGTATTCATTTGCAACTAATACACCTTCATTGTTCATCAGAGCGGCGATCTGTGTCGTTTTAGAACCTGGAGCCGCAGCGGTGTCGAGTACCACGTCATATTCCTCGTTACCGAAGAATAATGCTGAAGGTGGCATCATCGAGCTGGCTTCTTGAATGTAGAAAAGGCCAGACATATGCTCAGATGTGTTCCCAAGTGGGACAACACTCTCGTCTGCAGTGATCCAAAAACCAGTATCGCACCATGGCACAGCTTCTAGTTCCCAGCCTTTGCCTTTTGCTCGAACGAGGAAGTCTTCAACACTGATCTTAAGTGTGTTGACTCGAATACTTTTGCGTAGTGGCTTCTGACAGGATTCGATGAATGAAGCCATGTCCAGATGACTAGGCATAAAGGTTTCGATATGAGTAAGAAACTCTTCAGGGATATAGACGTTAGCGTGCAAAGGGAAATCTCAGCTGTGACTTGAATGTGACAAGTTTAAAGCAAAATGGTTGAGGGCTAAACCACAATTGGCTTAGATAATAAAAATGCAGCCTATTGGCTGCATTTACGTTTAATTATTGTTCTGTCAGGAGCCTATTGGAAAATTAAGGCTTTGGAATCGCGGTACGCCACATTTTCCAATCATCCTCCGCTTGCGGGTAAAGATAGAAAGATTGGTCCTCAGCCGCTTGTGGTTGGAGTGTATCTGTTGGTGGTGTCGCAAACGTGATTCCCCCGCGTAGCAAGCTCTCTACCGTTCCTGCTTTAATATTTGCACCAGATAAGCCAATAGAAACATCTACACCTGAGACATTCCAGAACACGCTGTTTGCGCGCACCAAGTAGGCATATTCGGAGTCGATGCGGATCGTTGAGATGATACGATCTGCGAACTCACCCAGACGAACATCAATCACTGACCCGATCTCTAATTCGCGGAATAGAATAGGGGTACCTTTAGTCACAGAACCACGAGATTCACTCTGAAGTACAAACACTTTACCTTGAGAGGCAACAGGCGCGTCTGCGAGTACAAACTGATTAGCACGTTTTCCTGAGCCAGGCTCAACACTGATGTGCTTAGATAGCAGCGCCGAAACGTTTTTGATACCACTCAGCCCAATCTCAGGGCTTGCCAGCCAGAAATGACTATTCTGAACCGCTACTTTATCTACGTACTCCGGAAGAATTCGCGCTGTGATCTCGATACCTTTGCGATTAAAGTTAGGAACAACCAGCGTTACTTCGCCAACGGTGACACCCTGGTATTTAATCGCTGTGCCTTTGCTCACTTCAATATCACCACCAGCGGTTAACTGAATTGCTCGTCCAAACTTGCGAGCCGTTTTTGCGTTTTCGTACAGTTTCCAAGATGAGCCAATTTTGTTGTCGATCCCTGGTAATGAGTCAAACGCAATACCACCTTGAATCAGCGTTTTTACAGGTGCCGCAGTAATGTTTACGCCTGCTAAAGAAGCATCGACTTCAACACCAGAGCGGTTCCAGAATACAGTCTGAGCGGTAATTAGGTGTGTATAGCGGTTCTCGACCTTAGCTTTGATCTTCACACCACCATCAGACAGTTGAAAGTCGGATACAGTACCCACTTCTAGGTTTCGATAAAGAATAGGGCTACCTTTCGAGATAGGAGGCAGTTCGTTGGCAAATAGAGTGATCGACTTTGAACCACTATGATTCAGTTTAGCCAACTCAGCCAAAGATTTACTTTGGAACAGCTGATATGTTGGTTGTACTTTAGCTTGCCCTTCGCTTACAAAGCTGATTGAGCCCGTTAACAATTGTTTCGCTGGTGGTACTGTGACACTCAAGCCAGACTCAGTGAGTTCAGCGGACGCGCTGCCTGTCACAAAGAAACGGTTGTTGCTCTTGATAAGGTGCGCGTATTGGTTGTCGATTAGCGCATCCATGTAGACTTCGTGCTTATCACTTCCCGTGCCAACACCATCTACCAAGCCCACTTCAATGATCGAACCGACAGCTATGCCTTTGTAAAGAAGGTTGGTGCCAACATCTAGACCAAATGAATTGTTCGACGTAAGACGAATCGCGACTGACTTTTCTTGTTGTTGGTTGTACTCATGTTTGCGGATAGCTGTAAATTGACGAGCCTTGTCACCTTCGCCCGGTACCAGCGTTAAGAAGTTACCTGTTACTAGGTTGCCAATGTTTTCGACACCAGTTAAAGATAGCTTGGCTTCCTCTAGGATGAACTTACTACCAGAGTTCAGGAAATCACTAAACGCAGGTTGAATGGCTGCTGAAGCGACTACATTTTCACGGCCCTTGCTCAGTGACAGATCGGTAATCTGACCGATTTCGATACCGCGGTACATAATCGGAGCGCCTGTTGCGCTGATGTTGTTGTCGTCAGGCACGGCAATCTTGACCGAGATACCACGACCAGCAGTCTTCAAGTCTGGGTAAAGCTTGAACTTGGTATTCATTTCGACTGGCTGACCTTCTCCTGGCGAGTCCACAGCAATCGAGCCACCCAGCAGGGCACTAAGACTTTCCAAACGTACGTCGACACCTGAAAAGCCAATGCTTGCACCTAAACCACTTACATTCCAGAAACGACTCTGGTCAGTGATGATATGGCTGTATTCATCTTTAATGGCCGCTTGAATGGTGACTGACTTTCCACTCTCGTTGAGCTGATAATTGTATACCTCACCGATTGGGATTTTGCGGTAGACAATTTGAGAACCAACCGATACGCCGCCAAGGTCTTTTGCTGTCAGCATTATATTCAAACCTTCAGAGGCGAGCAGGTCAGAAGGGGATGACTCTAAAGCCTTGAACACGGTTTCAGGATCTTGCTCAGTCTCACTTGGGTGAATCGCAATATAGTTACCAGATACCAAAGCATCCAAACCTGAAATTCCAGATAGGCTAGCCGTTGGTTTCACTAACCAAAATCGGGTACCTTTGCTAAGAAGCTTTTTCGCCTCAGGGTAGATGTCTGCATCAACATAGATACTTTCAAGATCTTCCGAGAGAGTGATGTCTCGCACCATACCTACTTCGAGACCTTGATAGCGAATGGTCGTTCGGCCTGCGATTAAACCTGCCGCATCGGAGAAGTAGATCTGAACGCGTTGTCCAGCATCATGGATAGATTTCATCACCAACCAACCGGCGAGAGCGACGGTTAATATTGGAAGAATCCACAAAGGCGAGATACCTTTGTTTTTTCTTATCTCTGGTGAGTACGACGTTTGTGATTGGTTATTGTTGTTCATTCACTGACCCATCATTAGAGGTGTGGTTATCCCAAATAAGCCTTGGATCTAAGCTTTCAGCAGCGAGCATGGTAAGTACTACCACAATGCCAAAAGCCACAGCACCGTATCCCGGTGTAAAATTAAGTATTTGACCGCGGTCGACCAGCGTCATCATGATTGAGATAACGAACAGATCCATCACAGACCATTTCCCAATCCATTTAACGATAAAGTAGATCGTCATACGCTGACGGCGGTAGAGTGTTCTTTTGACTTGAATGCATATAAGAATGTAAGCAAGCCCAAGGATCTTAGCGACAGGCACGACGATACTGGCGATAAAAATGATCGCTGCGATGCCATACATCTCACTATTTATTAATGAGGCAACACCGGAGATTATTGTATCTTCAAGACGTTGGCCGTTAGTGATGAGTATCGAAATAGGGATGACATTAGCAGGTATGATTGCAACAGATGCGGCAAATAGAAGGCACCACGTCTTTTGAATGGAGTATGGTTTGCGATGATAAAGCTGGTGGTGGCAGCGCACGCAACTTTCGCCTTCTGGCTGAGAAAGGTGACAGTTATGGCAGTGAACACTTTTAGCTTCTTCAAATTCGAAGCTTGTCTCTTCCTTCCACGCTTCCCAATAACGGCGAACACTAATCCGGCTCACCAGCAGTACACTAAACAGTTGCAGAAGTAGCAGGCCGATAAGTCCAGGGCCAACAAAAATGTCTGAGTAATCCTGCAGCTTAAAACACGAGACCGCAACACTAACAAGGAATACATCGAGCATCATCCAGTGTTTGAGGGTTTGGATGATAGCCAGCGAATAACGAAATGGCATAAACCACTTCATGTCTAAAGCTAGGTGAGTCATCAATACTGAGCTGCAGACAAGAAAAGGTGCAATGGAACTGCAGAATAGGATTAATAGTCCGAGTAGCGGGAAACCTTCCGCCATCAGTGTGAAGACGCCCGAAGGAAGTGTTGCGGGGATCATCACGCCAATTAGACGAATACTGATGTAATCAAAAAAGTGCGATGGAATGAACAACAGCAAACAGGTGACTGCTATTGCTAGGTTGCCTGATAGGCTAGGAGATCCACCTCGATAAAGCTGAGTACCGCAGCGAGGACAATACGCTGATTTTCCGCTCGGGACGGCGGTTTTATCTACCGGTAACTCGCACCCTTGGCAAAGACGCACATTTTGCGCCTCTTTCTGATGATGTTCTGGTAATGAAACAGATGAGTTTGGAGCTTTAGAAGTGGAGGCCATAAGACCTCCAGAAGATGATTTGATTGTTGCTAAATGGAAACTGGTTTTGTTTGATTGGGCGAGTATTAGCCTCGCCCTTAGATGGTGAACAAACGTTAGGCGTGAGATTGCACACTGCCGTAGAGTGTTTGATACAGTCCTTGTTGTTCAACCAATTCACCATGTGTACCTGTTTGTGTTACTTGCCCATCTTCTAATACATAGATGAGGTCAGCTTGTTTTACCGCTGAAAGTCGGTGCGCAACAATCAATGTTGTGCGGTCTTTCAAAAATTCACTCAACGCTTTGTGCAGCGCAGCTTCCGTTGCAGTATCTAGGGCAGACGTCGCTTCGTCGAGGATAACAAACTTAGGATTACTCAACACCATGCGAGCGATAGCTAAACGCTGTCTTTGACCGCCAGATAGACGAACCCCGTTCTTACCAATTTGTGTATCTAGACCATCACTTAATTGCGAAATGACGTCTTGCATTTGAGCAATATCTAGAGCACGCCACAACGACATTTCGTCGTAATCAGCACCAAGGGTTAGATTATGCCTTAATGTATCGTTGAAAAGTATAGGTTGTTGTAAAACAACGGCTATTTGATTGCGAATTACATCGAAGCTGATGTCGTCGGTTGTCTCACCGTTGTATTTAATGTGGCCCGAGTCTGCGCGATAAACACCAATCAGTAGTTGAATTAACGTGGATTTACCGCCACCACTTGCACCCACCAGCGCCACTTTCTTCCCTGCTGGAATAGAAAGTGAAAGTTGGTTTAAAACAGTGTTTTCTAAAGTGTAAGAGAATGTAACATTTTCAATATCAACTGACACTTCTTTATTTTCAGAGAATGGATTCACTTTACTGATAGGGCGGTGCTCTTCCTCAAGTGTAAGCAGGTCATTGATACGCTTTAATGCCGCCTTCGCGCTGTACCAAGAAAACTGAATACCCAGTAGTTCTTGCACTGGGCCTAACATAAACCAAAGGTAACCAAATACCGCAAAGATTTGCCCAATGGTTAAGTCGCTAAATAGCACCATTAACATCGCCACAGCTCTAAACAGTTCAAAGCCGAGTAAGAATAGGAGAAATGATAGGCGACCGGCTGCTTCAGACTGCCAAGCGTATTTGTCGGCATCGATACGAACCTGATCCGCTTGCTGTTTAAGTTCGTCTAAGAAGATACGTTCTTTATTAGCCGCTCTTAATTGGTAAATGCCATCCAAAGTCTCGACAAGACGATTCTGGAAACGCTCAAAAGACTGGTTTTCATGTTTCTTAAGGTGTTTAACCTTACTACCTAGTTTTCGAGAGAAGTAAATGACCACAGGGTTAACTAACAAGATGAATAAACCCAAGCGCCACTCTAACCAGAGCAACACAATTGAAGTCCCTAGCACGGTGAGAAAACTGATCAGAAACTTAGATAGTGTTGAACCAATGAATTTATCGATGGTCTCTATGTCAGTGATTAAGTGAGCATTGATACCGCCGCTCCCTTTTGTTTCGTACTGTCTGATACTAATGCGCCCAAGCTTGTCGATCATCTTGCTACGCATTTGGTAGGTGATGGTTTTCGATACTAGGGTAAATTGGCGCCCCTGCAGGATGTTAAGCCCTTGGCTAACTGTACGCATTACAATAACTAACAGCAAAGTGAGTGCAATGTAGCCTGTGGGAGTTTGCATTGAATCTGGTAGTAGATGATTCATCATCTCTAAGCCGGAGGCGGGCTTGTCGAGCAGCACTTCATCAACCATTAACGGCATTAATAGAGGAATAGGGACGCTGATAAGCGTGGCGAGAATGGCAATAATGTTGGCAAACACCAGCTTGGACTTGTGTTTTTTTACTTGAGTCACCAGCCAAGAGCGGCTGATAGTGTCATCTGAATTGGTCATTGTAATGAGAATAAGTCCTATTTGGGTTGGTGGCCGCATTCTACTGCGTTCTCTTAATAATGGAAGTCTCAATTTAATTGGAAGTTAATATGAAAATAGAACATTGCCATCGCTTAACCAAACAAGCCGTCGCTTTAATCGAATCAGAAACCGATGTGATCGCAAATTTGTCAAATATCAGTGCATTACTGTCGATGGAACTTGACGATCTTAACTGGGCAGGCTTTTACTTAATGAAAGGCGATGAGTTGGTTCTTGGTCCATTTCAAGGTAAACCTGCGTGTGTTCGTATTCCAGTTGGCCGTGGTGTGTGTGGAACGGAAGTGGCAACAAATTCTGTACAACGTATATACGACGTACATGAGTTTGAAGGTCACATCGCTTGCGATGCAGCAAGTAACTCAGAGATCGTGATTCCGTTCTCGATCAATGGTGAAATTGCTGGCGTGCTTGATATCGATAGCCCAAATGTTGGCCGATTTAGCGAAATTGATGAGGAAGGATTGGTATTTTTCATGGCAGAAGTGGAAAAGCTGCTTAATTCGCATACGAACAAGGCATAAATTATTCTCTTACTGTGGTTTTTCCCAAGCATCTCTCTATAATACGTAAAAATATTTTCTTAATGCTCGCGGAAAACCGCAAAAACCAGGAACCCTCATGGAAAACACTGAAAAGTTAAAAAACAGCAAAGAAGTTATCGCATATATTGCTGAATGTTTCCCTAAATGCTTTACTCTAGAAGGTGAAGCAAAACCACTTAAAATTGGTATTTTTCAAGATCTTGCTGAACGTCTAAGTGAAGACGAGAAAGTAAGCAAGACTCAGCTACGTGCAGCGTTAAGACAGTACACTTCATCATGGCGTTACCTGCACGGCGTAAAAGCTGGTGCAGAGCGTGTTGACCTAGATGGCAACGCATGTGGTGTTCTAGAAGAAGAGCACGTAGAGCACGCTAAAGCGACTCTTGCAGAAAGCAAAGCAAAAGTTCAAGCTCGTCGTAAAGAGCAAGCGCAAAAAGCTCGCGAAGAGAACAAAGCAAAACCTAAGGCGAAGAAAGCTCAACAGCCTCGTCGTCAAGCACCAAAAGCTCCAAAAGTAGAAAAGCCTGTTGAAACACGCGCTCTAAATGCTGACGAATTCGTTACTGGCAAAGAAGTGAATGTGAACATGGGTAAAGGAAACATGGCTGCGACCATTGTTGAAATCAATAAGGAAGATGTACGTGTTCAGTTAGCAAACGGCCTACAAATGGTTGTTAAAGCGGAGCACTTGCGCGCTTAAAGGAGATACTCCTACGCATGAAATGCCGTTCAAAATTGACACTGATTGCTGCTAGCTTTTGGCTAGCAGCTTCAGCTCAGGCTCTAGAAGCCAAACTCGATCAGGATGATTTACCTCTACTCGCTCCTGAAGTCCAACATGAAACCGCGAGTAAACGTGTAACTTCTCGTTTCACGCGCTCTCACTACAAACACTTCAATCTCAACGACGATTTCTCTCAAGCTATCTTTAATCGTTATCTAGAGATGCTCGACTATAACCGTAATATCTTCACTCAAGCGGATATCGACTCGTTTACTTCTAAAGCCATTCAACTTGATGACCAATTGAAAGCAGGTAATAACCAGATCGCTTTTGATGTGTACAACCTCTCGATGCAAAAGCGCTTTGAACGTTTTCAATATGCGTTATCTCTGCTTGATGAAGAAATTAAGTTTGATGTCGACGAAAGCATTGAACTCGACCGTAGTGAAGCGGCTTGGCCTAAAGATACCGCTGAAGTGAATGAGCTTTGGCGCAAACGTGTTAAATACGATGCGTTAAATCTCAAGCTGACGGGTAAAGAGTGGCCTGAAATTCAAGAAGTTTTGGAAAAGCGTTACAACAATGCGATGAAGCGAATTACGCAATCGCACAACGAAGATGCTTTCCAGATCTACATGAATGCATTCGCTCGAGAAGTTGACCCTCACACTAGCTACTTGTCACCACGCAACGCCGAGCAGTTCCAATCAGAAATGAATCTTTCATTAGAAGGTATTGGTGCTGTGTTACAAATGACCGATGACTACACGGTTATTCGTTCATTAGTGGCTGGTGGTCCTGCGTCTAACAGTAAACAGTTGGGCGAGGGGGATCGCATTGTTGGTGTCGGTCAAGATGGCGAAGAAATCGTTGATGTTATTGGTTGGCGCTTGGATGACGTTGTTCAATTAATCAAAGGTCCAAAAGGAACCAAGGTTAAGCTTCAGATTCTGCCTGATGGCAAAGATGCAAAAAGTCACGTTGTCACAATTGTTCGCGATAAGATTCGTCTAGAAGACCGAGCCGTTAAGTCTGAAGTGATTGAGAAAGATGGTAAGAAGATTGGTGTACTCGAAGTACCGAGCTTCTACGTTGGTCTTTCAAAAGATACTGATAAACTGATCACAGACCTTAAGAAGCAAGGTGTCGACGGCATTATTGTTGATCTTCGTAACAACGGTGGTGGCGCCCTGACCGAGGCAACGGCACTTTCTGGTCTGTTCATTAAAGAAGGCCCAGTCGTTCAAGTTCGTGATAGCTATGGTCGTGTAAAAGTGAATAGTGATACCGATGGTGAAATCAGCTATCAAGGTCCACTGACAGTTTTGATTAATCGATACAGTGCATCGGCATCAGAAATCTTTGCTGCAGCAATGCAAGATTATGGTCGAGCAATCATTTTGGGTGAGAACTCGTTTGGTAAGGGAACGGTACAACAACACCGCTCATTGAATCATATCTACGATTTATTCGATAAAGAGTTAGGTTATGTTCAATATACCATTCAAAAGTTCTACCGAATCAATGGTGGTAGTACACAGAACAAAGGTGTTGTACCAGATATCGCTTATCCTACACCAGTCGATCCTGCTGAAACAGGTGAGAGTGTAGAAGATAATGCGCTACCATGGGACAGTATCGACAAAGCAAAATACTCTGTGTTACAGCGTAACGATCAACAAATCGCGAAGTTAACGACGCAGCATCAAGCTCGTATTGCTCAAGATATGGAGTTCGGATTTATCGCTCAAGATATTGAAAAATACAAAGCAGATAAAGACGACAACATGCTTTCTCTTAACGAGAAAATGAGACAAGAAGAGACAGATACAGCAGAAGCGCTTCGTTTAGAACGTATCAACTTGCGTCAAAAAGCTAACGGTGAAGAGGCCTTTAAGACACTCGATGATGTGCCTAAAGACTATGAAGCTCCTGATGCCTATCTCGACGAGTCGGTTGCGATCATGCTAGATATGCTTAAGAAGTAGTTCTTAATGAATAATTAAAAGCGAGCCTTGTGTTCGCTTTTTTATTGTCTGTTGTTTGCGAGTGATCCGCGCTTTTTACTTTTAAGATGACAATAATGTTACTTCGTAAGTAAAATTTAGTGATTTGGATCATATTTTTCGCTTTATATGAATAACGTGCCTAAGCTTAAAGAAACATAAGGGGGCGCGTATGAAATGGATACTTCTGACATTATCTTGTCTATCATTTATCGCTATAGCTGGTGAAGGTGCTGCACCGGTACCAACTGAGCCAACCCAACCAGCTAAGAGTGACAGTAATCTGTCGCACTTCGATCTTCCACTTTTGCTGGGCGACTGGTATTTACTAAACCCTAATCCTGAAGATGGCACTGAAGATTTCCGAGCGATTAAGCTCACCCTAGATTCCAACTACACGTTTAGCATCGATATTCAAAAGAGAGATTTTAGTGTCGATCACTGGGAAGGAATGTATAACGCTAACGGCGATACAATCATTCTTGGTCTAAACACCTCTGAACCTCAGGTTTACTCTTATAGCAGTAATCATAATATGTTAAACCTAAACGGTGTACTGTTCACCAAAGCGCTACCCAATGCGCTGGCTGGAATCTGGTCAAGTGCAGAGCTTTCAGGCAGTGATTTAAGAGCAAGCAACATCCAGAAAATGGATCTAGTGCTGCAGCCTGATTTCATTTTTATGTTCCGAGTGTCTGATGAGTCGGGCGGGGAGATCGTCCAGCGTGGTGTTTACTACACCGAAGGTGATCAACTGGTTCTTCTATATGAAGATGGTGAGCATGGTACGCGTTATACACTTAACAGTGATGTATTGACGCTAGAAGGCGAAGAGAGTGACATGTATGCCGTGCTCAACAGGATTCGTTAACACGCTGTTTCCAAAGAGGTTGTGTTGGTTTGTTACTTCTATTGATTGATGGAAAATAGTAACGTCGCCCCCAATCACAGTGATAAATAACATTTCTGGTTAAAAAACTAGCAAATATAAGAGGCATTTATACCAAATGCCTCTTTTTGTTCATCTAGCCCTTGTGTTCTGACTAAACTGCCTTTAGATATATACAGTTATTTCAAATTTACGCATAACGATCAAAAGGAACAAGTCATGGCACATACCCCTCAAGCCAAGTATCGTAAAGATTATCAATCACCTTCTCATAGTATCTCAGAGATAGACCTAACATTTGACCTATATGACACGGCTTCTATCGTGACCGCCGTTTCTAAGGTGAAGCAAGAAAAGGAAAGCTCAACACTGGTACTGGATGGTGAAGGCTTGAAGCTGGTATCTGTGTCGGTCAATGGCGCAGAGTGGACTCAGTACGAGCAATCTGAAACGCAACTAACATTGACAGATCTTCCGCAAGAGCTTGATCTTACAATTGTGACGGAAGTGAACCCGGAAGGTAACAGCGCATTAGAAGGCTTATATAAGTCTGGTGGCGCTTTCTGTACTCAGTGTGAAGCGGAAGGTTTCCGTCGTATTACTTATTACATGGATCGCCCTGATGTATTGGCTAAGTTCACTACGACAGTCATCGCTGACAAAGCGGAAAACCCATTCCTATTGAGCAATGGTAACCGTATCGATGAAGGCGAGTTAGAGAATGGCCGTCATTGGGTTAAGTGGGAAGACCCGCATCCAAAACCAGCGTACCTGTTCGCATTGGTTGCAGGTGACTTTGATGTACTGCGTGACAAATACACGACTCAATCTGGCCGCAATGTTGATTTAGAAATCTTTGTTGATAAAGGCAACCTAGACCGTGCGAATCATGCGATGGTGTCGCTAGTAAATTCGATGAAGTGGGATGAAGAGCGCTTCGATTTAGAATACGACCTAGATATTTACATGATCGTAGCGGTTGATTTCTTCAACATGGGTGCGATGGAAAACAAAGGTCTTAACGTATTCAACTCTAAGTTTGTTTTGGCTAATGACCAAACAGCAACGGATACAGATTACCTCGGTATCGAAGCGGTAATTGGCCACGAGTACTTCCACAACTGGACTGGTAACCGCGTTACTTGTCGCGACTGGTTCCAATTAAGCCTAAAAGAAGGTCTAACCGTATTCCGCGACCAAGAGTTCTCCTCTGATCTGGGTTCAAGAGCGGTAAACCGAATCAATAACGTTCGTATTATTCGTGGTCCTCAGTTTGCAGAAGATGCGAGCCCAATGTCTCATCCAATCCGTCCTGAGAAAGTGATCGAAATGAATAACTTCTACACTTTGACGGTTTACGAGAAAGGCAGTGAAGTCATTCGTATGATCCACACTTTGCTAGGTGAAGAGGGATTCCAAAAAGGCATGAAGCTTTACTTTGAGCGCCATGATGGCACAGCGGCGACTTGTGAAGATTTTGTCGCTGCAATGGAAGATGCATCAGGTGTGGATCTGACTCAGTTCCGTTTATGGTACAGCCAATCGGGTACACCGACTTTATCTGTAGAAAGTCACTACGATGCAGAAGTTAAACAGTTCACGTTGAAAACAAGCCAACGCACTGAGCCAACACACGAGCAATCTGAAAAACAAGCGCTACACATTCCTTTCGACATCGAACTCTACACATCGAAAGGCGATGTGATTGAGTTACAATGTAACGGTGAGCGAGTAGGCAATGTGTTAGATGTCAAAGAAGCGGAGCAAACCTTCGTATTTGATAACGTTCAAGAGCAACCAATTCCATCTCTACTGCGTGAGTTCTCTGCACCTGTGAAACTTGAATATGATTATTCAGACGAAGAACTTATCTTCTTGATGGTTCACGCTCGCAATGAATTTTCTCGTTGGGATGCAGGCCAGATGCTATTGGCAAAATACATCCGCAGTAATGTAGCGAATGTACAGCAAGGTAAAGAGTTTGAACTGTCTACTTCGGTCGTTGATGCGTTCCGTGGAGTACTACTGAGTGAAACTCTTGAACCCGCGTTTATTGCTGAGATGCTATCACTACCAAGCCACAATGAAGTGTCGGGTTGGTATGAGCGTGTCGATATCGATGCAATTGCATCTGTACTGAAATCAATGAAAGTAACACTGGCTACAGAACTGCAAGATGAACTGGCTGCTGTATACCATAGCCATGCGCTAAAAGAGTACACCATCGATCATGACTCAATTGGTAAGCGTACATTGCGTAAAGTTTGCTTGACCTACCTCGCACACACAGAGCTTGGTAATGATCTGGCGGTTGAGATGTACGAATCTGCGAATAATATGACAGATACGATGGCAGCAATGGGTGCGGCGAACAGTGCACAACTTGCGTGTCGTGAAACGCTAATGGCTGACTACAGCGATAAGTGGAAGCATGACGGTTTGGTTATGGATAAGTGGTTTGCACTGCAAGGTACCAACCCAAGTAGGGATGCGCTAGAAGTGATCAAAGCATCTATGTCCCATCAAGCATTTAGCTTGAAGAACCCGAACCGTACACGTAACTTGGTTGGCTCATTCCTGAACATGAACCCAGTTCAGTTCCATGACAAGTCGGGTAAGGGCTATGAGTTTGCGGGTGAGATCCTGCGTGAGCTAAACAGCACCAACCCGCAAGTTGCTTCTCGATTGATTGACCCACTACTTAAATTCCGTAAATACGACGAAGAGCGCCAAGCGTTGATCAAAGCGGAACTTGAGACGTTAAAGTCGATGGACAATCTTGCAAAAGACCTGTTTGAGAAAGTGACGAAAGCGCTTGAGGCGTAATCTAGGTCATGATTCTCTGCTAACTTTAGCGAGATTATCTTCTAACTATACAGCGAAAAGCGATATAGTCAGATAATGTTTAAATTTAAGCCAGTAATACATTCGTATTGCTGGCTTTTTAATCAAAAGTGCCGATTTTTCGGGATACTGTTTATTTATACAGGTGTTGTATGAACAGCTACCATTTCAGACTCAACATTACTTATCAGCAATTTTTGGCGAATTATTCGGGGGCCGCAAGTAACGTACATGTTATTACGACGACGGGTTTAAGGCTCCAATTACCTGCAACTCGATTCAGACCATTTCTTACACAAATAGGGGTGAAAGGGCTGTTTAGACTAACAACTGACCAAAATAATAAGTTTATTAAGTTAGAAGCTCTGTAAGCCTCGCCATAACTAGAGAGTTAAAAGGAATCTTAATCACATAATCAAACATTTCACCTCCTACCAGCCCGAAAATTATTAACTATTTTTCAATAATGCTTTTACAATAAATGGATGCATTACCTTTGCTTAACTCGCTTGTGAAACCAGAGGTTTAGAGCCCTGTTTTCGAGCGAGCTGAGTGATCCCCCTAATAATAAAATACAATTTTAATTGTGGAGTGTGACTATGACCGCACGTGAAACTGTGGTTCCAGTTTTGCTTGAAAAAGTGTACAAACTGATTCAAGACAAACTAGACCTTGCTCATCGACCTCTAGTAACTCAACTTGCTCAACACATGTTTAGTAATGTTTCTCACGACGACCTTATCCAGAGAAACGAATCCGATTTATACGGTGCTGTAGTTAGCTTATGGCATCACATCAATGAGAAGAAAGCCGACGATATCTCTGTGCGAGTATTCAACCCGACGGTTAGTCGTCAAGGTTGGCAATCAACGCACACGATTGTTGAAATTGTGGTGCCAGACAGCCCATTTCTTGTCGACTCGGTAAAAATGGCACTAACACGCCTTGATCTCTCTTCTCACTTAATGCTCCACAACCCAACTCAAATTCTTCGTTCAGACAAAGGCGATGTCGTCGGTGTTAGCGCTAACAAAGGTGTTTTCCAGTCACTGTTCCACATTGAGGTTGACCGCTTAAGCAGCAAAGCTGAAATGACTCAACTGAAAGAAGAGTTACTGGCGATCTTCCGCGATACTGGTCTGGTTGTTAATGACTGGATGAAAATGGTTGAGCGACTACAAACGGTTACAGACCAAGTTGAAGCGCAAAAAGATTCTATTCCAGTTGACGAAAAACGTTTCGAAGAAACCGTTGCGTTTTTGCGTTGGCTAGGTGAGCACAACTTCACTTTCATGGGATACAAAGAGTACGACCTAGTATCTGTTGATGGCGATACAGTTTTAAAACCAACGGAAGAGCAAGGCCTTGGTTTATTCGCGAACTCAAATCGTGTCCGTGATGTAAAACTGTCTGAATTCTCTGACTCGGCAAGACTAGAAGCTAAGAAGCCTTACGTTCTTATTCTAACGAAAGGTAATACAGCGTCACGTATCCACCGTCCGGCATATACCGATTACATCGGAATTAAAAAGTTTGATGAGAACGGTAAAGTGATCGGTGAGCACCGTTTCACAGGTCTTTACACATCTGCAGTTTATAACCACACAGTAGAAACGATCCCACTCGTGCGCGAGAAGGTAGAGCGTATTCTGGAAGCAAGTGGTTACCGTGAAGGCTCATACTCTTACAAAGCACTGCATAATATTCTTGAAAACTACCCACGCGACGAACTTCTTCAAGCTCGTGAAGAAGAGTTGTTAGAAGTTGGTACTGGTGTCGTACAGATGCAAGATCGCGATCTATTGCGTCTGTTTGTTCGCAAAGACCCGTTCGGCCGCTTCTTTAGCTGTATGGTGTATGTGACGAAAGACCGATACAACACTGAATTGCGTCGTCAAACTCAACGTATCCTTAAGCAGTACTTTGGTTGTGAGCAAGAAGTTGAGTTCACGACTTATTTCTCTGAAAGCCCACTGGCTAGAACGCATTACATTGTTCGTGTTGATAACAACAACATGGACGTTGACGTTAAGACAATCGAGCAGAATTTAATGGAAGTATCATCGACTTGGGATGACCGCCTATCGGAGTCAATCATTGCAAACTTTGGTGAGAGCAAGGGACTTCCTCTGTCGAAAGAGTACATGCGTGCATTCCCACGTTCATACAAAGAAGACATGATGCCAGGTTCTGCGGTTGCAGACATTGAGCGCTTGGAAGCTCTGACTGAAGAAAACAAGCTGGGCATGTTATTCTACCGCCCACAAGAAGAGGCAGCGGACTCGAAAGCGGTTCGACTAAAGCTTTTCTACCACAGTGATGAGCCAATCCACCTTTCAGACGTTATGCCTATGTTGGAAAATCTAGGTCTTCGCGTGATTGGTGAGTCGCCTTATGAAGTTCGTAAGACTAATGGCGTTACATACTGGATCCTTGATTTCTCAATGCTGCATAAGAGCGAAGAGACGATTGATCTTCGTGAAGCGCGTGATCTTTTCCAACAAGCATTCGCTGCGATTTGGGCTGGTGAGCTAGAGAGTGATGGTTTCAACCGCTTAGTACTGGGTGCTGGTCTATCAGGCCGTGAAATCTCTATCCTTCGTGCGTATGCTCGTTACATGCGTCAAGTCGGCTTCCCATTCAGTCAACAATACATTGAAGAAACACTGTCGCATTACCCTGAACTTGCAAAAGGTCTGGTTAAGCTGTTTGCCAAGCGCTTTGATCCTAAACACAAAGGCAGCGCGAAAGGTCAACAAGATCTTATCAACACAATCACTGAGCAGTTAGATCATGTAGAGAGCCTGGATGATGATCGTATCATTCGTCGTTACATGGAAATGATCAGTGCAACGCTTCGTACTAACTACTACCAAGTAGACGAGAACAAGCAAGCAAAACCATGGCTAGCACTTAAGATGAAGCCAAGCGAGATTCCAGATATCCCGGCACCAGTTCCGGCATTTGAGATCTTCGTTTACGCACCAGACATTGAAGGTGTTCACCTACGTGGCGGTAAAGTAGCTCGTGGTGGTCTTCGTTGGTCAGATCGCCAAGAAGATTTCCGTACCGAGATTCTTGGTCTAGTTAAAGCGCAACAAGTTAAGAACACAGTTATTGTTCCTGTTGGTGCGAAAGGTGGTTTTGTATGTAAGCGTCAGCACACAATGACTGGCCGTGACGAAATCTTTGCTGAAGGTCAACGTTGTTACAAACGCTTCATTCGCGCATTGCTGGATGTATCCGATAACATCATCGAAGGTGAAGTAATTCCACCTAAGAGTGTTGTTCGTCATGACGAAGATGATCCGTACTTGGTTGTTGCAGCCGATAAAGGTACCGCAACCTTCTCAGATTTAGCGAACTCAGTGTCTGCTGAATACAACTTCTGGCTGGGTGATGCATTCGCATCGGGTGGCTCTAACGGTTACGACCACAAAGCGATGGGTATCACTGCGAAAGGTGGTTGGGAATCGGTTAAGCGTCACTTCCGTGAAATGGGCATCGACTGTCAAACTACCGACTTCACTGCAATTGGTGTAGGTGACATGGCGGGTGACGTATTTGGTAACGGTATGTTGCTATCTAAGCACATTCGTCTGCAAGCTGCGTTTAACCACATGCATATCTTCATCGACCCGAATCCAGAATCTGCGAGCAGCTGGGAAGAGCGTAACCGCCTATTTAATCTGCCGCGTTCTAGCTGGGAAGATTACAACAAAGAGCTGATTTCTAAGGGGGGCGGTATTTTCTCTCGTCGTTCTAAGTCAATTGCTCTGACACCTGAAATCCAAAAGATGCTTGGTACTAAGAAAGCATCTCTAGCGCCAAATGATTTGATCAAGATGATCTTGTCTATGAAGGTGGATCTACTTTGGAATGGTGGTATCGGTACTTATGTGAAATCTTCAAATGAGACTCACACTGATGTAGGTGACCGTGCAAACGACGTGTTACGCATCGATGGCCGTGACCTACAAGCGAAAGTTGTTGGTGAAGGTGGTAACTTAGGTATGACTCAACTGGGTCGTATTGAGTATGGTCTAGCTGGTGGTCGCGTAAATACTGACTTTGTTGATAACGTTGGTGGTGTTGACTGCTCGGATAACGAAGTTAACATTAAGATCTTCCTGAATGGTCTTGTATCAAATGGCGATCTAACGGTTAAGCAACGTAACCAAGTACTTGAGTCGATGGAAGATGAAGTCGGTGAGATTGTACTGGATGATGCATACTGCCAAGCTGAGTCTATCTCTGTAACCGAGCACCAAGGTGTGAGCCTAGTGAAAGAGCAAATTCGCTTTATTCATACTATGGAGAAAGCGGGTTACCTAGATCGTGGTCTAGAGTACATTCCAGATGATGAGACACTGCTTGAGCGTGAGAAGCAGGGTAACGCACTAACACGTCCTGAACTATCTGTACTTATTGCATACGCTAAGATGGTACTGAAAGAAGATCTTGTTTGTGATGAGATTGCGAACGATGAGTTCCATGCGCAACAGCTGATCCAGTACTTCCCAACTGAGTTACGCCGTAACTATGTGCAGCACATGGATAGCCATCCGCTACGCGCTGAGATCATTGCAACCGCACTGGCTAACCAAATGGTTAACGAAATGGGCTGTAATTTCGTGACTCGTCTTCAAGAAGAGACGGGCGCAGACATCGTTGATATCGCTAATGCTTACACAGCATCACGTGAGATCTACGGTTTTGGTGATGTGCTTAAGCGTATTCGTGCCCTAGATAACGTGGCTTCGTCTGACGCGCAATACGATCTTATCTTCCACGTTCGTCGTGCGATGCGTCGTATCAGCCGTTGGTTGTTAAGAAACCGTCCTGGCAAACAGTCTGTGACTGCACTGATTGAGCTATACCGTGGAGATGTGAATGCGATTACTAAGGTTCTTGATGAAACGTTAGTAGCTGCAGAAGTTGAAGAGCACAACTCAGTAGCTAAGGTTTGGGTAGAACAAGGTGTTGAAGAAGAGTTAGCAAACTCGGTAGCGCGTTTGTCTAGCCTATACTCGGCACTGGATATATCCACAGTAGCTCGTGAAACGGGTAAAACAGTTGAGCAAGCGTCTAAATTATACTTTAACCTTGGTGACCGTCTATCACTGCACTGGTTCTTGAAACAGATCAATAGCCAAGCAGTAGACAATAACTGGCAAGCACTGGCTCGTGCTGCATTCCGTGAAGATCTTGATTGGCAGCAACGTCAACTAACCGGCCAAGTTCTAACATGTGGCTGTGCAGCTGACCTTGATGTGATTAAGGCACTGGATGATTGGATGGAAAGTAATGCAGTATCACTGCATCGCTGGGAAAGCATCCTAAACGAGTTTAAAGTCGGCTCAGTTCATGAGTTTGCTAAGTTCTCAGTAGCTTTACGTGAACTTATGCTTCTTAATCTAAACTGTATGTCGAAAGACCAATAAGGTTTAGGGTAACTTAAGTACCGATATGAAGTGGCGGCCGAGTGGGGCTGCCATTTTTTATGCGTCAAAATAGGGCGAGATTGTTAATTACTTTAAGTTCCAAGCAGATAGACGATAACGTTTGCCTAATTATTGACGAACTTTGTTAAGAATTCGAATTATCTTACCCTTACTGGTAGTAATAGATTGAATTGTTGGGTAAATAAGTAAATAATATCGCCCCGTTTACACGGGGCTTTTTTCTATCGGAGGCACAATGCTTTACCGTCTAGCCAGAACTGGCTTTTTCCAACTTGATGCCGAAAAGGCACATGATCTTGCAATTCAAAACTTCAAGCGTTTCACTGGCACTCCTGTCGATCTGCTTTACCGTCAACAGTTACCGCATCGTCCTGTAGAGGTGATGGGGCTAACGTTTAAAAACCCAGTTGGTCTTGCTGCTGGCTTAGATAAGAACGGCGAGTGTATTGATGCATTCGGTGCAATGGGCTTCGGCTTTGTTGAAGTCGGTACTGTTACTCCACGCCCTCAAGCGGGTAATGACAAACCTCGTCTTTTCCGTCTTGTTGAAGCGGAAGGTATTATCAACCGTATGGGTTTCAACAACCTTGGTGTCGATAACCTAGTCGAGAATGTTAAGAGATCAAACTACGATGGCATTCTTGGTATCAACATCGGTAAGAACAAAGATACTCCAATTGAGAAGGGCGCTGAAGATTACCTAATCTGTATGGAAAAGGTTTATCAGTACGCAGGCTACATTGCTGTAAACATCTCTTCACCAAATACTCCGGGACTTCGTTCTCTACAATACGGTGAAGCACTAGATGAGCTTCTAGCTGAGCTAAAAACTAAGCAAGCTGAGTTAGAACAGAAACACGGTAAGTATGTCCCACTTGCACTTAAGATCGCACCGGATCTAAGTGATGATGAAATCAGCCAAATCTGTGAATCGTTGATCAAGAATAAGATCGATGGTGTGATCGCAACCAACACAACACTGGATCGTTCAATCGTTGAAGGTATGAAGCATGCTGACGAAGCTGGTGGTCTAAGCGGTCGTCCAGTTCAATCTCGCAGCACTGAAGTCGTTCGTAAGCTTCACGAAGAGTTAGGTGATAAGCTTCCTATCATTGGGGTAGGCGGTGTTGACTCGTACGTGGCAGCAAAAGAGAAAATGATGGCTGGTGCTAAACTTGTTCAAGTTTACTCAGGTTTCATTTACAAAGGTCCAAGTCTAGTGAGTGATATTGTTAAAAACCTATAATGTTAGGGACGATCTTGAACGTCACGTTATAAGTTGATAGATATCACTAAAAGATACACTGTAACTCGCTGAGTTTTAGAGAAAAGAGGAATTTCATTTCCTCTTTTTTTTTGCCTATTGCTCAGTAAAATTACTGCATTGAAGGGTAATTTTGCGTTTTACCTAATGGAATGCTTCAACAGTGTGAGACGAAACGATGCTTAAACCTAGTGATACATGGAGTTGGTACTACGATGAACAGCAATGTTCATTAATGCTAAATCTGGGGGAGGATATGATTTTCAAAACTAACCTCGTCCGTAACAAGCTGGTGGATTGTGCATTTAAAGAGAACGAATTCACTGTTGATGATGCTTCTTCCTACCAGACTTTCAAAGAACAGATCTCCGGGCTAGAGCTTTCTGAGCCCCGTCAAGCAGAACTGGCACTATACTGTGTTGCTGCAAAGCGCTTCCATAAACCTGTTCAACCGAAAAGTTGGTTTTTTGAGTCTCAGATTCAAGGCCATGAATGCCCAGAAGAGGGCGACATTGTGCGTATGAATAACCAGTACAGTTTAGGTTACTTCATTGTGCTAGAGGTTGGAGAGAACGCGAGTTTATGTGCTTCAGTAGACCTTGATGAATTTAATCTAACCTCATCAAAAGCACTTCAGTTTGGTGATTCCATTAAAGTGATGCACGATAGAATGGTAGACGCAAATGCTATCCTGCATCATCACCGCCACATAGCGATGGTTGGTTAGTCAAAAACAACGCTCTCACACTCAAGAAAATCGACCCCAGGGTCGATTTTTTTATACCTGAAATTCTGGAATCCAACCAAATCACCCATAGATAATTTGTCTATGAGGTGCTTTTTCACACAACCAAAGCTTATTTTTTCAACTTAATTTCAACACATCTCTGAGCCTATTTCTGGAAATAGGCCTACAAAATTCCCTGTTTAAGTGGCTTTGTAACCGAGTTACACCCCTTGCTTGCGTCTGGTATATACCAAAATGTGGCGGAATAATAATTCAAAAACCTATGTTAGAATGAATATTTAGTGCATAGAGTCTGTTATAAGGTTGTTTTTTGAGCGCAAGGTATATCTTGGCTTAGAGAGTTAGCGACTGCTTCGCTCAATGAACATTTGCTGAGCAATTAGGTAGAAGAATCAATGAAAAGATGTGTTTCGAGTGACGCTTATTGACTCAAATAAGGTATAATCGAGCTCATTTTTATCAATAAAAGAACACTATGAATCAATATCTAGCGGTTACCTCAAACGGCCTTGAGAATTTATTAGTTGAAGAACTAACCCAACTAGGGATTACAAACGCAAAACCTGTTCAAGCAGGTGTTAAATTCAAAGCGACGAATGAGCAAATTTATCGTTGTTGTTTGTGGAGTCGTTTGGCTTCAAGATTTGTACGTGTGCTTTCTGAGTTCACCTGTCAAGATGACATGGATCTGTACCTTTCTACGACGGCAGTAAACTGGGTAAATCAATTCCATAGCTCTAAGCGTTTTGTGGTTGATTTTAACGGTACTAACCGTGAGATTCGCAACAGCCAGTATGGTGCTATGAAGGTTAAAGATGCGGTTGTCGACTGCTTCGAAAAGAAATCGTTACCTCGTCCAAA
This sequence comes from Vibrio sp. R11-SG3-ISO9, assembly GCF_059834255.1. NCBI lineage: Bacteria > Pseudomonadati > Pseudomonadota > Gammaproteobacteria > Vibrionales > Vibrionaceae > Vibrio > Vibrio sp. R11-SG3-ISO9. Next base: position 56,541 of record NZ_JCBDGU010000025.1, read on the forward strand.
TATCAGTAAAGAGAACCCAGATATTCGTATCCATGTTCGTCTGCACCGTGATAAAGCGATCTTAGGCGTTGATATGGTTGGTAGCGGTCTTCACCAACGTGGCTATCGTCCAGAGTCTGGTCGTGCACCTCTACGTGAGACTTTAGCTGCAGCAATCCTGCTACGTAGTGGTTGGGATGCGACCAAACCATTCTTAGATCCAATGTGTGGTTCGGGTACGTTAGTTATCGAAGCGGCAATGATGGCAGCAAATATGGCGCCAGGCGTTAAACGTCAGAAGTGGGGCTTCCAAGCGCTGGAAGACTTTGATGCTGAGCTATGGGCGGAAATCAAATCAGAAGCCAATGTTCAAGCTCGTCGCGGTTTGAAAAAAGTAGAGTGCAAGTTCTACGGCTATGATAACGACGCACGCGTTTTGAAAACAGCGCGTGATAACGCGCGCCGTGCAGGCGTTGAAGACTTAATCGAATTCGAATTGGGTGATGCGGCGCTAGTGAAACGTCCTGCTGAGTTTGATAACGGTGTTATTGTATCGAACCCACCATATGGTGAACGTCTAGGTACAGAACCGGGCCTTATCGCACTGTACACAGCATTTGGTGCTCAATTGAAATCAGAGTTTGGCGGTTGCAATGCGTCAATCTTCTCTAGTTCTGATGAACTGCTAAGTTGCCTGCGTATGCGTGCTGACAAACAGTTCAAATTGAACAATGGTGCGTTACCGTGTCACCAAAAGAACTACTCAATCTCTGATCGTCCTATGTCAGAGCGTCCTTCTGAGCAGCAAGAACAACAAATTGCACCTGATTTTGCTAACCGTTTGAAAAAGAACATTGGCAAAATTGGTAAATGGGCGAAGAAAGAACAACTTGACTGCTACCGTATCTACGACGCAGATCTTCCAGAATACAACGTCGCTATTGACGTTTATCCGGGTCACCTTGTGATTCAAGAGTATGCAGCACCGAAGAACGTTCCTGAAGAGAAGGCGAAACGCCGCCTAACAGACATCATTCGCGCATCTATTCAGGTAACAGGCGTAGAAGCGAACAATGTCGTTCTTAAAGTGCGTCAGAAGCAAAAGGGTTCTTCTCAGTATCAAAAGCTATCTCAAGATTCGTCAAACCTCGAAGTGAACGAATACGGTGTGAAGCTTATTGTCAACCTTCACGACTACTTAGATACTGGTCTTTTCTTGGATCACAAACTAACACGTCGCCGCATTGGTGAGATGGCAGCGGGTAAAGATTTCTTGAACCTGTTCGCTTACACCGGCTCTGCAACAGTTCATGCTGCGGTTGGTGGTGCTCGCACGACTAAGACTGTCGATATGTCGAATACCTACCTAGAGTGGGCAAAAGAAAACATGGAGCTTAACGGTCGAGTAGGCCGCCAACACCAATTTGTTCAAGCTGATTGTCTACAATGGCTAGCAAAAGAGAATGGTAACTACGATCTTATCTTTATCGATCCACCAACGTTCTCTAACTCTAAGCGTATGGAGCAGACATTCGATGTACAGCGTGACCACCTTCAGTTGATGGAGAATCTAAAACGCCTTCTTCGTGAAGAAGGCACGATTGTGTTCTCGAACAACAAACGTCACTTTAAAATGGATCTAGAAGGCCTAGAGGCGTTAGGCCTTAAAGCACAGAACATTTCTGGTAAGACATTGCCTCTAGATTTCGCACGTAATAAGCACATCCATAACTGTTGGGTTATTACTCACAAGTAATGTGTTGTGCACGAATAAGGATAGATAAGTGCTGACACTATACAGTACTGAAGGGTGCCATCTATGTGAGATGGCATTTGAACTTACGGAACAGTTAAACATTAGCCAGCACGTTCAAGTGGTTGATATTGCTTTTGATGATGAGCTATTTTCCCGTTACGGGGTCACTATTCCCGTACTCAAATACGAAAGCTCCGACGGCAATATTAGTACAGAACTGAACTGGCCCTTTGGCTTGTTAGAATTAAACGATTGGTTAAGAAAGAATGGCATTACTTACAATTCATAATGGTCAGTTAGCATTTGGCGATCACCCATTATTAGATCGTGCAGACTTCGCTTTGCAAGAAAATGAGCGTGTTTGTTTGGTAGGCCGTAATGGCGCTGGTAAGTCAACCTTAATGAAGGTTCTTGCTGGTGAGATCATTATGGATGACGGTAAGATGCAAGTGACACAAGATGTTGTTGTATCGCGCTTAGAACAAGATCCTCCTCGTAATGAAGAGGGAACGGTTTATGAGTATGTTTCTGGTGGCTTAGCGGAAATTGGTAAGAAGCTAAAGATCTACCACGATCTATTGGATCTTATTGCGGAAGATCCAAGTGAGAAGAACATTAACCGTTTAGCTCGTGTTCAAGAAGAGTTGGATCATGCGAACGCATGGCGCTTTGATGATCGCGTTAACAATGTTCTTGGGGCTTTGAAACTGTCTCCAAACACTAAGTTAACCGATTTGTCAGGTGGCTGGCAGCGTAAAGCGGCTTTAGCTCGTGCGCTTGTATGCGACCCTGACGTATTACTTCTTGATGAGCCGACCAACCACTTAGACGTAACAACGATCGAGTGGCTAGAAGGTTTCTTAAAAGACTTCCGTGGTTCTATCATCTTTATCTCTCACGACCGTGCATTCATTAAGTCGATGGCGACTCGTATCGTTGATTTAGATCGTGGGCAGTTGAGCTCGTTCCCTGGTGATTACGACAATTACCTTGTCGAGAAAGAAGAAGCGCTTCGCGTCGAAGAGATGCAAAACGCTGAGTTCGACAAAAAGCTTGCTCAAGAAGAAGTGTGGATTCGTCAAGGTATCAAGGCTCGTCGTACTCGTAATGAAGGGCGTGTACGTGCACTTAAAAAGCTCCGTGAAGAGCGTAAGAATCGCCGTGAAGTGCAGGGTAAAGCCGTTATTCAAATCGATGATGCACAGCGTTCAGGTAAGATTGTATTCGAAGCAGAGAACCTGAACTTTGGCTTTGAAGGCAAAGAGATCGTGAAAGATTTCAGCTTCAACATTATGCGTGGTGACCGCATTGCACTGATCGGCCCTAACGGTTGTGGTAAGAGTACAGTCCTTAAACTTCTATTAGACCAGCTTAAGCCTGATTCTGGTCGTCTGCATTGTGGTACTAAACTCGAAGTGGCTTACTTCGACCAATACCGCGAGATTTTAGATCCAGAGAAATCAGTTATTGATAACCTTGCAGACGGTAAGCAGGAAGTGACGGTCGGTGGTCGCGAACGACACGCGTTAAGCTACTTACAAGATTTCTTATTCTCACCTAAACGTGCACGCACGCCGGTTAAAGCTCTTTCTGGTGGTGAGAAGAACCGACTGTTGCTTGCTCGTATTTTCCTCAAGTCGAACAACTTGTTGATTCTTGATGAACCAACTAACGATTTAGATATCGAAACTTTGGAACTTTTAGAGGATTTGCTTGCCAACTATCAGGGGACGCTTCTTTTAGTAAGCCACGACCGTCAGTTCGTAGATAACACGGTTATGACAAGCTGGATCTTTGAAGGTAATGGCGTTATTGAAGAATTTGTTGGTGGCTATCACGACGCTCAACAACAACGAGCGCAAGTTCTTCAGTCGCGTCAGGTTGAAAAGCCATCAAAGAAAGCAAAAGTAGTTGAGGAAACTCCCAAAACTGCGCCAGCTAAGGCTAAACCTAAGAAGTTATCGTATAAGCTACAGCGAGAGCTTGAAGCGTTACCTATGCGTTTAGAGGAATTGGAAGCCCAAATTGAAACTCTTCAGGAAGAAGTGAATGAACCTAACTTCTTCTCAAAACCTGTAGAGCAGACACAACCAGTTTTAGATAAGCTATCTGCTGCAGAGCATGAGCTAGAAGTTGCTTTTGAGCGTTGGGAAGAGCTCGAGGCACTACAACAGGAAAGTTAAGAAGTAATAATGAGTAGTACGAATTTTAAGTTAACGACAATTGCAGCCTTAGTACTGGCTGCGACGAACGCTAACGCTGCCTTATACCAAGTCGTTGAGGTAGAGAAACCTGCAGCGATTACGAACGCAACTGAAACTTTCGGTGTTGCTATTCAACCTGGTAGTGCGACGGATGGGTCTAATGAACTTGCTATGGGTTGTTTCGATTCTAACGCGACAAACTGTGCAATCGGTTCGTTTAAGTTAGCGGGCGAAACACGTAATACGGTTGAAGGTGTTAGTTATCGTGAAGAAGTGCCTTTTGCGATGGATGCTGCGTTTCAATATATCCAAGAGTTTAACGACTTTGAGAGCTACTGCTTTCGTGAATTAAGATATTCAACTTGTGAAAGTTGGGCCTTACAGCGCTGGAATACCTGGAAGTTAGAAATCAATGATCTAACACATGTTAATGCTCAGGCATTCGTAGAAGGCGGCACTTCTTCTATCAGCACACATAATGTTGTCATTAACGCCCTTGATAGCGCTGCTGCACCTATTGGCATCGAGTCAAATGGTAATGATATTCGCAACAACGCGGTGACTACTGTTCCTGTAATTGCAGCTTCAGAGTCTCGCGCTTGGGGCGCTAAAACACTTAGCGACGGTACTGTTGTCAACTACGGCAGTATATCTGTAGATCAGCCGAATACAGGAACGTCTACGATTACGTTTAGCTCTAAGGCAGCAATCTGGGATGCTGGTAATGTTCAGCAACTTACATGGATTCAAGGCGATATTCCTCAGACAGGGGATTACTTTGCTCAAGGTAGTATGCGTGGACTCGCCGAGAAAGACGGTAAGTTATACGGAGTCGGCTTTGACACAGTTAATGGTAGTGGCGATCTACAAGACATGAACGCTAGTGTGTTCATAAGCAATGGCATTGATCTGTCTTCGGCTACTTGGGAAACGAAGCAAGTTTCTGGTGCTCAAGTAAATTCAGGATCTTCTAATGATGATGCTGTTTACAGTAATTCGGTTGTGGCCGATATAAATGATAATCTTCTAGCTGTTGGCTATGCAAAACGTAATGGCTATGTGCCAGAAAGTGGTTCAGCCGCAAACAAAGCATTTGTTGTTGATAACATCGCTTCTGGTTCTCCTTCTGCAAACTTTACATTACAGAGCTCTTTGTTCTTCACTGGTGCAGGTTCGGAAGCTAAAGCGCTTAACAACTTTAATGAGTTTGTTGGCCAAGTTGACGCCGATACTATTCGAGAAGTCGATGGTAGCGAGCGTCGCCATCGTGGTTTTATTTACCCGTATCAAGCAGACGGTACAGACCCTTCGAGAATCGCATTATTCGATAGCAAAGCTTGGTGGTTAGACGACCTGACCAACGGTGCTAATGCTGATGGTCAAGATTTCTCAGACCAGAATAACTTTTTCCGTATCATCGATGCATCAGATATCAATGACGCAGGTGTTATTTCAGCAACTGCTATCAAATGTACAGTGAATGGCGTGGCACAACAGTATGACACAACGTCGCATAACTCATACTGTGGAAATGCATCATCTGATGCAGTAGAGGAAGTTGTCGCTGTAAAACTGGTTCCAATTTCTGGTGCAACGTCTGCTGATATACAAGCGCGTGGAACTGATTCTCAGAATGTTGAACGTCAAGGCGCAGGCCTGGGTATTTTCGCTTTGACACTGCTTGGTTTCCTCGGGTTCCGTAGAAAATTTAAATAATTTTAGCTCTTGAGCCCAAGTTCACAGTTCTGAACTTGGGCTTTTTTTCGCCTTGAGAAAAGTAGGATCTTGGTTAATTCTTAAAGTTGGAGTCACAGAAACTCCACGATGTTGTAATCATTATATGTTTAGAAATGGACACCCGTATGAGGACTGCACTATGAAGAGACAAAAGCGTGATCGCCTAGAACGAGCACAATCTCAAGGCTACAAGGCTGGTTTAAATGGAAGGTCGCAAGAAGCTTGCCCGTATAGCCAAATGGATTCTCGGTCGTATTGGCTAGGTGGTTGGCGTGATGCCAAAGATGACAAACAAGCAGGTCTCTATAAGTAATAGGACAAACGTCAAGGATTTCAAAGGCTCCGATTTTCGGGGCCTTGTTATTTTTTGTGAACGAGAAGCTGGTGGAGGGGGCAACTTTAATGATTACAGCAAATAACCAACCATTTAATGCACTATAACTAATGTGTTTGACGCAAAAGAAAAGCTGCAATTAGCAGCTTTATCTTTAGAACTCTTTTAGAAAGAAGACGTATCTTGGAAAAGGCCAACTTTTAGGTCTTTTGCAACGTAGATTTCTTTACCATCTACAAGAACGCGACCATCTGCTAAGCCCATTACTAGCTTACGGTTAACGACACGTTTCATGTGGATCTCGTACGTTACTTTTTTCGCAGTAGGTAGGATCTGACCAGTAAATTTAACTTCACCTACACCTAGAGCACGGCCTTTACCTTCGCCGCCAACCCAGCCTAGGAAGAAGCCAACTAGTTGCCACATTGCGTCTAGACCTAGACAACCAGGCATTACAGGGTCACCCGGGAAGTGACAATCAAAGAACCATAGGTCTGGAGTAATATCTAACTCAGCAAGGATTAGACCTTTACCAAAATCACCCTCAGTTTCTGACATCTTAGTGATGCGATCCATCATCAACATGTTTGGTGCTGGAAGTTGAGGGCCTTGTGGCCATAGTTCGCCTTGGCTTGATGCTAGAAGCTCTTCGCGAGTGTAAGAATCACGTTTGTTTTGCATTATCAATTTACTCCAATTTTTGATAGGTGCATATTAGTGAACAGGTGTACGCTAAACAAGTCCGATCAGTACTAGACAAACCAGTTTTTGATGCGTTCCACAATTCCTGGCGGATGTTCATGTCTTTCAAAGTTTTCAATACGTTCCGCGATTTTGCTAAGAACGCTTTCTTGCTCTTCGTCTCTAAATGGTTTGTTCATGATAAGAGGAATTGCTTCATCTACATTCGATACAGACCAGATATGAAATTGTCCATTTTTGATGCTTTCAACGACATCGGGTTGAAGCGCTAAATGCTTTAAGTTTGTATGCGGTAGAATAACACCTTGCTCGCCTGTTAGTCCTTGATGTTTACAGACGTGATAGAAGCCTTCGATCTTCTCGTTCAACCCTCCAACAGCTTGTACGCGGCCAAATTGGTCAACAGCACCTGTAACGGCAATCTGCTGATTAATAGGGTACTCTGAAAGGGCGCTGACAAGTGAACACAGTTCTGCCAACGAGGCACTGTCGCCATCAACTTCGCAGTAAGACTGCTCGAATACAACTGATGCGGAATATGGTAGCGGGTCTTCAAGGTTGAGTGAGGCACTCACAAACGCTTGCATGATCATCATGCCTTTAGCGTGTAGGTTACCGCCGAGTTCGGCTTTGCGTTCTACATCAGAGATATCGCCATCACCAAAGTGGATCACACATGAAATACGAGCAGGCTCACCATAAGAGATAGGGTGTCCAGGGACGTCAATAACGGTTAAACCATTAACCTGGCCAACTTGCTCACCTTGAGTTTCAATGATCACTTGTCCATCAAGGATATCGTCTAAAGCTCGCTCCGGTAGATAAGACTCACGTTGGTATTTGTGTGATAAGGCTTGCTCGATATGAATACTATTTATTTCAGTGTTGTTTGATTCAATAGCCGCTTCACTAAGCAAAGTGTTGTGCCAAATTGGACACAAAGGGGTATATGTTTGATCTTCAGCTTCCCTAGCACCAGCGCAAAGTAAGGCTGTAACAGCTTCTACATTAAGCTCTGGTAACTGATAGCGTTGTTGTAGCCATTTTAGATAGCCTAAATATTCAACCAAACTTTCTTGGTCTAACTTAAGATCTTGTTCAATCTCACTAAAAAGGCAAAAGCCGCTGCGGATGTCGCTGTCTAAATAGTCAAGGTCGCCCATTTGGCCACGATCACCAACTATGATGAGCTTGATGTTATATGTACGAGGTAGCTGTGGTGCACATAGATGATCTGGGTTGCTTCTGATTGGATCAATCTCATCTCCTAATAAGGCAGACTTAAGTAATAGCCAGCTTCCTGGGTTCGCGAGGATAAGATTCGCAGATACAATAAGAAATCCATTGTCGGCTTTAGAAAGCAGGCCTTGCTTGGTTGCAATTACTTGTCCATCTTTTGACTCAACTTGATCGAACAGTGCTTCTGCATTAAGTGATTCTGTTCTGATTACAGGGTGATTGTCGTCTGAAGTAGAGAGACTCAATGATTCAATGATAAGTTGACGATAGATGGCATTATCAGGTGCGTTGACGAGTAACACGCGTGATAGGCTAGACAAGCGTACAAAGCGACTTAAGGCATCACGGAATCTATGCTGAATCTGAGTAAATGAAAAAGGCGTTAGGTTAGGGTATTGCTCTAACTGATGTACGTATTCATCATATTGTGGCGTAACATGTCGCCAGTCTACTTGAGTCATTGAATCTACTAAAAATGGTAAAGAGACAGGGAGTATATAGAAAAACGACAATGCCTAATAGAAGTATCTGTTTAATCGTAATAAACCAAGCAATATAAGTATGATCTTGGTCTATTCTTTTAATTGATCAATTGTCTAATTGGGTAATTTGGGTTACGCTGTCACTAGAATTAACGTTTGGGATTTGACATGAAATATCAGCAGCTTGAAAACTTAGAATGTGGTTGGAAATGGAACTATCTGGTAAAAAAATGGAAGGAAGGTGAATCCATTACCCGTCATATCGATTCAAGTGAAGCAGATGTTGCTGTACAGAATCTTCTTAAGTTAGAACACCAACCAACAGGCGTTCTTGAGTGGATAGAAGAACACATGTCGCTAGAGCTCGACAACAAGCTAAAGCAGGCTATACGAGCTAAACGTAAGCGCCACTTTAACGCCGAACAAGTCCATACCAAGAAAAAGTCGATTGATTTAGATTATCGCGTTTGGGAAAAACTTTCACAAAGAGCCAATGAACTAGGCTGTACGCTTTCTGACGCGATTGAATATTTGGTAAGTGAAGCATCAAGAAGTGAACAAGCAAGCAAAACAGTAACAAGCCTCAAAGAAGATTTGAGTGCGTTGCTATCTGACGATAAATAGTGATTTAAGGCGGCTGTTATGATGTATGTGATTCTTATTGGGGCAGCACTCGTATTTTGGTTGGTTGCAATTGATAGGCCTGTACTTAAAGTGACTTTTGAAAAAGGGCGAATAGCTCAGTTTAAAGGGCACATGCCACCAAGTTTTAAACACAACTTACAAGAAATTGGCCGTAATCAAAGCTTTGATGGTGAGCTAAAGGTTTATGCGAAACGCTCGGGCTACAACTTAAAGTTCTCCAAACAGGTTCCTAAAAGTACTCAACAACGTATTCGTAACGTTTTCCCTCATAATGGCTTTAAATCGAAAGGCTCTAAGAGAGCGTAAATTCTGATAACGCTAACTGACTAGTATTGTACCATTCTAAACTCATTCAATTTGTTCAAATTTGACCTGCATAATACCTTCAGTCAAAGGAGGTATTATGAAAAGGTTACTGATTCTTTGTCTCTTTTCTCAAGTTTCTGTTGCTGATGATGCGTTGGTTAACCCGGTAGCGAAGAAGATTAAGTCTCAAATTATCAAAACACTGAATGCTAAAGGGCATAGTGAGCTTGATGGGTTTTGTGATTTAATGCTGGAAATGAAGCACAGCAAAGCATTCACCAAAGTTCATCGAGTTAGGACTCATGGTGATGCGAAATTATGTAAGCTAGCTAAAAAAGCAGTACCTAAGAAACAGTATCGGTACCAAAGCTATGAAAAATTCATTCGTATCCAGATAAGTTTTTAACGACAAACTAGATTTAACGCACTATAACTAAATTTATTGAGTAACCGATAACTATCCCGTGAAAAATAATGCAACTTCATTTAATATATACCACTAATAACTTAAATAGGCTGTCATAACAGTCAGATAACGAAATGTGGTCAAGGGATTTGTAGGTTGTTGTTAGCAAATAAAAATTACACTCCTGAAGTAGTAGAACTCTCCAGAAAAATATCTTCGAATGTTGCAGAACGTTTTAACAAGTGGCTTGTCAGTCCGAAATACAAACTTAATCAGGATCTCGTTGACTCATTGCTTAGCCTAGAGAATCGCTATTGTGATGATGTTATTTTTAAAGAATCGGAGCGTATAACCAATAATCAACGCATTTTATTAATGTGCGAACAGGATAGGGTTGCCGCTAAACGTGAAAAAATCGCAGCGAAGCAAAACACACTGCGCTATGTTCTAGAGGATGTCTGCGAGACGGCTTCAGTACTTCTAGAAAAAAAGCTTGAAAGCACTCTTATCAGCTCTCTCTTTTCCCAGCTTCCAGACTATAACGACTTTGCTAGCGTTGCTTATTCTCCCTCATTGAACTTCAATAAATTGCATCGTGTAGCGGAAGAGAATCGAGGCTTATCGTCGAGCCTAACGGACTTTGTTTCTAACAGACAGTTTTGTGAGAAATATGGACGTAAACCTAAAGCCATCTTAGATCCTAAAATAGCCGTAGGGCAGATCGGGATTGATAATAGTCGGTTACTTTTTCCTATCTTGATGAGCCAACCACTACTTAAGTGGTCTGACGAAAATACGAAACATATTGCTCCCAAACTATGGCAACACTTAATGGTGACCGCAAATGCAACGCGTATACGTCTGCAAGACACTTCGGTCAGAGAGCCCGATGTTGGTATTCTATTAGGCACACTGCGTATTTTACCAATGTTTCTGGTATGCAATCATTTCTCTCAAACGTTTGAAGATGCTCTCGTCCAAACTATGCTGAGTTATCGTGAAGCAAGTGATAAGCACAACGAATACTATGCTTGTGCGGAAGTGTTACCTGATACCAGCTTCCTAGAGAAAGTGTTTTCAAGCATGGAAATGACACTGCTTAATAAGCTAATCGAACATATCGATTGGAGCCCGAATACCACTTACATTAAGCAAGCATTAGTGGAGGAGGTCGATGGTGTGAATGTTTCTGATAGGAGCGTTTATGGTGCTGCACTTGCCCAGGCTCATGCATTTTCTATTTTCGAATCCCTAAACAATAGTGAATTGTTTAACCTCAAGCATCGTCCTTATTGGTTCTCTCAGGTGCAAATGTCCGGCTTGGCGATCGCTCAGATGAAATCGAGAGTCCCTGGGCAGTTGATGAATAGTATCTAGTTACCACGTAACTAAAGTATGTTTAGCACCGACTTTGCAATGTAGTCGGTGTTTTCTTTCAAAGCTATAGTTATAGTTACAGCCATCTCAATAATACCTTCCGTGTTTTACGTAACTTGTTAAAACTCTTATATGTTTCACGAAAAAGAGCAGGGAACGTATAACATTCACACCTTTTCATCAAACCTATCGTATCTGTTTAACACTAGTAGTATCAAGCTACACTGTAACTTTTTCTGTCTGAAGTGTGGATGCTATCGTGCACCGAGAGTTTCTTGCATCAGTATGAGTAAGTGTTGTTCTAACGCAGAGAGCAAAGGTTGCAAGTCGGAACATTGTCAGGTAACGATAGTAAGCGCGCAAAGCGATAACAGAGCCAATCGGCTTATAAACCGGGAAACTACGAGTTAGATAGTTCAAGCTTCACGGTCAATAACTTCGGCGGCCTTGAGTTAAAGCGCTTCGGTATCACACTTGTGAGGTCAATGAAATGATGACAGCAACAGAGCTCAAACAATCACACAATATGTGGATGAAGCACTTGAAGATGCCAATAATGAACATGCAAAGGCACAATACAAAAAGATCTTCGACAGCTTAGAGTGTCTACATGAAATGTTGTTGATGCGAGAGTCAGATAAAAATCATGTGAAGATGCTTGGATACCGTGAAGACTCCAATCAAGTTCAATGTATGGTGTCGAACGTAGTTGGCTTAAACTTCTTGGAAGTCAATGAACTGGCTGACTCAGGATTTTTAATCGACGACTGGTTCATGTCAGTAACAAACGTGGATGAGCAACAAAGCCACCAAACTAAAATCTATGGGCCATACAAAACAGACCAACAAGCAATGGACGCAGCGCGTAAAAGCTTGTCAGTCACAAGGTTCAACGTAACAGAAAGCCCAGAGCGCCGCGCCCAATAAGTACAATCCAACTGCGCATTATGTATATTATGTTAAATGTAGTGTGTATGAGCGAGATATAACTTCTTATATCCACACCCCACCATCACTTTTCTGCAGGCAAAGCGCTTCAATTTAACCGAAAGCCTATTTACCATAAAATACCTAATAATCATATTCATAATCTTCGATTCAGAATACGTTTATTAGGACTCTATTAATAAACGATCTATCGCTTCTGTGATCTCTTTGGTTCTTACTGGTTTGGTCACAAAATCATTCATACCCACATCCAAGCACGAGACTTTATCTTCGTTAGATGTATGAGCTGTCAATGCGACGATTGGTATATCTATGTTGTTTTGCCTCATCAGTTTGGTGGTTGTTAACCCGTCCATTACTGGCATTGAAACGTCCATAAGAATAATGTCTATTGGTGCTTCTTCAGCTTGGATAAAGTCGATTGCTTCTTTTCCGTTGCTTGTGATGAAAACTTTATGCCCTTGTCGTGACAAAATCAGCTGAATTACCATTTGATTCGTTGGGTTGTCTTCAACGATTAACACTGAGTATTGAGCCCTGAAACATGCGTCTGTTGGGCAACATACTTCTTTCTGTTCAGTATTCTGATGTAATCGACTTAACACTGGTAATTGAACTTTGAAGCATGACCCCTTGCTAAGTTCACTCGCGACTTCAATCCTACCGTCCATTAACTCAACTAGCCGTTTGGTAATCGCTAAACCTAAACCTGTCCCACCAAATCTGCGTGTAATGGTACTGTCTGCTTGAACAAATGGACTGAATAACGAAGCTAACTGTTGCGGCTTCATTCCAATCCCTGTGTCTTCAACCGATATGTGGAATGCACTTTGTTGGTAATGAATACCGATGTTGACTTCACCTTGCTCTGTGAACTTAATGGCGTTGCCCACCAAATTAAACAGAATCTGCGCAAGTCTCGTTTGGTCTATGTAATGCAACTCGTTTTCAGGCATCTCGCAGGACAGATTTAGCGCCAGTCCTTTAGCGTCTGCTATCTTCTTTTGTTCGGATAATACAAAAGTTACAGTGTCTCTTACGTTGTTCCATTGAGGAGCCAGTGAAAAGCACCCGGATTCAATTTTGGAGAAGTCCAGTACGTCGCTAATTATAGCCAATAATAGTTCAGAAGATGTTCCCATGCTCTGAATGATCGAGCGTTGTTCGCAAGTAAGTTCTGAGCACTTTAGTGTTTCTATCAGTCCGATAATGGCATTCAGTGGTGTTCGGAGTTCGTGGCTCATCATTGCCAAGAATTCAGATTTGGCTTTGTTTGCTCGTTCTTCTTCTTTACGTGCAGAGATGAGCTCGGCAGTACGTTCTCTAACAGTCGCCTCTAACTTCTCTTTATTTTCAATGTCGAACACGGCACGTTCAATTAGAGGTCTAAAACGATTCAATGTGGCTTTAGTTTCAACACTAAAGTGCTTTGTATTGGAGTGAATGAATACGATAACCGACTGGGTTAAACCTGTATCGATACCTGTCATCAATACAGAGTTGATCTGATCAAGCAATATAGAGTTGAGTGAACTAAACTCCGGAAGATTTCGAGGCTCAAATAATATCGTGCATTCGCCATTAATAACACGAGACAGCTTTCCTGAGTCTCGCCAAAAGATATTTTCGTAAACACGATTGTTAGTTAGAAGCGTTTTAAAACTATCTCTATTATTGACTCGTGAAATTACGATGAAGTCATCGAACTTTATATACTTCTTAAGAACTAGTTCTAGGCTGGAGAATATATCCGAGATTGAGTTAGCTTTACTAATTTCAGATATTGTCGACAAGATCACCCGATTCTCTTCAGCTAAACTGCGCTCTCGTGACTTAGCTCTCTCTAATTGAACAAGTGCTTCTTGCAACGCTTCTTGGTTGTCCGTACCCATTACTTTTTTAACCTATAAAATGTGGCAGATGACACCATCAAGTTACCATGTGCGTTCTCGCCACCACACAGACGTCCTTGTTCGCCAAAAGTGAATGGACATATATACGGAAGTCCATTAAGTGCTTGATTTATTTGGGTGCAGACTTCACTCATATCTTGTTTAAGACTTAGCATCGGCCCTGCGCAGAAGATGTTGATTGCGCCCAGTTTCTCTTCATGATCCATGTCGTTAAAGTAGGATGAATGTATGATATTGGCAGCTCTACTAATGATCTGCTTTCTAGATCCTTGCATGAGATGAATGACATCACCCTCATTAATATCGGTAAATAATTCAATGCCTTTACACTCAGTTTGTCTAATTGAATGGGATAACTTGAAATAAGGTGTTTTATACGAAGAGCCCACCTTTCGCCCAAGCGGATAGACAGATGACTGTTCGAAAATAAAACCATCATCTGAGCTTCCCAAGTGATAATTGGTCCATTCATTGTAGACATCAACAGCCGGCTTATTATCGATCTCTTGGAGTATACGATCTCGCGCTTTTGTTACTGTGCCAGAAAATTCAGTTGGCGTGTGTCCAGCATTGAGTGAGCTATATACGGATTGCGATGAGAAAAATACAGTAAGCGAAACACCATTAATAGAAACGAGATCTTCTGTAAATATACTCCAGTTTCCTGAAACCTTATTATCAGCTGCACTGCCACCAATTATCGGTACTTCGGTTCCGAATTTCGAATCAATCGCATCCATGACCGTTTCTTCATTGCCCGGCGTTGAATGAAGAAGAATAAGGTCAGGTACTTCCCCTGCTCGGTCTGCCTTTTTCAATGCCATATCAATAGCATCATAGGTGCTTGAGGTAACATCGCCATCGAAGCTCTTTATCCCCGTACCATATGCATTGATTCCTGAATCATAAATGGCTAATACACCGATAACTGGACCTGAATGAAACCCAGTCTCTGTCATTATCCCATGACAGGTCGTACAGCCTTGAATTGGTATATTTGGGAGATACTCTTTGAGTAACTCCTGAATCGCGAACGTGGAATACTCTTCGGTGCAGTAGCAGATAAGACAAGCGATCTCATGAGTTCGCTCTAAACCCGCGAGGAGCTCTTGAACAGCAATAACGTTGTTATGTGAGTAGGAAACTTTAGAGAGAAACTTCATAAACGCTTGATTAATTTATTAATCGCTCAGTTATAACATTTTGAGGCGTGAGTTTTTACTGATTTAGTACAAGTTTATCGCCACCTCCGACCTCATATTGACTATTTTGAGAGGGTGACCGAAACACTATGATCTTGTTGCGTGGTTGTGACTGTTATTTGTGATGTCGGTTCATCGGTTGTAAGTAACCAAGAAGATGGACTTTTCGTGACTAAAGACCCGCCTCCCTCATAGCTAATATCAATTTTGTTACTTTCAGATGTTTCGATTAAATAGTTGTGATTATCACTTGAAACTCTAACATTATATTTATCAATAGTAATTTCACACGGCGTAGAAAGAATACAGTCAACCGTTTCGTTATTTTCGTATGTCACTGTTCTCCAAGTAAATGCAGCTAATAAAATAGACAACATGACGATAATTTGTACAAGCCTGCCTTTTGTGAGCTTTTGTGCTGCCATTTTATCCTTTACTCCTTGTTACAAAGTTCAAAGTTTTTAAATAAAAATACATTTCCTGACCAACCGTAAGGTTACTACTCTGTCATTGATTTGTTAATTCAAGTATAGTGTCGCGTTGAAAATGCCACTTTTTTTTAAAATCAGCAAGCGGAAATAAAGTTCTGAATAGTCTGAGTTTCTTTTTCTGATTTGGGTGGCATTACGACGTGAGTCGTGTTGGAAGTAAAGTGTAGTAAATAAGAAATTGGAAGCATGCAAATGAGCCAAGAAAAGCAGCTTGAACAAAACTACAACTATACGGTCGTCCGTCAGTTCACCTTAGTAACTATTCTTTGGGGTATTGTCGGTATGGGCGTTGGTGTTTTGATTGCCGCTCAATTAGTTTGGCCACAGCTAAACTTTGATACGCCGTGGCTGACGTACAGTCGTTTACGTCCCCTGCATACTAATGCGGTTATTTTTGCGTTCGGTACAAGTGCCCTGTTTGCAACATCATATTATGTTGTACAACGCACCTGTCAGACGCGTCTCTTTGGTGGCCCTCTCGTAGCCTTCACCTTCTGGGGTTGGCAAGCGATTATTCTGTCCGCTGCAATTACTTTACCGTTAGGTTTAACCTCTGGTAAAGAATACGCAGAACTAGAATGGCCAATCGATATCGCTATCACGCTTGTGTGGGTAGCTTATGCGGTCGTGTTCTTCGGAACCATGATTAAGCGTAAGACGTCGCACATCTACGTAGCAAACTGGTTCTTCGGAGCCTTCATTATCACGGTTGCCGTGTTGCACATCGTTAACAGCCTAGCTGTTCCTGTATCTGCGTTTAAATCGTACTCGATTTACTCAGGTGCTATCGATGCAATGGTACAATGGTGGTACGGTCACAACGCGGTAGGCTTCCTGTTAACAGCTGGTTTCCTAGGTATGATGTACTACTTCGTACCTAAGCAAGCTGAACGCCCTGTTTATTCTTACCGTCTATCGATTGTTCACTTCTGGGCTCTAGTGTCTCTGTATATCTGGGCTGGTCCTCACCACCTACACTACACAGCACTACCTGACTGGACTCAATCTCTAGGTATGGTTATGTCTCTTGTTCTATTCGCTCCTTCTTGGGGTGGTATGATCAACGGTATCATGACTCTATCTGGTGCGTGGCATAAGCTACGTTATGACCCTATCTTACGTTTCCTAATCGTATCTCTATCTTTCTACGGCATGTCGACTTTCGAAGGCCCGATGATGGCTATTAAGACGGTTAACGCACTATCTCACTACACTGACTGGACTATCGGTCACGTACACTCTGGTGCATTAGGTTGGGTTGCAATGGTTTCTATCGGTTCTGTTTACCACTTAGTTCCTAAGCTATTTGGTCAAGAACGTATGTACTCTGTATCTCTGATCAATGTTCACTTCTGGTTGGCAACAATCGGTACTGTTTTCTACATCGTAGCAATGTGGATTTCAGGTGTGATGCAAGGTCTGATGTGGCGTGCAGTTAACTCTGACGGTACGTTGACTTACAGCTTCGTTGAATCTGTAGAAGCATCTTACCCATTCTACTTTGTACGTTTCCTAGGTGGTTTCATCTTCCTAAGCGGTATGTTCTTAATGGCATACAACACGTACAAAACTGTTACAGCACCAAAAGCTAGCTTAAAAGCTATCGCGCAACCGGCTTAAGGAGATTTAAGAATGAGCTCAAATTCAAATAATCGCCATGAGTTGGTAGAAAAAAACGTTGGCTTGCTAGCAATCCTGATCGTTATCGCAATCAGCTTCGGTGCTCTTGTAGAGATCACTCCTCTTATCTTCCAAAAGCAGACAACTGAACCTGTGGATAACCTACGTGTTTACTCTGCTCTTGAGATGGAAGGTCGTGACATCTACATCCGTGAAGGTTGTAACGTATGTCACAGCCAAATGATTCGTCCATTCCGTTCTGAGACTGAGCGTTACGGCCACTACTCTGTAGCTGGTGAAAGCGTTTGGGAACACCCATTCCTATGGGGCTCTAAGCGTACTGGTCCGGATCTAGCGCGTGTTGGTGACCGTTACTCTGACGAGTGGCACCGTGTTCACCTAATTGACCCTCGTGAACTTGTTCCAGAGTCAAACATGCCTGGTTTCCCATGGCTTGAAGACAATGTACTTGATGGCAAATTGACGCAGCAGAAGCTTGAACTCTTCCGCAACCAATTTGGCGTTCCT
The DNA here is from genome assembly GCF_059834255.1 of Vibrio sp. R11-SG3-ISO9. NCBI lineage: Bacteria > Pseudomonadati > Pseudomonadota > Gammaproteobacteria > Vibrionales > Vibrionaceae > Vibrio > Vibrio sp. R11-SG3-ISO9. Next base: position 74,410 of record NZ_JCBDGU010000025.1, read on the forward strand.
TACACAGACGAACAGATTGCTAACGCGAAGCAAGATGTTGAAGGCAAAACAGAGATGGATGCAATCATTGCTTACCTTCAATCTCTTGGCCACGCAATGAAATAAGGAATGACTATGGACATTATTACATTTCAAAGCGTTTGGACTGTGACCGTTTTTGCTTGTTTTATCGGCATCGTTTGGTGGGCATTTGGCAAGAATCGTAAATCTCGTTTCGAAGACGATGCAAACCTAGTTTTTGCGGATGAAGCTGAAACGAGTTCAAAAGAACAAGGAGTGACTAAGTAATGAGTACATTCTGGAGTATCTGGGTTTCCGTAATTACTATCGGTACACTCATTGGTTGTGCGGTTTTACTTCGCTCATGCTTCTCGAACAAAACGGGTATTGAAGAAGGTGATGACATGGGTCATGAATACGATGGTATTCGTGAGCTAAACAACCCTCTTCCGAAGTGGTGGACTTACCTATTTATCGGCACGCTTGTGTTCGCGGTAATCTACTTCATCCTTTATCCAGGTTTAGGTAACTTTAAAGGTGTTCTAGGTTGGACGAGTTCTGACCAGACCGTTACTTCGGTAGCACAATCTCGTGCTTCTGTAGTTGACGCTCAACAGAACAAGCGACTAGACCAATATGCGAAAGAGCTAGACGACGCTAATAACTACTTTGGCGAAGCGTTTAACCAACTTGCATACGACGATAACGGTCTTCGTTCTATCCCTGATATCGCATCAGACTCTGAAGCAATTAAAGTAGGTCAACGTCTGTTCCTACAAAACTGTTCTCAGTGTCACGGTTCAGATGCACGTGGTCAGAAAGGTTTCCCTAACCTAACTGATGATGCTTGGCTATACGGCGGTGAGCCGGAAGCGATCCTGACGACAGTACTACACGGTCGTGTTGGTCAAATGCCAGGTTGGAAAGACGCTCTTGGCGAAGAAGGCGTAAAAGAAGTAGTTAGCTACACTCTTAGCCTTTCTGGTCGTAGCGTTAACGCTCGTGAAGCTGAAGCCGGTAAAGCTCGTTTCGTAGTGTGTGCAGCGTGTCACGGTACAGATGGTAAAGGTAACCCTGCTGTAGGCGCACCTGACCTTACTGACCGCGATTGGTTGTTCGGCGATTCTCGCGCAGATGTAACAGAAACTGTAATGTACGGCCGTTCTGGTGTAATGCCAGCATGGAAGGACATTCTAGGTGAAGAAAAAGTTCAACTAGTTTCTGCATATGTGTGGAGCTTAAGCAACTCAGATAATAAGTAACATTTCAATAACAGCCCCTTTCTTAGGGGCTGTCTTTCCTTTATTTTATAAACACTTCTTTTTATTCTTTTTCGAGATCTTTTTTATGGTAAAGCCTTGGTATAAACAGTTTTGGCCGTGGTTCTTAATCGCGTTGCCTGCGACAGTTGTGGTCTGGACGATCTTAACGGTTATTGTATTTACACAAAACTCTGTCGACTTAGTGACTGAGGATTACTATAAAAAAGGGAAAGGCATTAATGTCGATATCTCTAAAGTTAACGTAGCAAAAGAGCTAGGCCTGTCAGCAGATATTTCTGAGCGTGGCGAGTCAATCATCATCTCACTAGATAAAGGCAAACTAGAGCACTTCCCTGCGATCAGTGCCATGTTTGTTCACCGTACTCTTCCTGACCGTGATTTCACGCAGTTGCTTACAGCAAACGCTCAAGGCGATTATGTGCTCAACACGCAGCATGAAATTGAAGGTCCTTGGTTCATTGAATTGACGCCACATAACGAAGAATGGTTGGTGCAAGGCCGTATTACCTTCCCTCTAGAAAACAAAATCAAGCTAGAGAACTAAAGTATGAGTGAATCCTGTTATCACTGCGGTGAAGATGTACCAGCGGAAACGGATTTTAAAGTAGAAATATTAGGCTCTATACGTCCAATGTGTTGCCCGGGCTGCGAAACCGTAGCCCAAACCATCGTTGATAGTGGCTTAGTCTCCTACTACCAGTATCGTACCGCTCCGGCTGAAAAAGCTGATCTTGTCCCAGAACAATTGCTTGCACTGAGTCATTACGACAATGAAGATGTGCAACTTGAGTTTGTTCGTAACTCAGAAAATACCTCTGAAGTGACATTGTCACTAGAAGGGGTCTCTTGTGCAGCTTGTGCGTGGCTGATTGAGAAGCAAGTTTCCTCTCAAGATGGTGTTTATGGTATCCGTGTCAACACGACAACCAACCGTGCCCTACTTAGCTGGGACAATACCAAGACGAAACTAAGTGAACTGCTGTCAGCCATTCATACTCTTGGCTACAAAGCTGCGCCTTTTGAGGCAGACCAGCAAGAAGCTGCGTACCATCGCTCGATGAAGAACTACTTGTACCGCTTGGGCGTTGCTGGTTTGGCGACGATGCAAGTGATGATGCTCGCGGTCGCACTCTACCTTGAAGTATTCGGCAACCTTGAGCCTGAATTTAAACATTACTTCCGTTGGGTTAGCTTGATCTTCGCTACACCGGTTCTTCTCTATTCTGCTCTACCTTTCTACATTAATGCTTGGCGCAGTATTAAAGGTCGAACTCTCGGCATGGACGTACCCGTGTCGATCGCCCTATTGTTCGCTTATGTTGCGAGCTTGGTGGCTACAGTCACAGAGCAAGGTGAAGTCTTCTTCGAATCTATCTCTATGTTTACGTTCTTCCTGCTGTTAGGACGATTCCTAGAGATGCGGGCACGTCGCAAAGCCGCTGCGGCGAGTGGTAACCTGCTTAAACTCGTACCAGCGATGGCGACGACATTAGATGGCGAACAGATTCCTGTTAAGACGCTAAAAGTCGGCGACAAAATTCGCGTATTACCAGGCGAACATATTCCTGCAGACGGTATCGTACTTTCTGGCCGCGTTCACATTGACGAGTCAATGTTGACGGGTGAATCAATCCATGTGGTTAAAAACCAAGGCGATTCTGTTTTCGCAGGTACCTTGAATGGTGATGAGTCTTTTGAGCTAGAAGTTAAAAGCTCTAAGGCCGACTCGGTTATCTCAAATATTGTTCGTTTGCAAGATGAAGCGCAGCTCTCTAAGCCGCGTATTGCAGAAATTGCAGATATTGTTGCGCGTTACTTCGTTGCCGTGATTCTGATTATCTCTTTTGGCACCTGGTTGTATTGGCATCAAACCAAACCAGAAGATGCGTTCTGGATCATGCTGTCAGTACTGGTAGCGACCTGTCCTTGTGCATTATCTCTTGCTACGCCAACGGCAATCACTTGTTCAACTTCGCGTATGGGTAACTTCGGCATCCTGCTACGTAAAGGACATGTATTTGAGACACTGTGTAAAGTGAACCACCTTATCATCGATAAAACGGGTACACTGACCGAAGGCGATATCCGTATTAGCCAAACTGAAACGCATGCAGAGCTAGATAAAGATATTTGTCTACAAATCGCAGCAAGCCTCGAACAACACGCTAACCACCCTATCGCTAAGGCGTTTAAAGCCTTCGAATCTGACGACATAAAAGTAGAATCAGTGAACAACGTGATTGGCTCAGGTATTACTGGTGAATGGGATGGTCACAAAGTGGCTATCGGCAGTAGTGAGTTTATTCTTGGCCAGGCGCAGAATGATCAGAGTAACGGCATCTATCTTTCTCTGGATGACAAACATATCGCCACCTTTGTGTACGAAGACCCAATCCGTAAAGAGAGTATTGAGTTCATTCAGAAGTTTAAAGAAGCGGGTATTAAGACCACTCTTTTAACAGGTGATTCTCTGGTGAACGCCAAACCTGTTGCAGAAGAGATCGGTATCACTGATATCGTGGCGAATGCGAAACCAGAAGATAAGCTTGCTTACCTTAACTCTCGTGACGATAAAGACATCACTATGATGGTAGGCGATGGTATCAACGACGCCCCTATTCTTGCTGGTGCTCATCTCTCTGTTGCTATGGGTGGTGGTACAGACGTAGCCAAAGCATCGGCTGATATGGTTTTATTGGGTGATAAGCTAGATAGACTACTTCAATCACGTAAGTTGGCATTGAAAACGCGTAAAATCATCCGTGAAAACTTAGCGTGGTCATTAGGGTATAATCTACTTATACTGCCGCTTGCGGTTGCTGGCCTCGTCGCACCGTATATCGCTGTAGTTGGCATGTCAGCGAGTTCTATTATTGTAGTGTCTAACTCATTAAGACTTCTAAAAGAGCAAGGTAAATAATGGAAAGCTTATACATACTCATTCCTATCGCTATCGTCTTAGTGTGTATTGCAGTCGGCATCTTTTTGTGGGCTGTGAAAAGTGAACAATTTGAAGATCTAGAACGTCAAGGTCACAACATTTTGTTCGATGAAGACGCGAACGATCCTTCTTCAAAGAAACAACCAAGTAGCAAGAAATGACACCTGATTGGATTGGTGCCTTTGTTGTCGGCTTAATTGGCGCTGGCCACTGCATGGGAATGTGCGGTGGTATTGCGTCAATACTCTCTATCGGTACTCAAAAGCCTTCTCCTATTACGCCGGTTCTATATAACTTCGGACGTTTATTAAGTTATATGGTGATCGGTGGTTTGATTGGCGGCGCAGTTTCGTCATTAGGACAACTAAGCGATTTCAACGCGGCATTAGCTTGGTTAAGACTTGTCGCTGCGGTGTTTATGATCGTTCTGGCGTTGTACATCGGTAAATGGTGGTTCGGGCTTTTAGCGTTTGAAAAAGTCGGGCAGCGTTTATGGCGCTACGTCTCTCCTATTGGACAATCTCTACTTCCTCTTAAACACCCAAGCCATGCTCTGCCATTTGGCTTTGTATGGGGCTGGCTTCCTTGCGGCCTGGTTTACTCTATGTTGACTTGGGCAGCGGTCTCTGGAAGTTGGCTCAACGGTGCGGGAATTATGCTTGCGTTTGGCCTAGGGACATTGCCAGCAATGCTTACCGTTGGCTTTGGCACAGGCTTTCTCAAGAAGCTGCAACAAGCTGACTTATTCAGGCAGTGTGGTGCAATTTTGATCCTTTTGTACGGTCTATTTACAGCTTACCAAGCCATTCAGCTCATTATTTATACCGTATAGCAATGCTTTAAATGCGGTTTTTTTGCTATCCTTTAGTCTTAAGGGATGCTAAAATATTGACGTATATCAAATAGTGAAAGATTGTTATGATTTCTGAAAAGCCTGTGACGAAACGTGTTCAGTCTGGTGGCTGTGCAATCCACTGCCAGGATTGTAGTATTAGCCAGCTGTGTATCCCATTTACTTTGAGTGAATCTGAACTGGATCAACTAGATCAGATCATCGAACGAAAAAAGCCTATTCAAAAAGGCCAAGAGCTATTTAAAGCGGGTGACGAGCTTAAGTCTCTTTACGCGATACGCTCTGGTACCATCAAAAGCTACACGATTACTGAGCAAGGTGACGAGCAAATCACTGCATTCCACCTCGCGGGTGATTTAGTAGGCTTTGATGCAATTACTGGCGATTTACACCCTAGCTTTGCACAAGCGCTAGAGACATCGATGGTATGTGAAATCCCATACGAAATCCTAGACGACTTATCAGGTAAGATGCCAAAGCTTCGCCAACAGATCATGCGTTTAATGAGTAACGAGATCAAAGGTGACCAAGAAATGATCCTGCTTCTTTCTAAGAAGAACGCAGAAGAGCGTCTTGCAGCATTCCTTTACAACTTGTCTACTCGTTTCTCTCAACGTGGCTTCAGCCCTCGTGAGTTCCGTCTAACGATGACTCGTGGTGATATCGGTAACTACTTAGGCCTTACGGTCGAAACCATCAGCCGTCTATTAGGTCGCTTCCAGAAAGCGGATATCCTAAGCGTTAAAGGTAAGTACATCACCATCGAAGATCACGATGCACTGATGGAACTGGCTGGCGTTTCTAAAGAATAGTTCTAAATATCAATGATGTAGTTCAATAATGAGCTACATCATGTTTCTCTCCAAAAACCTCCTATATTTCTCTTAATCTCTTTATAACTACGCTACATTGTTTATATGTCCAGTCTGAAAAGTAGGCTTAGTTATGAGTATCTATAACAAAATCTTAGTGGTCGCCGATATCAATCATGATGAGCAACCTGCCCTAGTTCGCGCTATTCAACTTGCTAAAAAAAGCACTTCAAAAAGCCACGTTACTTTCTTTCTTTCCATTTACGATTTCTCCTATGACATGACATCAATGCTCTCTGCTGACGAGCGTGACGCGATGCGTAAAGGTGTGATTCATCAACGTGAGATCTGGATGAATAAAGTGGCTGAGCCATACCTAGATGACACTATCGAATTCAACGTTAAAGTTGTGTGGCATAACCGCCCATATGAAGCGATTATCGCTGAGGTATTTAGTGGTGAGCACGACATCCTAATCAAAGGCACTCGCAAACACGATACACTTGAGTCGGTTATCTTTACTCCGACCGATTGGCACTTGTTGCGTAAATGTCCAAGCCCAGTCTTGTTAGTTAAAAACGAATACTGGCCAGATGACGCGAAGATTTATGCGTCTGTTCATGTCGGTTCTGAAACAGAATCACACCTAGAGCTCAACGATGCGATGGTTGATCGTCTATTAGAGATTACTGGTCGATTAGACGCTCAGCCTTACTTAGTTAACGCCTACCCTGTGACTCCAGCCAACATTACTATTGAGCTGCCTGAGTTTGATCCGACGTCGTACACTGATGCCGTTCGCGGTCATCATTTAACAGCCATGAAAGCGCTGCGTCAGAAACACGGTATGTGTGAAGAGCAGACAATCGTAGAGCAAGGCTTACCTGAAGATATCATTCCTAAGGTGGCTGCAGAGAACAACGCAGCAATGGTGATTTTGGGTACGACAGGTCGTACTGGGCTTTCTGCTGTGTTTATTGGTAACACTGCTGAGCATGTGATCGATAAAATCAATTGTGACGTCTTGGCATTGAAACCTGCTGGATTTATTAGCCCACTCGATCCACATACCTCGAGCTAAACTTTATCAATCATTAAAAAAGCGCCTCTAGTCTAACTAGAGGCGCTTTTTTATCTTTATTTCTAACGTAAATGCTAGATGTTAGTTACGTCGATGAACATTGACTCATCGATGTTAGAAAATGAGATTTCAGCTTCTTGGAATTCGTACTCTTCACGCTCGCCGCTACGGTCTAGTGGAAGGTTTACGAAGTCAAACAGTTCGCGGTCAGCCAGTTGGCTTGGGCTAACGTTTTGGATTGATTTGAAGATCTTCTCAACACGGCCTGGAGTTTTCTTATCCCAGTCAATCAGCATCGCTTTAATAGATTGACGTTGTAGGTTCTCTTGCGAGCCACACAGGTTACAAGGGATGATTGGGAACTCTTTGTGTTCAGCGTATTTGATTAGGTCCGTTTCACGACAGTAAGTCAGTGGACGAATAACAACGTTACGGCCATCATCAGAACGTAGTTTAGGTGGCATAGCCTTTAGACGAGCGCCGTGGAACATGTTAAGGAACATTGTTTCAACGATGTCATCCATGTGGTGACCAAGGGCGATCTTAGTTGCGCCGATCTTCTCTGCGAATGAGTACAAAGTACCACGGCGCAGACGAGAGCACAGGCCACACGTTGTTTTACCTTCTGGGATCTTCTCTTTAACTACTGAGTACGTGTCTTTATCTACGATGTAGTAAGGAATGTTCAGCGTTTCAAAGTACTCAGGAAGAATATGCTCAGGGAAGCCAGGTTGTTTTTGGTCTAGGTTTACTGCGACAACATCAAATTTGATTGGCGCTGCTTCACGTAAACGTAGCAGGATGTCTAGCATAGCGAATGAGTCTTTACCGCCACTAATACAGGCCATTACTACGTCATTTTCTTCGATCATGTTGTAGTCGATGATGGCATTTCCAACATTTCTTCTTAGGCGCTTTTGAAGCTTGTTGAATTCGTGGATTTCTTTTCTGTTATCGTTTTGGTTCATTGCTATTCTCATACTGCCGGGATCACCGACTGTCGATTGCTAGGTGGTATGTTTTAGGGCGTGGATTATACGGATTTTTATTTAAGGTTGAAATAGTCAACGCGAGATAACCTCACCTCTTATTGACAATACTGTTCTATATCAATCAGATTCAAACAAAAACAGCAAGCGATGTGCTTGCTGTTTTGCCTAAACGTTAGAGCCCGATTTACTTGTCAGCTGGAATATATGGCAACACTCGTAACGTTGGTTCTGGCAGTGTAAAGCTGCTCGCGCCGTCGAGTTCTGCAATGGTAAAGCGAGCGCGACCTTGCTCAATTGCTATTGTTTTGCCATTTGAAAGGCTGATTTCACTATCGAGTTGATTTGGGAATTCCAGTGTTACACCTTCAATATCAGGTGTGAACCAACTAGAAAACATACCGCTGAGGTCTTCTAACATGGTCTGCATTTGCGGTAGAAGTGTTTCTATATCGCTAACCTGTACTTCGCCTTGTAGTGGCTCTTTGGTCATGACTACGAGTGAGTATGCGCACTCTTCTTCTGTTGTATGAACGAAGATTAAAGGGTTCGCTGAACGCAAGTTTTTGTCGATAGGAATCAGAAGCTCATTACCTGAAGAAACCTCTAGATCTTCGTAGTGCTCTTCTTTTTCCATCCAAGACTTACGAATGTGACAAGTCGTATTGTTGGCCTGATCTACAAAAAACACAGCAACCTTTACGTCTTCGTGACCTTCTTTAAGGTTGTTCTTAAGTTGCGTGTAGAGTTTTGAATAGGTGAACATGTACTCTTGGGCAGCAGCGGGCAGAGACAGCCCAAGACTCAATGAGGCTAGAATAGCAAGCGTCGTCTTTTTCATGGTACTTCTTATAATTGTTGAGCTAGGAAACAAAAAAAAGCAGCGTTAACCAGCTGCTCTTTGTTCATTTAATCGGTTATTTGACCCAGTATACCTTGTTGTGGCGTATCATGGCTTGTAAATCAGTCACATAGTCGGCACCACGTTCAGAATATTTCAATAAACCTTCGGTTAGCTTAGTCGCAGCATCAAAAGTTAATAGGTCTGCGCCTTTGTTGGCCAGTTCCGTTCTGATACCGCGTAGGTCTTGATAGGCTTTATTTCTATTTAAGTTCATGAAATAACGGTGAACAGACTCTTGGCTAGAAGAGAATTTCGCCACTTCATGGGTGCTCCCTTCGTTACGTTGTAATGGCACAAGACCACACCCTTTGCTGTAGCACCAATGCCCAAAGTAGTTGTTTGCTTCGGTCGCGAATCGAGATGTACCCCAAGCAGACTCATTGGCTGCTTGCGTCAGAACGAGTGCTTCTGGGAGCACGTTTACTCGGTTCAGCATCTCTTTCAACCACGCTTCATCAATACCTGCAGTTGGTAGCGGTAAGCTGTAGAGCTTGGCTAACCTTTTCGCGTACGCTTTGTCTTCCGCATCAGCTTCTGAGCTTCCCTTATCGGCAAGGCTTTCTAAGAATGCTCGTTCTTTGGAAATACGGCGGTTTTCAAGATTGATACTTGGACGTAAATAGTCGAAGAAGGCTTTTTTCTTCGCGTTGGTATCTTCAATTGCAGCGAAGTTAGGCTTCCCTGATGGTAACTCCAATTTTGGGATAACATTTGTCGCCTTTGCTTCAGTTTTCTCGATAGATGCCTTTCTACGTTCCTCTTCCTCATTATAGAGGTAAGGACCAACTAAGGAGACCGAGCCTACCAAAGCTAAAGCCGTAACCTTGAGTGCAAGAGAACGGCCTTTTTGTGCTGAATCTGAACTATGCATCGAAAACCTGTGAGTCGTTGTTATTGTCGTCATCGCCTTTTGGCTTATCTGAAGCGATAAGTTTTAGTTTGATGCCGAACATTTCACGATACAGAATGCCTTTCACATGGAAGAAGAAAGGTAAAACGAAAATCAAGCCAATGCCGTATAACATTGCGGCCGCAATAAACATCAGCATCACCATCAGGTAAATCGCAGCAACCGTGAATATTTTTTTGTTCACTGCGCGTAGTGACAGCAGTAAAGATTGCATCGGCGGGACTTTCTTATCACAGATAAGCAGGATTGAATGAGTGAAGGCTAAAGAGAAGTAAATCGACAAGAACGGCAGAATCATACCTGCAATCCCCTGCAGCATTAAGCTAAATAGTGTTGCTAGGATCACTGGTACCGTGAATTGCAATCCTTTACCGATATGGCGCAGTTTGGTGTTTAAACCCGCAGCGTGGCTCATGGCCATTAGACTGATGCCTGCGTATACCGGTGCGCTGATAACTTCGTAGCTAAAATTAGCAATGAAAATCGATTCAACGATCTGTGGTGTAAATGCTTCAGGATCAATGACCGCATCAAGGATGATACCTGGGTCACCAAGCTGTAACTTGAGAGCGATATAAAAGATAGCAAGCTGGACAAACATTAAAGCAATAATGGCTGGCGAGAAGTTCAAGAAGTGACTAATCGTATGCTTCCAAGCTTCTTGGAAAACAGCTGTCGCTTTCAGTTCGTAATCCCCAGAAAGTGCTCTGTCTATACTGCCGCCTAAATTAAAGTCTTTTTCGATGTCATTATTCATAGTGATACCTAGGTGCGCTAGCGAATTCGAAGCCACCTAACTTATTGATAAAAAATTGGCTTCATTATACTCATATGTCGAGTGCAAACTAAAACTTGATTCTGTAACAAGGCTTGCTTTTGTGCGTTAATGGTTAATAATTAAACACTTATTTATGCAGAAATGCCTCAAATATCAGTATGGTAAAGGATGTTTACTTTTACCTGCGAAATTTTTTATCAACCAATGATAAAAAATGCTTTGAATTCACGATTTTGGTGATTATGATGCGCGCCTTAAAAGTGTGTAGCAACAGGTCTTGAAAAGGACCAAGGTGGAGAAAAACAGACGTTGAACGCTAAACAATCAGTAGGAAAGCCAGTAGTACAACTCACTGGTATTAGTAAAAGTTTCGATGGTAAGGAAGTCATCGGCAATCTTGATCTAAATGTCAATCACGGTGAGTTCCTCACCATCTTAGGCCCATCCGGTTGTGGTAAAACCACAGTACTAAGAATGATTGCGGGTTTTGAAACGGCAGATAGTGGTCAAATCCTATTAGCTGACCAAAATGTTACCCAAGTTCCTGCTGAACAAAGGCATGTAAACACTGTTTTCCAGAGCTACGCCCTATTCCCACATATGACTGTCTTCGACAATGTGGCATTTGGTCTACGTATGCAGAAAGTTCCGAGCGCCGAGATTGAACCTCGCGTAATGGAAGCTTTGAAAATGGTACGCCTAGAACAGATGGCGCAGCGAAAACCACACCAACTCTCTGGTGGTCAGCAGCAACGTATCGCGATTGCGCGCGCAGTTGTTAATAAGCCTAAAGTTCTACTGCTGGATGAATCTCTATCGGCGCTGGATTACAAACTCCGTAAACAGATGCAGATTGAGCTTAAGCAGCTTCAGCGTCAACTTGGTATTACGTTCATCTTTGTAACGCATGACCAAGAAGAAGCACTATCGATGTCCGACCGTATTATCGTTATGCGAGACGGCGTTATCGAGCAAGATGGTACGCCACGTGAAATCTACGAAGAGCCTAAAAACCTATTCGTTGCGCGTTTCATTGGTGAGATCAACGTGTTCGAAGCAACCGCAATTTCTCGTCAAGACGAAAAGCGCATCGTGGCAAAGATTGAAGGTGAAGACTCTATTATCTATCACGATAAAGAGATCACTGAAGGACAAAAGCTGCAAGTTCTATTAAGACCTGAAGACCTTCGAATCGAAGAGATCAAAGAGTCTGAGCAGCGTGGCATTGTTGGCCACATTATCGAGCGTACCTATAAAGGCATGACATTGGATTCAGTTGTTGAACTGGAATCTGGTATGCGCGTAATGGTAAGCGAATTCTTCAACGAAGATGACCCAGATGTTGATCACTCACTGGGCCAAAAAGTTGCTGTAACTTGGGTTGAGAGCTGGGAAGTGGTGCTAGAAGATGAGCAAGAAGTTTAATTTACAAAACGCCATTATCGCTTTAATCACAGGTTGGCTTGTTATTTTCGTGATGATTCCAAACATCATGATCATTGGTACAAGCTTTCTAACTAGAGATGAAGCGAACCTTATCGAGATGACATTCACGCTCGATAACTATGTTCGTTTAGCTGACCCACTGTACTTTAAAGTCTTAGCGCATTCGTTCTACATGGCGATTGTGGCAACCCTACTTTGTTTAGTGATTGGTTACCCATTCGCTTACATCGTAGCGAAAATGCCGGCTAAATGGCGCCCTATCATGCTGTTCTTGGTGATTGTTCCTTTTTGGACAAACTCACTGATTCGTACTTACGGCTTGAAGATTGTGTTGGGTACTCAAGGCGTGTTGAATAAAAGCTTGATGGCGTTAGAAATCATCGATAAACCGATGCGTATTATGTATACCGAAACCGCAGTAATGATCGGCTTGGTATACATCCTATTACCATTCATGATTCTGCCACTCTACTCTGCGATTGAGAAGTTGGACGATACCTACATTGAAGCGGCAAAAGATTTGGGGGCGAGTAAGTTACAGACCCTACTTAAAGTCATTTTGCCTCTAACAATGCCAGGTATTATTGGCGGCTGTTTGCTTGTTCTTTTACCAGCGTTAGGTATGTTCTACATTTCTGACCTACTAGGCGGCGCGAAGAACCTACTGATTGGTAACGTGATTAAGAGCCAGGTACTGAATGCCCGAGATTGGCCGTTTGGTGCGGCAACCAGTATCGCGCTAACGGCAGCAATGGCTGTGATGCTTTATGCCTACTATCGTGCAGGCAAGCTATTGAATAAGAAGGTGGAGCTAGACTAATGGGTCGCACAGTTAAGTTCAGCTTTATGACATTGGTATATGGTTTTCTATATCTACCAATCATCGTATTAATCGCAAACTCGTTTAATGCGAACAAATTTGGCATGAAATGGGGCGGCTTCACCACCAAGTGGTATGACGCACTCATAAATAATGACAGCCTTATGCAGGCAGCATGGCACTCTCTCAATGTGGCTGTATTCTCTGCAACAGCGGCGACAATCGTTGGCAGCCTAACGGCGGTGGCACTATTCCGATACCAGTTCAAAGGTAAAGGTGTCGTAAACACAATGCTTTTTGTGGTGATGATGTCGCCAGATATTGTTATGGCAATCTCGTTACTGGCTCTGTTTTTGGTAATGGGCGTACAGCTTGGGTTCTTTACCCTACTCGCGGCTCATATTACCTTCTGTCTACCGTTTGTCGTGGTGACAGTGTACAGTCGCTTGAATGGCTTTGATGTCAAAATGCTGGAAGCAGCAAAAGACTTGGGCGCGAGTGAGTGGACGATCTTGAAACAGATCATTCTTCCGCTAGCGAAACCTGCTGTTGCTGCGGGTTGGTTACTGAGCTTCACGCTATCGCTTGATGACGTGATTATCAGCTCATTTGTGACTGGTCCAACATATGAAATCTTACCATTGAAGATTTATTCAATGGTGAAAGTGGGAATTTCACCAGAGGTTAATGCCCTTGCAACGGTTATGCTTGTGGTCTCTTTGATACTAGTTGTTGCTTCTCAACTGCTAGCAAGAGAGAAGATCAAGTAAACCTCACGTGTTATTCATAAACAGAATGGTGAAATCGCCATTCTGTTTTTCTATCTACTGCCTTTTAGGCAACGTTTAGTTCGGAGCTAACGTCAATGAAAAAATGGGCTACTTTATTAGCTGGTAGTGCATGTGCGCTTTCTATGTTTTCTGCGTCTGTATCTGCAGAAGAGAACAAAGAATTAGTGTTTATGAACTGGGGTCCTTACATCAACAGTGAGATCTTAGAGAAGTTCACAAACGAAACAGGTATTAAGGTTATCTACTCTACCTATGAGTCGAACGAAACCTTATACGCAAAGCTAAAAACGCATAACAAAGGCTATGACCTTGTTGTGCCATCAACCTACTTCGTGTCTAAAATGCGCGATGAAGGTATGCTACAAAAAATTGATAAGTCTAAGTTAAGTAACTTCACTAACCTAGATACTAATTACCTAGACAAGCCGTACGATCCAAACAACGACTACTCTATTCCTCACGTTGTTGCGATCACTGGTCTTGCTGTTAATACAGATATGTATGACCCAGAAGAATTCCAAAGCTGGGCAGACTTATGGAAGCCTGAGCTTGAAGGCCAATTGATGATGATGGATGATACGCGTGAAGTGTTCCACATTGCTCTTCGCAAGCTAGGTTACTCAGGCAACACAACGGACGAAAAGCAAATCGACGAAGCTTACGCTGAATTACAAAAGCTGATGCCGAATGTACTTGTGTTTAACTCTGATAACCCAGGTGCCCCATACATGTCTGGTGAAGTTGGTCTAGGTATGCTTTGGAACGGTTCTGCTGCTGCTGCTCAAAATGAAGGCTTACCAATTAAACTGGTATTTCCGAAAGAAGGTGGTATCGGCTGGGTAGATAACTTTGCTATCAGCTCTGGCGCTGTGAACGTGGAAGCAGCACATAAGATGATCGACTTCCTACTGCGCCCTGAGATTGCAGAGCAGATCTCTCGTGACACTGGCTACCTAACCGCAGTAAAAGCATCGAACGAGAAGTTCAAAGATAGCCCTGCGCTGTTCCCTTCTCAAGAAGATCTAGACCGCGTTGAATGGCAAGCGGCTGTTGGTGACAAAACCGTGAAATATGAAGAGTATTTCATGAAGTTGAAAGCCGGCCAGTAAGGTCTATAATAATTTCAATGCAATAGGCAGCTTAGGCTGCCTATTTTCGTATTAGACTGCTATAATCCGACGCGATTTTTATAAATCGATTCACATTGGGTCCGCAACCCAGATTCAAATCAAACAAATGAACGGAACAGTAATGAAAAAAACACTGTATACCGGCGCATTGTGTGCTGCTACCTTACTTTCAACTCCTTCTTTCGCAGCTGACCAAGAACTGTACTTTTACAACTGGTCTGAATACATCCCTAACGAAGTGTTAGAGGACTTCACTGAAGAGACTGGAATTAAAGTTATCTACTCTACCTACGAGTCTAACGAAAGCATGTACGCTAAGTTAAAAACTCAAGGTTCAGGTTACGACCTAGTTGTACCTTCTACTTACTTCGTATCTAAGATGCGTAAAGAAGGCATGCTTCAAGAGCTAGACAAATCTAAGCTAACTCACTTTGCTGATTTGGATCCAAACTACTTGGACAAACCATTTGACCCAAGCAACAGCTACTCTATCCCATATATCTGGGGTGCTACGGGTATTGGCATTAACTCAGACATGCTAGACAAGTCTTCTGTTAAATCATGGGATGACCTATGGGATACACAGTGGGAAGGTCAGCTGATGATGATGGACGACTCTCGTGAAGTGTTCCACATTGCTCTAACAAAGCTGGGTTACTCTCCAAACACAACTAACCCAGATGAAATCAAAGCGGCTTACGAAGAGCTGAAGAAGCTAATGCCAAATGTATTGGTGTTCAACTCAGATTTCCCAGCAAACCCTTACCTAGCAGGTGAAGTTTCTCTAGGTATGCTTTGGAACGGCTCTGCATACATGGCTCGTCAAGAAGGTGCAACAATTGACATCATCTGGCCAGAGAAAGGCGCAATCTTCTGGATGGACAGCCTAGCGATTCCATCAGGCGCGAAAAACGTAGATGCGGCACACAAGATGATCGACTTCCTACTACGCCCTGAAAACGCAGCAAAAATTGCTCTAGAAATTGGCTACCCAACGCCAGTTAAAACGGCATACCCTCTTCTACCGAAAGAGTTTGCTGAAGACCAGAACGTTTTCCCACCACAATCTGTAATGGACAACGGTTTTTGGCAAGACGAAGTGGGTGAAGCGAGCGTTATTTATGACGAGTACTTCCAAAAACTAAAAGTAAACAACTAGTTTACTTTTAAATGAATATGAAAGCGGCGTTGGCCGCTTTCTTTTTATCTAAACTTTATATAGGATAAAAATAAACAACACGAAGTGCGATTTAATATGAAGGCAAACCCTATACTATTGATTGTCACTCTAATGCTACTAGGCTCCTTTGTGATGCTTGGCTTGAGCTCTGTGACAGACATAGATTCAAACTACGACTTATTCTTTGAAACCAATACACTGATCATCGTAATTTATGTCTATGCTGTTGCTCGAAAAGCGATACTCCCTCATAAGATCTTGCACTTCGGTGCTCTGCTCCTTATTTTCAACCTTTGTTATGACGTCGCAACAGAACTCGAGAGGCTTGATGAATGGGCAGACCGCCATGAACTCATTGATACTTTTCTTGAAGATGGTTTACTGCAGATCGCGTTTTTGCTTATCGCGATTGGTATTACCCAACTCACCTCCTCCATTAAAGCTCAGAGCCACATTGATGAGTTGACGGGCCTGTTTAATCGAAAGAAATTCGACACAATTACACTCGCCGAGTTCGATGTTATCTATCTGGACCTTGATGGCCTAAAACGCGTGAATGATTTAAAAGGTCATAATGTAGGTGATCTCATGATTGTGCGCTTCTCTCAGGTACTTCGCCAAGCTGCGGTTCAGGACGAGTTACTATTTCGAATTGGTGGTGACGAGTTTGTCGTGGTTGCACTCAAAGGACGTAGCGCTGAATTTATAGATCAGGTTGTCAATCTGCTTCACGGCGAAAATATTGATTTTTCATATGGTGTAGCCCCTGCGACACAAGACACTTTTCAACAGGCCTTGGTTGCGTCAGACAAAGCGATGTACACAATGAAAAAGGCCAAGCACAGCTTGAAGAGTGTTTAATTTGCTGTAGAAGGAGCTTCGTTATAAGACAAAACACAAGTTTGTTTTTGCTCTGTAACTCGCACTTCGTGTGAACTATTGCTTGAGTCTCTGTTGGTTATGCTAGTCTTTTTTTGTTGTAGTTCAGAAGGATAAAAGACGTGAAGCCGATAGATGATATTGATGACTATGATATTGATGACTATGAAATTGAAACTGATCCAGAGATTCTTGCTGAGCTAGAAGAAAAACGTCAACTCGTTGACCTGATTCAAAATTACGGGATGACCAGTGAAGAAGCTATCGCTTTCTATGCCAAAAAGCACTAACTGTGTATGAGTAGTGCTTTTGAGTCAGACCAAAAACAAACAAGGCATCACATTGAATTGTGATGCCTTGTTTTTATATAAACCGATAGGCTATTTTTCTTTTCAAGCTCTTAAACTTTTAGGCTCTTCGTATAGAAGTTCTGAAACTAATTTAGGGACTTCAATGCTTGCCTTACCATAACGCTTTTCAACAAATTCGCTTTCTACAGCGCTTGGCTCTAGATTAATTTCAATAGTATGAGCGCCATGCATTTTCGCATCATGGACAAAACCTGCAGCTGGGTACACTACGCCAGAAGTACCGATAGAAATAAATAGATCCGCTTCTTCTAACGCTGAATAGATATCCCCCATACGTAGTGGCATTTCACCAAACCAAACAATGTGAGGCCTCATCTGAGCTGGGATTTGGCAACAATGACATAGCTCACCAGTCAGAATGTCATCTTTGTGCTCAATAACCTGATTCGATTCACTGCAACGGGCTTTTAGGAGTTCGCCGTGCATGTGTATCACATTGTCGCTACCGCCTCTCTCATGAAGGTTATCGATATTCTGTGTGATGATGGTGACTTTCCCATCTAAACGCTTCTCAAGCTCCCCTAGCGCTTTGTGTGCAGCATTAGGCTCAATATCAGGGCTTTGCAATCCTTTGCGGCGCTTGTTATAAAATGCTTGAACCAAATCAGGGTCTCGTTGAAAGCCTTCGGGAGTCGCCACATCTTCGATCTTGTGGTTTTCCCATAATCCGTCCTGCGCACGAAAAGTTTGTATTCCTGATTCTGCCGAGATCCCAGCACCTGTGAGAATCACGATATTTCTGTATGGGAAATTCATATTACGTCCTTATCAATATGTCACTTTGTAACAGCTTAGCATTGTTCAAATTCCAACAATAGTTTTGGGGATTAGACCATGGTCTTATGTGCATGTATTCATTGGTCATTTGTGAACTAGCTTGAGTTTTGAAGAGGAAAAATAGCTCGGAGACGATTGTTAAATCGGTTTTTTGCTCCTTATCGCTCTTTACAAAAAATGAAAAAAGCGACCGAAGCCGCTTTTAATTTCTGTATCTAGAGGTAAGAAGATTACTTCGTTTAAAGGTTAATCTTCGCTTACAGATGAGATCTTGTGAATGGATAGATCCGCACCGTTAAATTCATCTTCCTCACTTAAACGAAGGCCTGTCACTTTGTTTAGGATGCCGTAAACGATGAATGCACCGCCAACTGCAATGACAATGCCTGCAATAGTACCCAGAACTTGTACCACAAAGCTCACACCACCAAGTCCCCAGAATGCTTGTTGGCCAAAGATACCTGCTGCGATGCCGCCCCATGCGCCACAAACGCCGTGTAGAGGCCAAACACCTAATACGTCATCAATCTTGGTTTTGTTTTGCATGTAGGTAAATAGGTAAACAAATAGTGCGCCTGCGACACCACCTGTTACTAGTGCACCGAGTGGGTGCATCAAGTCTGAGCCAGCACAAACTGCGACTAAGCCCGCCAAAGGACCATTGTGAATGAAGCCTGGGTCGTTCTTGCCAGCAAACAGTGCAGCTAGAATACCGCCAACCATCGCCATGAGAGAGTTCATTGCAACTAAGCCGCTAATGCCATTGATTGCCTGTGCTGACATTACGTTAAAGCCAAACCAACCGACACAAAGAATCCATGCGCCTAACGCTAAGAAAGGAATGTTTGATGGTGCGAAGTTGGTGTGCTTACCCGCACGAATACGTCCTTTACGCATTCCCAGGAAGTAAACTGCGACCAATGCAATCCAACCACCTACGCCATGTACGACGATTGAACCTGCGAAGTCATGAAAACCATAGCCGAACTGTGCTTCAAACCAACCCTGTAGACCAAAATTCCCATTCCAAATAATGCCTTCAAAGAACGGATAAACCAGCCCAACCGTAAATAAGGTCGCCAATAGTACTGGGTAGAAACGTGCACGCTCTGCGATACCACCCGATACAATTGCTGGAATCGCCGCCGCAAACGTCATTAAGAAGAAGAACTTCACTAACTCATAGCCATTTGCTTGAGCCAAGGTATCGGCATCAGCGAAAAAGTGTGCGCCATAAGCAACCCAATATCCGATAAAGAAATACGCAATGGCGGAAACGCCAAAATCTGCAAGAATCTTCACCAAAGCGTTTACTTGGTTTTTCTTTCGTACCGTACCTACCTCTAGGAAGGCAAAACCTGCGTGCATCAAGAAAACCATGATGGCACCAAGTAGTAAAAACAGTGTGTCCGAACTTTGCGTCAAGTTCTGTACTGCACTATGAACTTGCTCGACTGACTGGCTCATTAAAGCTAACTCCTTTTGCTTTATCATTTGCACTGATTGTGTGCGCGTTAAATGATGTAATTATTTAAAGACTCAATAGCTAGGCAAGATGCGTTCCAAACCACATGAACCGAATAAGCGCAGTTGCACCTCTAGGTAAGTTATTGATTAATAGCGGATTGAATATTTAGTGGCACAATTTTGGTGAGCAACAGGATGTAAGTTGTTAATCTTTTTTGCACCAAGATAGTGAGATGCACCATAAAGATGCGTGCAACATCAAGGGATTGGCTGAGAGGATTTAGAAAGCAGACAATAAAAAACCCAGCAAAGAGCTGGGTTTCAAATAGAACAACTTAAGAGTGTTGTTACAGGTTTGGTCCTGTCGAAGCTTTTTGAGGCAAACCTTGCTTCAGGCGGGTCATTCCTTGGTACATACGAATAAACCAAACCACGATGGCAATAGCACCAAACAACATTCCCACGTAAGGGATGTAGTATGCAATCTCATCGATGAAATGACTCTTATACCAGTAGTCGTTTACACCTTTCAAAACGCCATTTGACGTTGCAACAGTAACGATCAATACCACAAAGTAGGTCAGATTCAGGAAGAAAGTACGGATTAGACCGTAGTAATGGGAGTCAATGACTTCCCCATCCTCTCCTTTGTCTAGACGATAACCCGCATAGACAATAGCTATCACACCCGAAATCAGACAAGTAAATGGCGTAAAGCAACTTAGTATATAAGCAACCCAAATACCTTTATGAGGTTTGTTCATTCGGCTTTACCTCTTTTGCTGTTTGAGAGACGTTTTCTGTGTTCGAACCAGTTGTGTCACCTTGTAGTGCTTCCTGTTTCTCTTTAGCCATGACTTCTTCGTACCAAAGGTCGTGGTGCTCTTTAGCCCAAGTTTCGTCAACTTCACCCGTTACCATACCTTCTAGCGCCCCTTCCATACCAAACAGGCCGATATAGATGTGGAACACAAAGCCACAGATAAGGATCAGTGCCGCTAGCATGTGAACTAAGTTAGAAAGCTCCATATCACGACGTGTTTGACCAAAGATTGGGAAGTCTAGAACTAAACCACTGATCGCAACGACGGTACCTACAACGATAAGTAACCAAAACAGTGCTTTTTCACCAGCGTTTGAAAACTCTGCTGACGGGTGTGAGCCTTTATGCTTACCAACCATACCACCAAGCTTCATAAACCACTTAAGATCGACCATCTTGAAGATAGACTTACGCCACCACTTCACTAGTACGCACATTAGCAGTACATAGAAAATTGGACCGATGTAGTTGTGGTATTGCTTAGCGAGCATGATGATAAAGCCCCACAAATCCGTTGGGATATAAGGCTTTAAGAAGTGCTTACCATAAACCAACATTAAGCCGCTGAAGGCCAAAGTTAGAAAGGTAAACGCCATGCTCCAGTGAAGTGCTCTGTCTAAACGAGACCAACGTTTTATCTTACGTCCGGTTCTCGGCGCACTTAACATGAGCGGGCCAATCACAATGTACATCAGAGTAACAAAGGCAATACTACCGAAGATAGCAACTGCGCCTGCCGGAGACATCCACTTCTCTTTTAAGATGTACCACGTTTGTCCAGGAGTACTGATCAGCATGCCGTGCTCAGCAGATTGAGACGTTGTGTAGCCTGTCTCACCTTCACGCACTTGTCGCCAAAAGTCTGCACCCGCAAGTTGGGTCATCTCACGCTCTGCGGTATTCGCTTTCGTCTCAGCAGCGTGACTCATTGGAGCCAGCATTGTCAGTGCTGCCAATAGCGGCAGCACGACAAATGAGAGACGTTTTAACAATGAAAGCATACGTCTCTCCCTACTTAGCTCTTAGTCGCATCGTAAGATAGGTCGTTACCATTGGTCCAACCCGCGCCTTTTGCGCCACGCTCTACAACACGTTGACGGAATACATCAGAGACTTTCTCTGCGTCACCCGCTAGAAGCGCTTTAGTTGAACATAGTGATGCACACATTGGTAGCTTGCCTTCAGCAATACGGTTCGCACCGTACTTCTGACGCTCTTCAACAGAGCCCGCTTCAGTTTCAGGACCGCCTGCACAGAATGTACATTTGTCCATCTTACCGCGCTCACCAAAGGCTTCCTGTTTAGGGAATTGTGGTGCGCCAAACGGGCAAGCGAATAGACAGTAGCCACAACCGATACACAGATCTTTGTTATGAAGTACGATGCCGTCTTCAGTGTGCTCGAAGCAGTCTGCAGGACATACCGCCATACAAGGCGCGTCAGTACAGTGCATACAAGCAACTGAGATAGAGTTTTCACCCGGCTCGCCATCGTTCAGTGTTACAACGCGGCGACGTTGGATACCCCACTCTAGCGCATCATCGTTTTCGTTTTTACATGCAGTGACACAGCCGTTACATTCGATACAACGCTTAGTGTCACAAAGAAATTTCATTCTAGCCATTATTGGACTCCTTAAGCCTTACGAATGTTACAAAGGGTTACTTTCGTTTCCTGCATCAACGTTACAGGGTCATAACCATACGTGGTTGCTGTGTTTGCAGCTTCACCAATAACATACGGGTCAGTGCCTTCAGGATACTTAGAACGTAGGTCTTCACCTTGGAACTTACCGCCGAAGTGGAATGGAATAAATGCCAGACCAGGCTTCACACGACGAGTAACTAGAGCTTTAACCTTAATACGGCCTTTCTCTGCACCTTCAACCCAAACATCATCGCCATCTTTGAAGCCGATGTCGTTTGCGTCTTTCGGGTTAACTTCAACGAACATCTCTTGTTGAAGTTCAGCAAGCCAAGGGTTAGAGCGAGTCTCTTCACCACCACCTTCGTATTCAACCAGACGGCCAGAGGTTAGGATGATTGGGTACTCGCCAGACTTATCTTCTTCTTGAATCGACTTGTACAAGGTTGGTACACGGAAGATCGCTTCTTTGTCGTCCCACGTTGGGTAGTCAGCAACTAGGTCACGACGTGGCGTGTACAGCGGCTCACGGTGAAGTGGTACGCGGTCAGGGAATGTCCACACAATCGCACGCGCCTTCGCATTACCAAATGGGATACAACCGTGCTTAATCGCAACGCGTTGGATACCGCCAGATAGGTCGGTTTTCCAGTTCTTGCCTTCAGCAGCTGCTTTTTCTTCGGCTGTTAGATCGTCCCACCAACCCAGCTGTTTCAGAAGCTTGTCACTGAACTCTGGGTAGCCGTCTTTGATTTCACTGCCTTTCGAGTAGCTGTCTTCTGCCAGTAGGTTTTTACCTTCAAACTCAACACCAAAACGGGTACGGAAGTTACCGCCGCCCTCTGCAACAGGCTTAGATGTATCGTAAAGGATATGAGTACCAGGGTGTTTCATCTCTGGTGTCCCCCAACATGGCCAAGGCATACCGTAGGTTTCACCGTGAATTGGGCCGCCTTCTGCTTCCAACGTTGTTTTGTGGAATGTGTGCCAGTTTTGTTGGTGCTCTTTAATACGCTCAGGGCTTTGACCGGTGTAACCGATCGTCCACATACCTTTGTTGAACTCACGGGTTAAGTCTTCAATCAGTGGCTGATTGTTCTCAACGCGGATGTTTTTAAACAACTGGTCTGCATAACCTAGCTTCTTAGAAAGCAGGTACATGATTTCGTGGTCAGGCTTAGAGTCGAACAGTGGATCAACCACTTTGTCACGCCACTGTAGCGAGCGGTTTGATGCTGTAACACTGCCGTAAGTTTCGAACTGAGTCGTCGCTGGAAGTAGGTAAACGCCGTCAGTACGGTCGTTCATTACCGCTGCAACTGTTGGGTATGGGTCAACAATAACCATCATATCCAGCTTCTGCATCGCTTTCTGCATTTCAGGACCACGAGTCTGAGAGTTCACCGCGTGACCCCAGTAGAACATTGCGCGAATGTTTTCACGTTGGCGGATGTTGTCTTTGTTTTCTAAAACACCATCAACCCAGCGAGATACAGGGATACCAGCACTGTTCATTGGTTTCTGACCGCCATAAGCGTTGTCATCGAAACGGCCTTTCACCCAGTCAAAATCTAGATCCCAAACTTTAGACCAGTGGCGCCATGAACCTTCAGAGAGACCATAGTAGCCTGGAAGTGTGTCTGATAGTACACCAAGGTCAGTTGCGCCCTGTACGTTATCGTGACCACGGAAAATGTTAGCACCGCCGCCTGATTTACCGATGTTACCTAGTGCAAGTTCAAGTACACAGTAAGCACGAGTGTTGTTGTTACCAGTGGTGTGTTGAGTACCACCCATACACCAAACGATACAACCAGGACGGTTTTCAGAAAGCAGTTTCGCTGTGTGGTAAACGTCAGCTTCAGATACGCCAGTTACGCGCTCAACCTCAGCTGGCGTCCATTTTGCAACTTCTTCACGGATCTCATCCATACCAAATACACGTTGGCGAATGAACTCTTTGTCTTCCCACTTATTTGCGAAGACATGCCATAGCACGCCCCAAATAAACGCGACGTCAGAGCCCGGACGAAGTGATACGTAGTGATCAGATTTTGCAGCCGTACGAGTGCGACGAGGATCTGCAACAACGATCTTACAGTTGTTCTTCTCTTTCGCGATCAGGATGTGCTGCATTGCGACTGGGTGTGCTTCTGCTGGGTTCGAACCAATGAATAGCATCGACTTACAGTTGTGCATGTCATTGAACGAGTTTGTCATTGCACCGTAACCCCAAGTGTTCGCTACACCTGCTACTGTGGTTGAGTGACAAATACGCGCTTGGTGGTCAACGTTATTGGTGCCCCAAAGTGACGCCATTTTACGGAATGCGTAAGCTTGCTCGTTGCTGTGTTTCGCACTACCAAGGAAGTAAACCGAATCAGGGCCAGACTCTTTACGAAGTTCTAGCGCTTTGTTACCGATCTCTTCGATTGCTTGATCCCAAGAAAGTTTCTTCCACTTACCGCCTTCCAGTTTCATTGGGTACTTAAGACGACGTTCACCGTGGCCGTGCTCACGCAGTGCTGCACCTTTCGCACAGTGTCCACCAGCGTTGAATGGGTGGTCAAATGCCGGCTCTTGGCCAGTCCATACACCATTTTGAACTTCAGCGTAGATACCACAACCCACAGAGCAGTGAGAACAGATCGTACGTTTGATCTCAGTTTTCGCATCTGGATCAACCGATTTCGCTTGTGCTTTCTTCATCATGCCTGGAGCAAATAGGCTTGCACCTACTACAGCGCCACCAGCAGCCAATGAAGTGTTCTTCATGAATGCACGACGAGATACGCCGAGCTGATTGGTTTCCTTGCTCACACTATCGGAGCGTTTGACTAGTTTCATCCTTTATCCCCTATAGTGTGTCGTAGTAGTCGCGAATATGTTGCGTTTCACGGTAGCCAGTCTTCTTCACGTCTTTTTTGGAAAGGTCAGGCGTTTCAGCCGCTGATGCCACTGTTGAAGTTCCAG
Organism: Vibrio sp. R11-SG3-ISO9; assembly: GCF_059834255.1. NCBI lineage: Bacteria > Pseudomonadati > Pseudomonadota > Gammaproteobacteria > Vibrionales > Vibrionaceae > Vibrio > Vibrio sp. R11-SG3-ISO9. The sequence continues at coordinate 99,262 of NZ_JCBDGU010000025.1, forward strand.
CGACAACAGCACCCGCTACGGCTGCAGTTGTTAAGCCTTTGAGTAAGTCCCTACGGCTTGTATTTACTTCTTTATTATCTTTCATCATTGCTTCCTTACCTTACGGTAGATCTTTATGGAGGCTTACTGCCCCTCTATCGATATGATCGAGTACTGCTCGATTACTCGTAATCAGTGACGTTTTTCACATCAATTTTTGATTTGTGCTTACTGCTTTTGGTATTCACACTAAAACGAACTTGTTCTAGCGATAGGAATGCTTGGCATAGCTGAGCGGCCGGCTTGTAAAAGTTGGCGTGTTCCGCACTCTCCGTTTGACGAGTGAAAGATTCAAACCAAGGTGCAATATGTTTATTGAAAACAACTTGTTGAAGCTCTTCTTCTTCACCGGTTAGCATCGCCATGACTTCACAAAGAGCTGAAATATGATCTTCTGGCTCTTTTACGTTTTCGTCGCGCTCAATACCAAGAAGCTCAAGATCGTGTCGGATCTCAGCGAGTGGTTTTTCCATCATTGCGCCAGTCATGTGCCATGAACCAAAAGGCATGACTTCACCACGGCCAATACCGATGAAAAGGTCTTGGTATTCGTCTTCTAGTGCTTCACGTTCAGATTGAATTGCGGCTTGTTGAAGCGCAATCCAAGCTTTTTGCATGGCACTTTCCGACTCTTCAATTTCTAGAGATTTTAAAAAGTCAATCATCTCTTCTGTTGGAGCACTACGAAATAGTGCGGATAGAACAAGGTAGATATCTGTTCTTAGTGTTTGTTCATGTTCTGAATGAGTATCCAAAGCCAGCTCCTAGTATTTCAGTTGTTTCAATGGGTCTTGAGCCATTGAATCGAACATATCGATGACACGGCAGTCTTCACACATAGCAATACGATTGATCGCTGCTTCGTCAGAAAAATGAGAGTGACCGCGTAACTTGTTTTGCAACATATCAATCATAGATTGAGGAGCAAAAGGCTTATGACAACGAATACACTCCGCTGCTTTTTCTTCATGAATCACAACGGCCTTCTGACGCTCCTCTTTCACCCAATTCATTCGAGGCGTTAGAGTCAGAACGTTTTCAGGACATGCTTTTTCACAAAGGCCACACTGAACACAATCCTGCTCAATGAATTTTAGAGATGGAGATGTGCCATCGGTATGAAGTGCACGAGTTGGACATACCGCCACACAACTCATACATAACGTACAATCTTTGCTTTCACACGAAACGTTGCCGTAAGGTGCGTTCGATGGGAGCTCAACAATATTCTCGACAGGAATTCGTGATGTGCTTAGAGCATCAAGCGCAGTAAATAGACGTTCACGCTTATTGCCTTGCAAGTCCCCTAATGCCAAATCAAACGAATCGGTACACAGTATCGGAGCACCTTCACGAAGCGATTCAAGGTAAAGAATATCTACCGTCTCTTTTGCTACACCGATTTGATCCAATAGTTCTTGAGCAATACCGACTTCGTTATTTAGAACTCGAATAATGGTTTCTGGCATAAATCGAGATGCAGCAAACAGAACCTGAGTTGCACCATTTACTAAAGCTGCAAACCACGTATCAATACCTACAGAAGGAAGCTCTTCAACAACAATCGGAATAACATTGTCTGGAAGTGCTTTAAGTGCCATCACGTTATATGTTTCATGACGTGAGCTACAAATCAGAACGATCGGGTCTAGCCCCCCTGCTTTCTCATAGTTGGCTAACGTGCGTTCAATGAATTTTTGAGTGTCATCTGGATTAGGAAGTGCGTAACTGATCGCTTCAGTTGGACAGGTTGTTGCACAAGTACCCACGCCTTGACAAAGGTACGGGTTAATTTCGATGCGATGACCGGTTTTGTCCGTACCTTCACTTGATAGCGCGCCTGCAGGACAAGCATCAACACAACGCTCACAGCCTTTAACGCCACGAGAGCTATGCGCACACAAATCAGTATCTAAACGGAAGAATTTTGGCTTATCGAAGGTGCCCATCAGCGTTGGGATTTCTTCTAGCGCTTCAGCCAATTTCGGATAGCCACGTCCAACTGGGTAGTAACCCGGAACTGGAACTTCTTCAGTCATACAGCTGTTTAGGCATAGGTCTAACACAACATCAAAGCAATCGTGATTAATCGCAACTTTCGCTAAATTGCTCGTCGTCCCACGGTTTTCAATAACTACTTCAAACGTACCTAAAAAACCTGATACCTGAACTGAATTAGCGAAATAGAGTTCACTGTTTGAACCCTTCTCTCCATCGGTTGACAGCAAGGTAAGGCTAGTCAATTGAGGTAACTGCGCAGCCGCGCTCTCAATGATTGCAGTTGGCCCTATGATCAGGGTATTTCCACCACTTTCATAACTTACAGTTGGTGGAATAAGGTTGGTTAACTCTACGGTATTTTCAAAAGCATAGAGTCGCGCTTTACCATTATTTGTTGTTGCTTCTTTTAATAGTTCTATAAGCATTGCTCAGTTCCATATAGCGTCATGGATAATCTGCTCAACCTTGATTGTAGTCAGCCTCGTATAGAATGCTGATTAATTGCTCAATTAATCATGTGTCGTATTTCAGCATCGATAATGAAACAATCTACTAACCTGTTGATTATGCTTGTTTATAGCAATGTATATGCCAACTTTATTTTAATTATATTTCAATGGTTTATGTTATTTATTGCTATTTAATAAGGACAAAAAAACCGACTGGGACAATTTGTCTCAGTCGGTTCATTGAGTGTTTAGTCAAAATGTACCTATTCTTTGTGTGGTATATTTTGTCCCAGTTAAAGACTCATACTTTCAGGTGAAGTACCGATTTTATGGGTAACTGTATAAATATACAGTTATTGTTGTTTGGGAGACTTTTCAACCTTCTCAGTGTCTGAATTGAGGGCATTTTTAGGTTCGTTTTCAGAAACATCGCCCGCTTCTTGTGGAGCTTCTTCTTGCTCTGTTTCAGCGACTTGTTGTTCTAAGGTATCACTGGTCGAAGTTGACTCATCTTGAGCTTTAGCAGTGACAGGCTCACTATCCTCGACGGTATCTTTTACCCAGTCTCTTAACGTATCAGCAACGCCTTCAGTAAGAGACTTGAGATTGCTGTAGTCATCATCATAGTCATCTAAGCCATCACGAACGTTGAACTCTTCAGATAAGAATAGCTTTCTTAGAGCAGCCTTTTTAACGCTCTCCGATGCCTCAGATACCAGAAGTTGAGCAACAGAAGGAGACTCATCTTCAGCGTTTTCTACTGAATCATCAAGAGTTTCACTAGAAACATCCGCGGTTGTTTGTTCTGAATGAACCGAAGGATCTAGGTCATTAACGCTTGTTAATTGAGAAGGTTGAGCATCAGTGTTAGCGTTAACTGACTCTTCTGTCTCAACGTCAGTGGCCTTTTCTCCATCTAACTTACGCTGTGACCAACGACTAAAGAAACTAGTTGCCATTTGCGCGCCCTGCTCCTTTACGTTTCTTACGACGTTTTTCTAACAGCTCGCCATGTCGACCAATGAAGGCCTCCATCCAAGCTTGAACAGGTAAAGGCATATCAAACGAAAGAACTTGATTGTCCCCATCCATATACTGACCTGCGACAGTTTGAGAGGCTGTCAGCAATTGGATAATAGGTACACCTGAATCGACGTTATCCATTACCAAGAAAAGCTTGGGTTGTTGTGAACTAAGGTTGAATCGATAGTCTGTACGTTCATCTTTATGCAGTTGAAGTAGACACACATCTTTCGAGTCACTGTTTGGGGATAGTTCAAACCCTGCAAGTTCCCATTGTGTGGTCGTCCACATGCCCGTTTTGATCTCTTTCTCGATACGATGAACGCCTATCGACCAAGATGTCTCGGTTTTCTCATATTGTTGTTCTAGTTCTTTAGTTTCCGACATATCTCATCCAGTTGTTATTTGAAGCCGCTACCAATAGGACATTTTGTTCTATTTACGACATCACAAAATCTTTGGTTTACTACAACTAAGCAATAACCACGCCATAGCACCATCAAAATAGGCGAAGTCTCTGTTCAGGTTAGACCGATGTGACAGTTTTTGCGCTAAGTAAAGGTAATCATCCGAATAATTTGAGATAAATAGCGCTTTGGAATAAGAATTGCTTTAAGCATTAAGACAAAGAAGCCGACACCCTCTGCGAGCTTCAAAAATAACGCCTAAACCGTCAACGTCAAAACGCGTGATGAGCGTATACACAACTAGGATATTAAAGTGGTTAAACCAAACATTATTAAAACCAGTGAAAACCCTCTACAAACCATTGAAGTGGAAGTGTTCGACGAGTATGGCGAAAAGCTAACAAAACAGATTGCTTGCGAACGTCCTCTAACTGTTATGCTTAACTGGAAAGAGATCGTGACCCTGATGACTTTGGGCTCACGTCCTGAATCATTAGTCTTAGGTTATTTAAAGAACCAAAGCTTCCTTTCTGATCCTGAGGCGATTGAATCAATCATCATTGATTGGGAAACCAGTTCTGCAGCAGTCGTAACGAAAGAAGATACAAGCCAATTAGAAAGTGCGCTTAAAAAGAAAACTGTCACCTCAGGTTGTGGTCAAGGCACTATGTACGGCAACGTAATGAAGCAGCTGGAAAATTACCAAGTGCCTCAAACTAAGCTTAAGCAATCAGAAATCTACATGGCTCTTGAAGCGTTAACTCACTATAACGACACCTATAAAAAAGCAGGAGCTGTCCATGGTTGTGCTGTATGCAAAGACGATCAAGTGCTCTCTTTCGTTGAAGATGTGGGCCGTCATAACGCGGTAGATACGCTGGCAGGTGAAATGTGGCTGAATCAGGAAGATGGCTCAGACAAAATCTTTTATACCACTGGCCGTTTGACGTCTGAAATGGTGATTAAGGTAGCTCAAATGGGTATTCCTGTACTACTCTCTCGCTCAGGTGTGACTCAAATGGGCTTAGATTTAGCTCAGAAGTTTGGCATCACTACGATTGCTCGTGCTAAAGGTTTACGCTTCCAAGTCTTTACAGGTGCAGATAAGATTATCTTTGATGTTAAAGGTAACCAAGACGGTGAATAATGTATTTAAAATGCACCGTTGTTTCCTTATCTAACGAAGCCTAACCAAGTGTAATTCGATGCCCTCAATAGCCATGATCTCTACCAAGAAGTATGCAGTATCAATGTGTTGTTGAGGGTATTTACCATATTAGAGCTTGTTAATATGCCCTATTTAAGCTTGTTTGGGTAAAATTTTTACCAAACTGGTCCAATCCCTTGCGTTACTCCCCTAATAAGCTATTAGTTACATATCTATCTTTTATAAATACATTACTCAAATAAATAACAGATAGATATAAAACGTCATCGGCTAAAAGGAGTTGCCTATGGATAGGTCAACCGAAAAGCAGCGTTCTTCGCTGTCATTGTCTATACGAAGTAAATTTATTCTTATCAACATCACGCTATTTGTCTCCGTGTTTGTTTATGCCGTATATGAACAGATGAGCCTTGACCGGCTGGAGTCACTTGAGCGTGCCGCCAATGAGAATCTGAGAAGCTCAGTCGACCTACTCATGCTCAGAAGGCACGAGAAAGACTTTCTAGCAAGGAAAGAACAGAAATACGCAGAGCGCTTTGATACTACCGCCGTAACACTGGATCAAAGATTATTAGATTTGAATCAGACGCTTATTTCCCACGAGTTAAACCTCTCTGATAACACCTCCAAAATCAGCCAAGCAATCGAGAGCTACGAATATCAATTTCGTCAGATTGTTCAACAAGTCAATGCGATTGAAAACCCTAACCCTTCTGTTGGCTTGATTGCAGTTTTAGACAAGAGACGAAATGAATTGAAACATGCGGTAGAGAAAGAGGCGAATCTCGCACTGGAACTCGCCTTGCTTGAGTTGGTAGAGAAAGACTTTCATTATCTCGCCCACACCAATGACCAAACCAGTCTCGCCTTTGATGGTGCATTAGATGTGTTTACTCCCTATGCACAGAATACAGATACGACAAAACAGGCGTATTTGAACTACCGAGATGCCGTCGAAAAACTGCTCGTGGCTAATACGCGCCTTGGGCTGACCGAGGAGCTGGGGCTGAAAGGAGAACTTCGCCGAACCGTTCATCAAGCTGAACAAGCAATTAATGGCGTCCAATTGGAAATTAACACGGCGATTAGCCAAGCCAGTTCTGATACCAAAAATACCCTGCATCTGTTTGGTTTTGCCATCGTTATTCTTTTATCGGCATTATTGGCACTAATCGGTAAAAGTGTTTTAACTCGTATCAAAGCAATCAACCAAATGATGGAGTCTATTGCCAATGGTGATGGCGACTTAACGGTGCGTATGAATGCCAAAGGTACCGATGAACTTGCTCAGCTCTCCCACTCCTTTGATGCGTTCATTAGTAAGTTACACGCTAACATTAAAGATCTCTCTGGAGTTATGACCGTGCTTACTGACAGTTCCTGTAGTTCAGAGCAAGCTGCGCAAAAAAGCATGAGTAACGCCGAGAAGCAAAAGCAACAATCTGAATCGGTAGCCACGGCAGTCAATGAACTTGTGATGACCAGTAATGAAGTGGCCGCTAATATTGAAAACGCTGCACTGAGCGCTGAGAAAATCAAAGGTAATGCTCATCATGCACTGCAAGAGACGCACGCAACCGATGACAGCATTCAGGTGCTGGTTACCAACATCGAAGAGTCTCAGACCTTGATTGATCATCTTGAAGAACAGAGCCGTGAGATTAACCAAGTAGTTACGACGATTCAGGGTATCGCAGAACAGACTAACCTACTCGCCCTCAATGCCGCGATTGAAGCAGCACGAGCGGGTGAACATGGCCGAGGCTTTGCCGTAGTGGCGTCGGAAGTGAGAGAGCTTTCACTCATGACCAACAACTCTACCCATCAAATTGAAACCACCATCCAAGGGTTAACCAGCGGGATTGAGAAAACCGTCGCTAAGATGTCGGAGAGCTTAGATCAAACGGAACATGTTAAACGCCAAACCAAGGGTGTGGTTAATGCGATTGAAGGTATTCATCTGCAGGTTGGTGAAATGTTTGACTTGAATAGCCAAATTGCGACCGCGTCGGAGGAGCAATCTGTTGTCTCCGCGGAGATTGACCGAAACATCACAGATATCGCCCATTTGTCCGTCGATACGTATGAAGTGGTTTCTGGTTCTGTACGCTGTAGTGAACAGGTATCTAATGTGAGCGTTAAACTGGATAAGATCGTCGCCCAGTTTAAATATTAGTGTTGTTGTAACGAACAGTTCAGCACAAACAAAAGCGCCTTTATCGCAGTGATAAAGGCGCTTTTTAATAAGTCTGTGTCGCTTGGTTAGCGTTAGAGGTTCAATTAACCGTCGATGCCACGCGCTTTTAGGAACTCAGCGTAAGTACCACGGAAGTCATGGATCTGACCATCTTTGATTTCTAGGATACGTGTCGCTAGTGAGTCTACGAATACACGGTCGTGAGAAACGAAGAACAGCGTGCCTTTGTAGTTTTCAAGAGCAAGGTTAAGTGCTTCGATAGATTCCATATCCATGTGGTTTGTTGGTTCATCCATTAGCAGGATGTTTGGTTTATGCATCATGATCTTACCAAGAAGCATACGACCTTGTTCACCACCAGAGATAACCTTAACTGACTTCTTAATGTCGTCTTGGCCAAATAGCATACGACCCAGGAAGCTACGAACTACTTGCTCATCTTCGCCTTCTTGACGCCATTGGCTCATCCAGTCGAATAGGTTCATGTCTTCTTCAAAGTCATGAGCATGGTCTTGAGCGTAGTAACCGATGTTTGCATTCTCAGACCACTTGTATTCACCTGTACGCGCTTCTAGTACCCCAGCAAGTGTGTTTAGTAGAGTTGTTTTACCAACGCCGTTCTCACCGATGATTGCAACACGCTCGCCCACTTCGAAGATCGCATCGAACTTGTTGTATAGGTCTTCTTCAAAACCTTGAGATAGGTTTTCAACCACAAGTGCGTTACGGAACAGCTCTTTAGACTGTTCGAAACGGATGAACGGGTTTTGACGACTAGATGCTTTTACTTCTTCTAGCTGAATCTTATCGATCTGCTTCGCACGAGATGTTGCTTGTTTAGCTTTAGACGCGTTAGCAGAGAAACGAGATACGAACGTTTGAAGTTCAGCAATTTGCGCTTTCTTCTTCGCGTTGTCAGACAGTAGACGCTCACGAGCTTGTGTCGCTGCTGTCATGTATTCATCGTAGTTACCTGGATAAACGCGTAGCTCACCGTAATCAAGGTCAGCCATGTGAGTACATACAGAGTTTAGGAAGTGACGGTCGTGCGAAATGATGATCATTGTGCAGTTACGTTGGTTTAGCGTCTCTTCCAACCAGCGGATGGTGTCCATGTCCAAGTTGTTCGTTGGTTCGTCTAGAAGCATGATATGCGGGTCTGCGAACAGAACTTGTGCCAGAAGAACACGTAGTTTCCAACCTGGAGCAACTTCGCTCATTAGGCCAAAGTGAAGAGATTCTTCGATGCCTACCGCCAGAAGAAGCTCACCCGCTTTCGCTTCTGCCATGTAACCATCCATCTCTGCGAACTGAACTTCTAGGTCAGCCACTTTCATGCCGTCTTCTTCGCTCATTTCAGGTAGCGAGTAAATACGGTCACGCTCTTGCTTCACAGCCCATAGCTCTTTATGGCCCATGATAACTGTGTCGATTACAGAGAACTCTTCGTACGCGAATTGGTCTTGGTTTAGCTTAGCAACGCGCTCGTTTGGATCGTAGCTTACGTTACCTGCGCTTGGCTCTAGTTCACCTGAAAGGATTTTCATGAACGTCGACTTACCACAGCCATTCGCGCCGATTAGACCGTAACGGTTACCTTCGCCGAACTTCACTGAAATATTTTCGAAAAGTGGCTTCGCGCCGAATTGTTGGGTGATATTTGCTGTGGAAATCAATGCCTTTACCTTTTTAATGTGAAAAACGCCGCAACGTTACTCGTTCAGGCGGTTAACTGCAAGCGTTGTTTGTCTTATTACGCATATTAGCCACGTGAAATAGAGAAAATCATATCTAACCTTTCGCTTAGGCTAATGGCTTATTAAAAAGTAGAAGGGATTTTCGAAAACCCCAGCTTTGGTGACGTTTATTTCACCGAAAAGACATAGTTAACGACAATTAAAGAGGATCAATGGCGGTAAACGAACTACACTAATTCAATCTAATCAGGAAGTTAAAGTGAAGTTTATGCGCCAATTATCACTGATATGCGCTCGGCATATTTGGTTACTGTGGGTAGCAATGGTTTCATTTAGTAGTGCTGCACAATGGCAATACGAACAGGAAGTCACCCCCAGCGTTAGTGAAACCGCTGTGAGCATCAATAATGAGGTTCAAACCCTACCCGAGCCGCTATTTATGTCGGTTCAGGATCAACGCAAAGCGTCTCAGTTATTAAGAGTCGTACTTATCGAACAACAAAAACAGAGCGATCAGTTCGCACTGCATCTTTCCCAGTTTATCGATAACCTTAAATCCGATGAAGAACCCGATGTTAAATCGAAAGCGAGCGATGACATATGGTTCAAGGTTCAGTCTGACTATCTAACCCTAAGCAGCATCAATAGCAGCAAGCAAAAGTTACTTGAGCTTGCTGATAGCGCCACTCGTGACAAGCTCATTGGATTTGGACCGCAAGGGGTTAGGCAGTTGAAGCAAGAGTGGCAGTTAACGCTGCTTAATGCCGAATACCTGTTTTACTTTCAGCTACGCAGTTTTCGCGCGTTAATAGAAGATATCTTTGTTTCACCCGTGCCTGTGGTATGGGCTGGTATCAAAATATTTTTCATTTATAGCGTACTCATGTGGTGGCTTGCCAATAGCGCAAGAATAATAGAACTGTATAAAAACTCAGTTCTAGAAAAAACTAATACTCCGCCGTTATGGGTGCGCATCATTTGGTATTTTAGTCGTGCGCACAAAGCCATCGCTTGGTTGATAGCGATAACCCTATCCTTGCAAGTATTGTCGACCATTCCAAGCCTTCAGCATGTCGTCTTTCTCGAAATATTTACCTGGTGGATTCTCGGCGGTTCTATCGCGATTAGCTTCATTTTGGAGTTCGCTTACCGAAATAGCCGCTCTTCTAGTCAAGAGATTGTTGAACTGCGACTGTCGACCATTCGTCGTTATGTATGGGGCGGGATTATTGCTGGTGTGATCTTGCAAATTTCAACCATGACACTTGGTAAAGGCACCATCTACAACTGGATATACAGCGTGCTCTTCTTCTGGTTTGTTCTTATTACCATTTCAGTATTGAGGTTGTGGCGCGACACTGTGTTTGAAATGGTGGAGAACATTGCTGATCGTCCTTGGTGGGTCAATTGGGCAATCAGCAAAAAGCGGATCTGGGTCATCAGTATCATTGCAACCGCGATGGCCGCAGCATGGGTCATAGTACATATTGCTAAGCATCGATTAATCTCAAAGCTTTCGCACTTTACCTTTTTCAGCCAAGCGCTCGCCTATTTGTTTCGAATTGAGGTCGCTAAGCAAAAAAACAATACTGCAGATCGCCACGCATTAGTTCGTGTTAAAGGCGCTGCTGCCTTTGATTATGTGTTGCCAGGGAATCATGACAGTGAATTAATCGACTATGCTGATGCCGAAATTAAACAACTCTCTAAATATCTACTGACTGACTCTCCTGCTTTATGTGTCGTCTCTGGAGAGCGTGGCGTGGGCACTACAACCTTTTTAAAACAGATTTTGCATAAAGTGAAAAATGCAGAGCCTGTTTACCTCAATTGTCCTCACTCTGGCTATCAAGAGCTACTGGCTCGCTTTGCTGTGAGTATTGGGCTTGATGAAGAGACCACGGAAATACAGATCCTGAGTCAGCTTCGAGGCAGTCAAACCACTTACTTAATTGCCGTCGATAATGGACAGAGATTAGTGAAGCCTATGGTTGGGGGTTTATCAGCACTTATCCGTTTGACTAATCTCATTCGACGTTCCAAGAAAAATCACCGTGCAATCATCTCAATTGAGAAAGCGAGTTGGCGATTTGTTGATCGAGCGCGAGGAGAAAGACTTCTATTTGACTGGGTCGCCTTTCTGCCTAAATGGAATGAAATACAAATAGCGTCACTGCTCGATACGCGTATCAACCAATCAGACGAATACACAGTGAGCTTTGACGGATTAGTGGTACCGAAACAGTGGGACCAACAAGATATCAGTGAAGAGGAACGGGCAAAGCAAGGTTTCTATCGAATCCTATGGCACTACTCTGATGGAAACCCGACCGTTGCATTAAGGTTCTTCCGTTTCTCGTTAAATCGAAATAAAGAGACCGAACAAGTGTTGGTGAGGCTGTTCCATGCTCCCGAATCAGAAGAGCTTGAGAAGATGCCCAAACCCATGTTGGCGGTATTACGCTCTATTGTTCAATTGGAGATTGCGACACCAGAAGAACTCTCTGAATGTACACAGCTTACTATCTCCGAAGTGACTGGGACGCTGCGCTACTTCCAAAGCCGAGGCTATATCGAATGGACAGAAGACAAAGCCAAAATCTCAGATCATTGGTTCAGACACATTACCAATGTGTTAGACAGACAGCATTTATTGGTGAAGTAATATGATTAGAATATCTAAAATACTAGGCATCGCCTTACTGACACTGTTGCTGCCATCTCAACTGGCAATTGCCGCAGAAGAAGTGGTTAACGTTGAGAGCATCCAACAGTTTGCTAGCCTGATTCGTTGGAGTGGCGTCTTCTTCTCAATTCTAGTTGTCGCGGCAACATGGTTACTGATCAAGTTTATGAACTCGATGGTCGAGAGCATTGGTGGGCAGTTTGTTCAGTACCGAATGGTGCTACAAAAGGTTCAGTCTTTCCTACAGTTCTTCATCTATATGACAGCTGGTCTGGTCGTCTTTATGATGAGCTTTCGAATTAACGATCATATCTTGGCGCTGATTGGCGGTACGCTCGCTGTATCCGTAGGTTTCGCATTGAAAGACCTTGCGGCGTCGTTTATAGCGGGTTTAACCGTGATGATAGACAGGCCGTTTCAAGTTGGCGACCGTGTTACGTTTGAGGGGAATTACGGCGACATCATTACCATCGGCTTACGTTCTGTGCGTATGAGAACACTCAACGACGATATCATTACCATACCTAACAATAAGTTTCTAAATGAAGTAACGACCAGCGGGAATTATGGCGCTCTCGATATGCAGGTCGTGATTCCTTTCTATGTCGGGATGGATGAAGACATCACCCTAGCCCGCGATTTAATTCAAGAGGCTGCATCGTCAAGTCGTTACATTCACCTACCAAAGCCAGTCACAGTGCTAGTTAAACAAACCATCACTGACAACTACTTAGCCATTCAATTGACCTGTAAGGCTTATGTTGTTGATACGGCTTATGAGAAGTTGTTTGAAACCGACATTACCTTAAGAGTGATGAAAGAGTTTAAAAAGCATGGAATCAAGCCGCCGAAGATAGCTTTGGCTTCAAGCTAGCAAACTCGTCGGTTTAAAAAACAAAAAGCCCTCGCTTCAAATGAAACGAGGGCTTTTCTTTAGAGCGGTTTTAACAATTACACTTTGAAGTATTTCAGTTGCTCAGTTAGGTGCTCTGCAGTGTTCGCCATCTGTTGGCTATCTTCAGCGAGTGATTGAGATGCCTGAAGCACTTCGTTTGCTGCTAAATGAATGCTAGATACGTTCTGGTTCATCTCTGTCGCCACTGAACTTTGCTGTTCTGAGGCTGCAGCAATTTGTGCCACCATATCGTTAGCATTTTGCAGCTCTGCGACGATTTCATCCAATTGAGCTCGAGTATCGTCAGACGCTTTCACACTATGATCAACCTCTTCATTGCTTTGCTTCATCGCGACGAAGGTTTGCTCTGCCTGTTGAGTAAGCTTCTCAATGGTGTGTTGTACTTCATTGGTCGAGTTCTGTGTGCGGCTTGCAAGGTTACGTACTTCGTCGGCAACCACAGCAAAGCCACGACCTTGCTCACCCGCTCGCGCAGCTTCAATCGCTGCGTTCAGAGCCAACAAGTTAGTTTGCTCAGAAACATCACGAATAACCCCCACTACTTGACTGATTTCAGTTACGCCCGCTTGTAGGTCTTGCACCAAGCTGTTCGCATTCGAAATATTATCAGACACGTGAGAGATACTTGTCGCTGTTACCTTCATGTTTTCGTCATTACGATACGCATGATCAACCACTTTATTTGTACTCACTGCTGTGTTTTCAGCATTAACGGCCACATCAGAAATGGTGGCACTCATCTCGGTCATTGCTGTTGATAGCAGCTCAAGTTGCGCATGTTGAGAGTTAACACTAGTCGCAGCCTCTTCACTGGCTTGAGCAATATGACTCGCCATTGAGCTAGATTGCCCTGCTGATTCATTGGCAGTTTTAAGCGTGCTTTGCAGTTTCTCTAGCATCTTATCGATCTGCGTAGACATCTCACCCAACTCATCTTTGCGTGTCATGTTCATGCGCACACGCAAATCACCATCAGCGATCGCATGAGTGTTGTTAATCAACTTGGCCAAAGGAATCAGAATGTTATTGGAAATGGCGTAGCCCATCGCAAACAGCATCCCTGATAGAACAAGCGCTACAAACGCCTCTTTTATCGCTAACGCCCAGAATGCTTCTTGAATATCTGCAACTAAGATCCCTGAACCTACGATCCAGTTCCACTCAGGAAATAGTTCAACATAAGAGATCTTATCTTTGAGTTCCCCTTGAGGACTCTTCCATTGGTAATCAAGAAAGCCTTTAGTTTGCGGAGAACGTGAGATAGAGACCATTTCACGCCAGTGGAACTTACCCCCGCCGTCTTTGAAGTTATGAGTATTCTCACCATTCAGTTCAGGCTTTAACGGGTGCATCACGACTTGTGATTGCTGGTTAAGAATCCAAAAGTAGTTGTTACCGTCGTAACGTAGGTTTTGAATCGCAGCTAATGCTTGTTGTTGTGCTTGTTGCTCACCCAACACGGCACGTTGACCATAATAATGCTTAGCTAGCGATACGGCGGACTCGACTTGCGCACTGAGTTTACTCTCACGTTCAGCCATTGATGTGGCACGCTGCTGAAGCAAATTGTACGTACATGCCATAATCAGCGAGACCACTGAAAATATGACAATTGAGGCGAGTTTGGATTTGATAGAAAGATTGCTTAATTTCATAGCTGACTGACTTTATTTTTTGTTATTAGTTGGGAGCAACTTAACAAAACTGTCTCTAGCCGCGATGATGTAAGTCATGAAGAGTGAATATTCATATAGTTACACATGCAAAAGGTGACACTTGTCACCTATAGCCGGTTGAATTCTATAAAAATATCAATAATTGATAAGCCTTATTGAGTTAGCCTTTTAATTCCGAAAGTTGTGTAATGCTTTCACATTGAACACTGTCAGTGCTTTGTTCTGGTTTCTGTGTAAACCAAATGGCATTGATTCCAGATTTAAGAGCAGGAGTGATATCTTTCTCAAGTGTATCGCCAACCATAGTGATGCTAGAAGCAGGCACGTTGAGACGAGAAATAATTGTGGGGAAAAAATCTGGGCTGGCTTTATCAACGCCAAGGTTAGCTTTACAGAAGTAACCAGAAATGAACTTATCTAACCCTATTCTGCTAAATGCTTGTTGGATTTCTTGTTCGGAAGAGTCTGCTGCATTAGTCGCAATGTAGACACGGTGATGTTTAGAAAGGTATTCGAGGGTTTCCAATGCACCATCAATCGGTTCAACGATTGGCCAATCGCACATTTTTCCAGATTGATCGGGGAAATTAACCATCAAGGTGTCTCCCCAATCAAAGAGGTACGTTTTTGTCATTCTGCCTCCATGCATGACGTTATATCTATTTATTACTTTTAGTTCATCGAGTGCAACCCGATCACATTACCCTCAGTATCCATGACTAAGCTAATAAAACCAAATTCTCCAATCGCCATTTTGCTCATGTGAAGTGTTCCGCCGTTCATTAAGGCGCGTTTTTCTTCTATGGCACAGTCTTCACAGGAGAAATAGACGATGGTGCTGTTTCCACCAGCGGCCATATCGTCCATCTTCACTAAAGCGCCAGTCGCCCCATAGCTGCCCATATCATCAGAGAATACCCACATATCAAGAGGAATACCTCCAGGGCTATCAAGCTTCGACAGGGTTACTTGAAACACTTGTTGATAAAACTGTTTTGCTCGATCCATGTCATTCACATAGATCTCGAACCATCCCACTGGATTGCCTAACATAAGCCTATCCTCATTTGCCAAACACAAATTGAGCATAGTTCACTGCAAACCATACATCGTAGCTAATATCAGTTTCATCAGTAACGATACAATGAATGTTGGCTTGTTTTTAGTTAACGTTAGAAACCAGTAATTGTGGTGCTGCTTTCTTAGGTAAATAGACGCTGAAACGACTGCCTTTGCCTAATTCAGATTTAACACGAATTTCACCGCCGGTTTGAGACAGAATACTCTGCGAGACTGATAAACCTAAGCCAGTACCATCGCGCTTGGTGGTATAAAACGGTGAGAAGATACGCTTCAACTGATCTTCTTTAATACCACAGCCTTCGTCTTCAACATGAATCACAGCGCCCTGCACTACACCTTCTTCAATCCAGTCTTCACTAGAGATGGTCAGGTTCCCTTCTCCATCCATCGCGTGAATCGCGTTCATTTGAAGATTAACCAAGATTTGTAGCAGTTGGTTTCGGTTTACTTCAACAGAGGTTTTGGCATCAAGAGAAGAGTGATATACGATACCTTTCTTTTTAGCGCCGGTTTTTACCAGAGTAATACTCTCATCAACGATTGGGTTGATGTGCTGCCAAGTAACCTCATCTTGTACTCCGCCATGACGGCTGTATTGCAGAAGGCTGCGCGTGATGTTTCGAATTCGGTCGATCTGCTCCATGATCGCTTGGATCTCTTCATTGACGCGAGCAGTATCGTCGCCCAGCTCAAACTTCATGAGCTCGACGTTCCCGAGAATTACAGCCGTTGGGTTATTAATCTCGTGAGCGATACCAGCCGTAAGCTCACCAAGCGCAGCAAGCTTCTCATTGACCACTAATTTATCTCGAGCTTGGTTGAGCAAGGTAATGTGGTGTTCAAGCTGCTCCGTTTTCTCTTTGAGGCTAGCGGTACGAGAATGAACCTTGCACTCTAGCTCTAGCGCGGCTTGTTGGATCTCTTGATTGCGCTCGTGAAGAAGATCCAACATCTTGTCGAACTGTTTCGCAAGCTGAGTCAACTCGTGCTGATCATCCAGTCCCAAGGTACCGATTCGTTTGTCTTGTCCCATCTGAACTAATTTCACCACTTTGTGAATGCGCTCAATCGGGTTAAATAGATCTCGCGCACCACGATGAACAATAAAGCCGGACAGCAATAACAGTGCGACGATGGTTATGCTTATCTCACCAAGGTTAGTCAGGTAAGTTTCAATCAGCGGCCAAATCAGATAACCGGTATAAAGCATACCAATCACCTGTTCATGTTGATCGCGAATTGGTTGATAGGCGGTGATGTACCACGCATCGTAAACATACGCGCGATCAAGCCACTCTTCTCCTCGGTTTAACACTTTGGAGTGCACTTCATGAGAAACTCGGGTACCTATCGCTCGTCCTTCACTTGCATCACTATTGAGCGGTACATTGGTGCTGACACGCAGATCATCCAAAAAGACGGTCACAGTACCAACCCGGCGAGAGAATCCTTCACGCCTTGGATAGATAAGGTTACTGATCTGATCAACAAGCTGAGTACTGTTATTGAGAAGAATACCGCCATCTAGGAAGCCAACAACACGGTTGTCCCCGTCATAGATAGCGATAACAGTGCGACTGACTAAGCCACGAGTTTCAATCTCTGTGCCAGTAAGCAGCGGTACTTCTGCTCTTTTGGCTAAGGTTCGATCTAATTCGTCAAGCTGACTGCGTGTTAGTACGCTAAAAAAGGATTGCTTACGAGTGAGTTCAAGAAGTTCACTGGTATCTTGGACAGATTGAGCGCTGTGCCAGCGTAAGAAGTCGAGCTCGTAACGAGCTTTATTGTCCGATACCCATTGGACAAGTTGTTCTTCAGCGATATCACTCTGTAGTTTGTTTCTAAAACGGTAAGATTCTGAAAACGCTCTTACGTTGTAGGCCTGTTGGTTTTGAATAAGGTGGATACTGTTGTCAGCAACGTCTAAGCGCTCATCAACATCAATCAATGCACCTTGCCAGGTGTAATGCACTGACCAGTAAAGCGTGATAGCGATAAGAGCACAGAGAGTAAGAATGATTGGCGCAGAGGTTAAAAACAGAAGACGATAGCGAACCATCGTCTTGAATCGAAAACTCCATTTCGCCCACCAGTGACGACTAGTCGGCATATTCTGATCCCTCTGCATTCCAATCTTTATATTTACGCTCTAGGGTTTTACGCGCAACGCCTAAGTCACGGGCTGCTGCCGACTTGTTCCCATCGTGATAAGAGACGACTTGTTCAATATGTGCCTTCTCTACTTCTTTGAGTGTCCAGCTATTTGGATAGCCTTCTGCCGCGTCATTCGGATCCATCCCTGGAAGCTCTGAACCATGTGACACCGTCACAGATACTCGAGTAGGTACATTGCTCTCACCATTTAACTCACGCCAATAGTGTGCAGGTGGTTTACCAAGCAGTATACAACGCTCCATCAAGTTCTTAAGTTCACGAATATTACCCGGCCACTGATATTCGTTCATAGCAAGAATATCTTCATGTGCCCAAGTTGGTTCCGGCATGCCCAGTTCATGGGCTAGCATGCGTGTAAAGTAAGGGACAAGGTCCATCAGGTCTGACACACGTTCACGAAGAGGTGAAACATCGATCTTCAATACATTTAAACGATAGAAAAGGTCACGTCTGAAGTTGCCCTTCTCTACCTCTTCTTGCAGGTTTCGGTTAGTAGCAGCGACTACGCGCACATCAACCGTGATCTCTTTTTCACTGCCCACAGGACGGATTGTTCGTTGTTCCAAAACACGAAGCAGTGCGGCTTGCATTGGCAGTGGCATCTCACCTATTTCATCAAGAAACAGTGTGCCGCCACTGGCTACGCGAAAAAGACCTTCACGATTCTTTTTCGCGCCGGTAAACGCGCCAGATGTGTGACCAAATAGTTCACTTTCCAATAGTTCTGGGGCAATTGCTCCACAGTTAATCGGTACAAAAGGCCCTGTTCTTTTACTCGCTTCGTGAACACCGCGAGCCACTAACTCTTTACCGGTCCCCGATTCGCCTTCGACCAGAACTGAAGCTCGTGATGGTGCGAATTGAGTAATCAGCTGTTTCAGAACTCGAGTTTTGTCTGAATTACCGATGATTTCGGTTTTGATATGGCGACTAACGTCACGCTTCAAAGCATATTGCATGCGTTGTGCAAGTCGCTTGTCCATGCAGCGAAGGACTGCTTGAATCATCTGTTCGAGGTTGAACGGCTTTAATATGAAGTCGGAAGCGCCAAGCTTAAGAGCGGAAATTGTCATCTCTAGGTCCGCGTAGCCAGTCATAAAGATAACGTCTGAGCGCTTCTCGCTATCGTTGAAGGCTTCTTCCCACTCAATCCCTGAGCGACCAGGCAGATTGATATCTAAAACGATCAAATCAAAGTGTTCAGCGCTACGGATTGTCTCCGCCTCTTCCACTGAACCTGCGCACATCACCTTACCAAACAATTTACCCAGCGCCTTTTTCAAAATCGCCTGCATTCCTATCTCATCATCAACCACCAAAACAGAGAAAGCTTGGTATTGAGTTAAGGAGTTCAGAGTCTTGTTTGTGACATTTGGGCTGGTAAGAGACATAAAAACACACCGGTGAGGAAATTTGGGACAGAGTGTACCAACTCGTCTCAAGTACAACAGGTTCAATATGCGACATTTTGTCCTAGCTCATATTTTCTTTAAATTTAATTTCATAAATGGTGCTATTTTGCCCGAAATAACAGACATTTAATGAACCTAGTTGCCCATCCTTGTTGGCATCAAGTTTGCTTATAGGGTGTGGATAATCAATTTATACCATTTAGCCCAGGAGCCATAAGTCGATTAACTATGCTTATGGTGGTCTATTCATAACTCATGGACATAATAATAATGAAAGCAATTCCTTTAACTATTGCAGCACTTTCTCTCGTCAGTTACTCAGCTAGCAGCGCTGAAGATACTCAACACATCAAACTCGCTACAACTACCAGTACCTACCATTCAGGTCTACTTGATTTCCTACTGCCAGAATTTGAGAAAGATTCAGGTATCAAGGTTGACGTAATTGCTGCAGGTACAGGTAAATCTCTGCGCATGGGCGAGAACGGTGACGTTGATCTGGTTATGACACACGCACCGAAAGCGGAAGCGAACTTTGTTGAGAAAGGCTACGGCGTTCTTCCTCGCAAACTGATGTACAACGATTTCGTTATTGTTGGCCCTCAAAAAGACCCAGCAAAAATCGTTTCTCAAAACGACGTTGCTGACGTATTTAAGTCTATTGCAACTAACAATGTGACTTTCGTTTCTCGTGGTGACGACTCAGGTACGCACAAAAAAGAGATGGGTATCTGGGCTCAAACTAAGATGGAACCAAACTTCGGTGGTTACCGCAGCGTAGGTCAAGGCATGGGTCCAACGCTAAACATGGCGTCTGAGATGCAAGGCTACACTATGACTGACCGTGGTACTTGGTTGGCGTACCAAAACAAACTAGACCTTAAGATCCTATTCCAAGGTGACAAGAACCTATTCAACCCGTACCAAGTGATTCTTGTTAACCCAGAGCGCTACCCAAGCATCAATTATCAAGCAGCAAAAACATTCAGTGATTGGTTGGTAAATCCGAAAGGACAAAAGCTGATCAACGAGTTTAAGCTTCATGGTAAGCAGCTATTTGTCGCGAGTGCTGAATAAAACACTGCGAATTGTCTCAGGTTGCGATATGAGCTACTTATATCGCAACTGGCGAAGTTCGTAACAGATCATATTCGCGAAAGACAATATTCGTAATGGACAATGTCCGTAACTGACAAAGCTATACTGGAACTAAATGCGGAGCCTCCGCACAAAAGAGATACATCATGACCCTATGGCAAACAACGCTGGATGCACTGAACTTACTTGTGAGCTTTGACCACGAACTGTGGCAAATTGTCGCAGTGTCATTCAGCGTTTCTCTGTCGGCAATTTCACTGGTTATCGTACCTGCAATTGTCATGGCTTTTTTACTCGCCTACACAGAGTTTCCCGGCAAGTGGGGCTTGCTCTCTATCATTAATACTCTACAAGCGATCCCTACAGTCGTGATTGGTCTATTAATGTACATGATGCTATCTCGCTCTGGCCCTTTGGGTGATTGGCAAATGCTTTTCACCCAAAAGGCTATGATTCTCGGTCAGATGCTGATCTGCTTCCCTATACTTGTCTCTATGATGCATGGTGCGCTTCAAGCGAGTGACCGACGTGCCGTTGAAACTGCTCGTACTTTGGGTGTTTCGACTTTCCGTATCGCCTCAACATTGATTTGGGAAACACGCTTCCCACTTCTCGCTGCGACCATTGCCGCCTTTTCACGCATTGTTACAGAGGTTGGCTGTTCGATGATGGTGGGTGGCAATATCATGGGCATGACAAGAAATATTCCAACGGCCATCGCGATGGAAAGCCATAAGGGTGCATTCGCGCAAGGTGTTGCTTTGGGTATGGTGTTGCTAGCATTGGCACTGGTTTTAAACTTTTTCCTTTCGAGTGTGAGAGGAAAAGGCTACTTAAGAACATAGGAATGCTGTCATGAGTATAAAAATAACAACGCAGCAAGTTTCAATGCGCTACAAAGAGCGCGTTCTTTTTCATATCCCTGAACTGTCCATCGGTCCAAACGATGCGATCTATCTAAAGGGCGACAATGGTGTCGGTAAAACGACCCTACTGAAAATCTTATCTGGCTTAGTAAAACCGACGTCAGGAAAAATCCAAACAGCGCATCATAGTTGGAAAGGTACCCTATTCCCTCGCTCTAAATTCAAAGACATTATCTACCTACATCAAACGCCTTATTTGTTTGATGGTACTGTCTATCAAAATGTCGCTTATGGCATTCGTTTTAACAAAGAGTCACAAAAAGATAAGCGAGCTCAAATAATCAATGCGTTGAGAATGGTAGGTTTAGAGACCCTAGCAGATGAACACATCTCTGTTCTATCTGGCGGGGAACGTCAACGAGTTGCGATGGCAAGGGCCTGGATTTTAAAACCCTCTATCCTACTTATGGACGAACCAAGCGCATCATTAGATAAAGAATCTATTGAAAGATTGGTCATTATGGCCGAAGATCTTCTTCAACGTGGCGCAAGTTTGGTGATAACAAGCCACCAAACCAATGCCCTGACCGATCTATGCAAAAAGCAGTGGTGGATTAAAGATAACTCTTTGACTGAATCACCATTGCTGCAAATTATCAAAAAAGACAAAGCACAAGAGAATATTTATGCTGCTTCCAACGCAAACTAGTTGGGTTATCTTAGCTGGCGGACAAGCGAGCAGAATGGGTGGACGCGACAAAGGTCTCGTCGAGTTAAACGGTCGTCCACTTATTCAATACGTTATCGACAAATTGTCGCAACAAAACGTCTCTATCACCATTAATGCCAATCGCAACCAAGAGCGTTATCAAGACTTCGCGCCTGTGGTTTCTGATTCCTTTCCTGATTATCCGGGACCGCTAGGCGGTATCCATGCAGGACTGAAAAATGCCGACACCGACTGGGTCGGCTTTGTTCCTTGTGACAGCCCGCAAATCAACGAAGACTTAGTCGCTCGTTTCTGTGCTGCGGTTAACCCTGACAGCGATATTTTGGTTGCTCACGACGGCGAATTTAAACAGCCGGTATTTACTCTATTCCATAAGCGTGTATTACCTAGGTTAGAAGCATTTCTAGAGCGCGGCGATCGCAAGATCATTCTGCTCTATAAAGATTGTGTTACCGAATTTGTCGACTTTAGCGACTCGCCAAACTGCTTCGTAAACCTTAATACACCAGAAGAACTCACCCAATTTGGTACGCTTCAATAATGAATGATTCAAAACAACGCCCTAACCTTCCGCTATTAGGTTTTGCTGCATACAGCGGCACTGGAAAAACAACTTTACTTGAAGCTCTGCTGCCAATGTTGACCGAGTCCGGTCTGCGCATTGGTGTTCTAAAACATGCGCACCACGACTTTGATGTCGATAAGCCAGGTAAAGATAGCTATCGCTTACGCAAAGCTGGCGCTGGTCAAATGCTGATCTCTTCAAGAAAACGTCATGTGTTGATGACTGAAACCCCTGAAGCTGAAGCCGATTTTGACTACTTGCTGACTCGCTTCGATATAGAAAAATTGGATCTGATTCTGGTTGAAGGGTGTAAAAATATTGCATTTCCTAAGATAGAGCTACACCGCGAAGAAGTTGGCAAACCTTGGTTGTACTCTAACGACAGCAACATCATAGCCATTGCAGCTGATACTCAAGTTGAATCTGAGCTTCCTCAAATGTCGATTAATGATTTGGAATCGATTCGCGACTTTATTATCCACTACGCAAAAGACTTCAATCCAACCTCAGTCAGCTGCCAATCAAAACCATCGAAAGCGCCGACAGTGTGTTGTGACTCTTTCTCACCAGCGGGTTTGAGCGTCACACAAGGTCAAGAGAAGATCTTAGACAGCATCACTACAGAACAGCTCAGCGAAAACGTTGCTGTTGAATCCGCTTATGGTCGCGTGTTAGCTGAAGATGTTGTTTCTCCAATTAACGTTCCGCAAAACACTAACTCAGCAATGGACGGTTACGCTATCCGTGGCGATGATCTTGACCAAGAACAGTATCATGTTATCGCTGAGGTTTTCGCTGGGCACAGTTACGATCAAGAGATTCAAAAAGGCCAAGCGGTTAAAATCATGACGGGCGCACCAACACCAATTGCGGGTGATACTGTCATCATGCGAGAGCAAGCGGTTCAAGAAGGTGATTTTGTTCGTTTCCCTGACGCAAAAATCGATGTAGGCCAAAATGTTCGTATGGCGGGTGAAGACTTATCAGTTGGCCAAGCTGTATTCACGCAAGGCACACGCATTGAAGCACCTGAAATGGGCATGATGGCGTCGCTAGGTTTTGCAACCTGCCCTGTTCTTCGCAAAGTTAAGGTTGGTATTTTCTCTACCGGTGATGAAGTTCAAGCTCCTGGCACTCCGCAGCAAGCGAATTCTATTTACGACTCAAACCGTTTCACCATAATTGGCATGCTACAGAAGCTAGGGTGTGAGATTGTTGATTACGGCATCATCGAAGACGACCAGCAAAAAATGACGGAAGTTCTGCACTCTGCTGCGTTAGAGACAGACATGGTTCTAACTTCAGGTGGCGTGTCGGTTGGTGATGCTGATTACATTAAACTTGCTCTTGATGAGCTAGGTGAGATTAACTTCTGGCGTATTAACATGCGCCCGGGTCGCCCGCTTGCTTACGGTAAGGTTGAGCAAACACCTTTCTTCGGGTTACCGGGTAACCCAGTGGCGGTAATGGTCTCCTTCATCAACTTTGTTGAACCTGCTATCCGTAAACTGCAAGGTCAAACAAACTGGACACCAGTGAAAGCTAATGCGATTGCGACAGAACAACTTCGTTCTCGCCAAGGCCGTACTGAATTTAGCCGCGGTGTGTTCTCAATGAATGAGCACGGCCAACTCGAAGTCCGCACAACAGGCAAACAAGGCTCTGGCATTCTACGTTCAATGAGCGAAGCAAACTGCTTGATTGAGATCTCTCCTTCTGTTGATACGGTTAAAGTTGGTGAAACCGTAACCGTTATTCCACTTCAAGGACGTATCTAACGGCATCAAAAGCGAAGCTATTTATAGCTTCGCTTTTATATCTCGACTCATTAAGCAGTCCATATAATAACCTTTCACCACTATTTTCGGTTTAGGTTTACTTTACTAAACAACTAATTCCGCCTTAACCTTGAGAGTGTGTAAGATTTTCTGTAGAGTTCGCGAAAATCCTAGATTCAACTGGAGAGCACCATGGCTCGTACTATTTTGTATACCTATAAAGATGAAGACAAAGAGTTGCTGTTTTCAAAACAACAACACCGCACGATCCAAGAAGCTGTTGCTGCGGCTGAAGGCATCGACATCACTGAGTATTTAAAAACAGAGCAACAGCTTGAGTTGATTTCAGATACTAAAGCTGTTCGTAATTACCAAGATAACTACTTCCGTAAGCTAGGCTTCTCAAAGCTTACACTGAAGCAAAAAGAAAACCTGGGTGTTGGGAAAAAGAACAAGTAGCTCTTAGCTTCTTGATTCTGATTGCTCGTTTTGAACACCAAACAATAAAAAATGCCGCAACCTCTTCAGAGATTGCGGCATTTTTGTATCGTCGATTTAACCTAAGAATTACTTAAGGTTAAGGAATGCTGCGCCACGAACACCGCCTGAATCGCCGTGTTTCGCTTTGATGATCTTCGGACATTTAGCAACTGAAAGCAGGTATTTTGGAATACGCTTTGGCATCTCTTCGTAAATCAATTCGAAGTTTGATAGACCACCACCCAGTGCAACTACGTGTGGATCCAGTGCAGTAAATAGGTTAGCAAAACAGATAGCTAGAAGCTCCATGAACCGTTCTACATGCTCTACTGCTTTCTCTTCACCTTCAGCGTGCGCTTTGATGATGTCGATAGCTTTCTTCTTCTCGCCGTAGTAATGCTCATAGATTAGCTCGAAGCCACGGCCAGATAGGTAGCTATCTAAACAGCCTTTCTTACCACAACCACAGCCTAGAAGCGGTGCGTTTTCACCAAGGTGAAGCCATGCATCTAGCGGTAAACGCATATGACCAAGTTCACCAGCAACGTGGTTACGACCT
Source organism: Vibrio sp. R11-SG3-ISO9 (assembly GCF_059834255.1). Taxonomy (NCBI): domain Bacteria; kingdom Pseudomonadati; phylum Pseudomonadota; class Gammaproteobacteria; order Vibrionales; family Vibrionaceae; genus Vibrio; species Vibrio sp. R11-SG3-ISO9. The sequence continues at coordinate 124,267 of NZ_JCBDGU010000025.1, forward strand.
GAGAACACCTTACCATCAAAGATTAAGCCACCACCAAAGCCAGTACCTAGGATTAGACCTGCTACTGATGGTTCGTCTTGAAGCTCTTCATCCCAAGCTTCTGAAAGTGCGAAACAGTTTGCGTCGTTTTCAATTTTAACGCTACGGCCAATACGAGCTTCCAGATCCTTACGCAGTGGTTTACCTGTTGAAGCAGGAACATTAACAACCAACATTGTGCCGTCGTCCGCGTTTTCCATACCTGGTAAACCTAGACCGATCTTACCTTCACATGAGAACTCACTGTCGTACTTCTCAACTAGGCCAGCGATCGTGTCGATCAGCTGCTGGTAAGAGTCTGTAGGTGTTGGCACACGTTCTGTTGCCACACGTTCTAGTTTCTCATTGAATGCACCAAATTCAATCTTAGTGCCGCCAACATCAAAGCCGTAATACATCAAATCTCTCCAATTTTTCCCTAAATCTGGGACAATATAAAAGTCACTGCGGGTTATTATCCATAACCCCCCCCCTACAAACCGTGATAGATGACAAACTTATTCTCTGATTGGGTCCGTTTGAACAAGTTGTCAGCACATGCGGTGTCAGGCTTAGAGCGACGTCTCACTTTCACAATAATCGATATAAGCATTTAAGCTAGGTTTTGTTTGGTCCGACTTGTAGCGGGTTTTACTTAGCATGTAGCTCTCTCTAAACGCTTCAAACCACATTTGTAGTGTTTTTGCGCCCTGCTCTTCACCAGCTTGCTTCAATACCAAACTTGCTACTTCTGCCGTTGATAAATGCTGCTCGTTATCCGACTTGCGCATCATGTATTGCGATACCGATTCTGGCTCAATAGATAACACAGGTAGGTGTTGCAGATACTCTGAGCGGCGGAAAATACGACGAGCTTCGCGCCAACTACCATCAATAAAGATCAGCAGCAGTGTTTTATTTGGATCGCGCATCGCCGGAAGATCTTGAACCACTCGGTTCTTGTCGTCCGTATAGTCTTCAGGGAATACAATTACCGGTTGGTATTTTTCGTCTTTTAAGACAGCGAGCATCTCTGTATTTGGCTCGGTTCTGTGCCAAAGGTAGACGTGGCTGTCTTTGACGGTGTCTACAATGAGTCGACCCGTATTGCTCGGTTTAAGAACTTCGTTATCAGATAAGATCAACATAGTCGCGACATTGGTTTCAATATCAGGCTGATGATCACAGATACAGTGACCTTGTTCGATCTTACAATATTCGCAGCGAACCACCTTACAACCTCGTGCTTTAAAAGGTCGAGTAGAGAGGGACAAACGATGTTGATAAAGGTGGTGAAAAGCGTGAATTCTCATGGTGTTTAACGATAGCTCTAGAAAAGTGGTGCGATTGTACTTAGAGTGAATGGATAATGATAGAAGGAATTCCTATGCAAGACCCCTCTTTGCTTCGCCTTGCCTGCTTTGTCACCGCTTTTGTCGGCTGTGCCTTATGGGAAGCGTATTCTCCACGTAAGCAACTTACCCAGAGCAAATGGTTCCGCTGGAGTAACAATTTTGCTCTAGTGGCGCTCAATAGCGTGTTACTCGCCACTTTGATTCCCATTGCTGCGTTCCAATCTGCGCTCATTGCCGAACAAAACCATTTGGGCCTGTTCAACCAGGTTTCGCTTCCAACGCCTTTGGTCGTGATACTGTGCGTTTTATTGTTGGACTGCGCGATTTACCTGCAACATCTGGTATTTCATCGAATCCCAATACTATGGCGTTTGCACCGTGTTCATCATGCTGATTTGGATATTGACGTCACCACAGGAACACGATTTCACCCAATTGAGATGATTCTCTCGATGCTGATCAAGATCAGCTTGGTAATGTTACTCGGCGTGCCTGCGCTAGCAGTTGTTATCTTTGAAATCGTCTTGAATGCAAGTGCGATGTTTAACCACAGCAATGCCAAACTACCGCTGGCGATAGACAAAGTTTTGCGCAAATGGATAGTGACTCCAGACATGCATCGCGTGCACCACTCTGTGATTGTTAAAGAGACCCACTCTAATTTCGGTTTCTTCCTATCAGTCTGGGATAGATGGTTTAAAACCTATCGCGCACAGCCCCAACTTGGACACGATAAAGTGCAAATAGGCGTTCCTGAAATCCAAGATGGTAAAGAGCAACGATTGGATAAAATGTTGCGCCAGCCCTTCATCAAACAGAACTAAGTATTTAACGAGTCCAACATACCAAAAGGACCGATTATCATATCGATAGTCGGTCCTTTTTCTATTTAACTTACTCGAAAGGCTTTAACTCAAAACATACTTATGTAGCATCGCTTGTTGGTGCCCCGCGATATCTGCAACCTGCTCTGAACTTTCGATCATCGACTCCAGTTGCATCTTGGTGTTTTCACCTTGCTCAGAGACTCGTGTAATAGATTGTGTCACATCAACCGTTGCACGCGCCTGCTCTTCTGTCGCCACCATGATTTGTTCAACACGTCCTTTGATTTGAGCAACAGCGACCTCAATCTTCTCGAATGCTTGCTTAACATCACTGCTCGTTTGAAGTGCGTTGGCCATTTCACTGCGTGATTCAATCACCGACTCTTTAGAACGATCAGCGGCTGCGATTAGCTCCGTCATCATGCTGCGGATGTTGGTCGTTTGCTGGGAAGTACCACTCGCTAGTTTACGGACTTCATCTGCGACTACCGCGAAGCCTCGACCTTGCTCACCGGCTCTTGCTGCTTCAATCGCTGCATTGAGTGCCAGCAAATTTGTGTTCTCGGCAATGCCACTGATCATATCCACCATCTCGCGGATCTGCTTTACGCGACCATCGAGTTCATCCATCGACTCTTCATTTACACTGAGTGTCTTCTCGAGCGCATGCAATCGCTGTTGGTTCAGACCGACCACTTGGCTGCCATTCACCGATTCGGTCTCAGCCAATTGCGCGTCGTCGTTTGACGCATTCGAGATACGTGCAATTTCGCTGATCGATGCTTCTAATTGAGTAATCGTCTTAATCATATTCTGCAATGACTCATTTTGCGCGTTCAAACTTTGGTTGGTTTGTTCTGCTGCATCATGACTTACCTCGGCAGTTTGATAGAGGGTTTCGCAGTTACGAGTCACCGAACTGACCGACTCCGCCATTGATTCAACTACAATGTTGAGCTTTGTGGTAATAACTTGCAGTTCGTATGGACCTTTAGGCTCCGACTTCTTTGAAAAATCATGTTCAGCCAATAGCGCCAAGTGCTGCTTAATATTCTTAAGCCCTTTGTTAACCCAACGTTGAAGCACGAACCCAGAAATCAAAATGATCATAGTGATTACTGTACCGCTAATAAGTAGCACTCTATCAATGTTATTGATCGTGCTATTTACCACCGACTCGCTCTCATCGATCAGGTTTGATGCCTCTTCAGACAAGGTGTTGAGACTTATAATCACTCGGTTTGCAGTCGCCATCACTTGAGCAAGTTCTTGCTTTTGATCTTCTACCAAGGCGAGTCTAGCAAGTATGTTTTTGATGATTCCCTGCTCTTCAAAGCCTTCAGATACCATCTGATAAGCGGCGACAAGGCTGGTGAAGTCTTTCACATCTGGATGCCACTCAGAAAAGTCATCATAAGCGAGGTTCATGCCCGCCAAGCGGTTACGTAACTGTCGATACTCCGATTCTGCTTTATCCATCTCTTCGTGCATCATCAACATCAAGAATGAACTTTCCATCGCGCTTACACTCGACACAAAACGGTTCGCAGCGTCCGTTGACTCAGGGTTACCTTCTGCTAAGAAAGAGCTAATGCGGCTCATTTCTGGCCCAGCAGAGCTTACACCATAACGAAATGGCTCAACTTGCTTATTGATGACACTCTGTTTGGCTTGAATGTCGATCTGCATGGTTAAGACATGGGATGTCATGGCTTGCAGTTGCGTCATGTCTGAGAGAAGCTGCTCTTTTTCCTGTGGTGAGATAGCTTCAGGAAAATGTTCCGTGATTAACAACAACTCTTGTAACATAGCGTTTGAGTCGTCGGAGAGTGTTTGAATTGACGATTTGGTTGAATTGAGCTGTGTAAGGTCAGAAGACTGAGTGCTGTAACCCAATAATTTAACTTGCTCTAGTACATTTTGTGTCAGCTTGGCATTATTGAGTGCAAGCGGTAATACTTGTTCAGAAAGCGTCTCAAAGTAGCCGCCAACTCGCTCGACCCCTTTTATACTGACCATAGATAGAAAGACAACAAGCAGTAAGATTACACAGAAGATACCGCTGACGGTTTGTATGAGAGAAAAAGTAAAACGAGCGGGTTGATTAGTTACATTTTTATCAGGCATTGTTGTTCCGATTTAGGTACGGTGTGTGGCATCCTTTCTAAGCTCGGTATACTAAGTTTCATTTATGACACTTATATTTCATAAACTTTTCAGAAGAGTTACAGATTGCAATTAATTCAAAGAGTTATATTATCAGTCGCAATAATAGGTGTCGTAGGATGCTCTTCGTCGCCTGATTTCAACGATCCTGCGCCTAACAATCAAACACTGTCACCACAAGAGAAACAAACGACTCAAGCGTACATGAGTGTTTACAAAGAGTGGCAAGGTGTTCCCTATCGCTTTGGCGGCACGTCTTATAACGGTATAGATTGTTCGGCATTCGTTCAGGTTGCGGTACTCAATGCAACCCAACAGGCATTACCAAGAACAACGCTAGATCAAAGTAAACAAGGAGTTGAGATAGCTTACGAGCAAGCTAAGAGTGGTGATTTGGTGTTTTTCAAAACGTCACCAAAGGTAAGACACGTAGGCGTTTATCTGGGCAACAAACAGTTCTTACATGCTTCGACGTCTAAGGGCGTGATTATTTCAAGATTGGATAACCCTTACTGGGCTTCAGCATTTTGGCACTTTAGAAGACTCTAACCTGGCCAGGCAGAGTATGAGGAATGGGTATTGGCGAACGTCAATTGAACTATCCGCCAATTACTCTGATTGAATCGAGTTTCGTTTTAGTCGTACGTAGCAACTGCCGTATCAAAAAGGTTTTTCACAAGAGCGATATACTCGTCTAGAAAAACAATTTGTTCATTGGTTGCTTTCTTAGCCCAAACACCCGCTAACACTTCACCTAGGTCGGCAACAACGGCATCCGCTTCTTTCAGCAACTGGAATCGAACACTGGCGTGCATCTCAGGGTTTTGTTCAAAGATCGCCATGATATTCGTTGAAATCATGTCAGTTACGATATCTTCAACACTCTCTGAGCCTGTATCACCTTTGTCACTTGTAAATACGTCCAAATTAAACGACAAGTGTTCAATCAAAGCTAAATAACCATCGGTTTCTACAACCACAATACTTCTCCGTTTAAGCTCAATGGTAAATTCGTCACAACGATAACCTACAATACTAGGCGAACTCTCAGTATTGTCATTAACTAATTGTTTGATTTGCTAATAAATCGCTCAACCTTGCGTCTAAATGCTCAAAATTAACTCAGAAGTAGTAACTTCCGGGTTTACGTTGTGAGTAAAGTACAGTGTACTTTCACAGATTAAACCAAACGTTCGTCTTTTATCGCGACTTGACTCATTAAAACATAGTTTTTTAAATTACAAATTGATTTACACAAATGATTCGAGCTTTAACAGCAATCTGGTTTATAGGTCGTCTCAATTGTGAGATTGATTCCATTGTCGCCGTTATAGAACGATGTTTAAGATTGGGGCTAAAGGTCACAATTCTCGTAATTGCTTGGCTTAAGAGCAAATAACAACTAAGAACATTGACGCATACGTCTATAAATAGTGGAAATTTATCCTAAACTATTGCGTATACCCACGTTCTTTGAGGATTTCCTATGTGGCAGGCCATTTCTCAACAACTTTCAGACACCCTTCTTTTTAACTTCCCAATTACCGAGCGCGTAAAGGTATCAGGTGGTGAGATTAACGATTGCTACATGATTACTGATGGTAATGAACGTTACTTCGTTAAAGTGAACCAAAGAGAGTTTATTAATAAGTTCGAAATTGAAGCTGAAAACCTACGATTGTTGCGAAATACCTCTACCGTTTACGTGCCAGAACTGGTGCTGATAGGTACTACTAAAGAAAGCTCTTTTATTATTCTCAATTACTTACCGACCAAACCACTTGATACCGGCAACAACGGATTTGATTTTGGTGTTGCACTCGCCAAGCTCCATCTTTGGGGCGAACAAAAAGAGTTTGGTTACGACCAAGATAATTATATCGGCAGCACGCTTCAGCCCAACCCTTGGCATAAAAAGTGGGGACGCTTTTTCTCGGAGCAACGCATTGGATTCCAGTTGCAACTCCTTAAAGAGAAAGGCATTGAGTTTGGGGATATTGATGAGATTGTTGATGTCGTAAACACTAAGTTAGCTGGCCACAATCCAACGCCTTCTCTACTGCATGGTGACCTTTGGCACGGTAATGTAGCGACATCTGCATTTGGCCCTATCTGCTACGACCCTGCATGTTACTGGGGCGACCGCGAGTGTGATATTGCGATGTCGGAATTGTTTGGTGGGTTTCCTGAAGAGTTTTATCAAGGCTATCAAAGCGTCGCTCCGCTCGACGTCGACTATAATATTCGAAAAGACATTTATAACTTGTACCATCTTCTCAATCATTGCAATCAGTTTGGCGGTAGTTATCTAGAACAAACGGAAGCACATGTTCAGAAGATTCTGGCTGTTTAAGTTGCTGTGAGGAGATTCGATCATGAACAACTACACTGAAAAGTACGTGTCTTGTCCACACTGCGGACACTCTATCGGAATAACTCTTGATGCTTCAAATGGAAGCCAAGACTTTTATGATGATTGCCCTGCCTGTTGCAATGCTATTCATCTCGACATGCAAGTCGATGAAGTAAGGAACACAATCAATTTATCTATTGATGCCGACGACGAACAAGTATTTTAGTCCACCATAAGGCTACTGAGCTTACTAAAACAAAGAGCACGTAATGACGTGCTCTTTTTGATTCGATTATTGTTGCCCGTACGGCTAATTTATTTGTTTTGATTCGCCAATACACGCTCTACCGTGTCAACAATGGCTTGCGTCTGTGGGTCAAACTCAATGTTTACTTGGTCGCCTACTTCTCGGCTACCAAACAGGGTGCGATTGAGTGTTTCTGGAATGAGATGCACTGAGAAACGATTCTCTTCAACTTCACCAATGGTGAGTGAGCAGCCATCGATACCGATGTAACCTTTACTCAATACGTACTTCATTGATTCTGGAGGCAACTGAAACCAAATTGTGCGGTTGTTTTCTGTCTTAATCACATCAACGATGTCTGCGACTAGAGTGATGTGTCCAGACATACTGTGGCCGCCAATCTCATCACCGAATTTTGCAGCGCGCTCAACGTTAACCAAGTCGCCTTCCTTCAAACGGCCAAGGTTGGTTAGCCTTAACGTTGCTTGCATCAAATCAAAAGAGATTCGAGTTCCGTTGATCTCCGTTACCGTTAAACAGCACCCGTTGTGGGCTACAGAAGCACCAATTGTCAGGCCTTCGACCATGTCATCACTCAGCTCAATAACATGAGTTTGGAACATCTCTTTCTTTTCTATAGCAACTAAGGTCGCCATACCTTGCACGATACCTGTAAACATAATATTCCCGTTTTGTGTCGTCACGTCACAGTTTTTCATAGCAGTTGTAGTGACATTTCTTTATTATTCGCCCAGTGGCGCATTACGATCAGTATCTCTGATTCATTCTGAATGTCCATCCCTAAGTATCTAATCTTATTATCTTCTAGCTGGAGTCCTTTGTGCATCGTTACAAAACAGAAGCATCAAACTTAATAAAACTCGCGACACCGGTACTCATAGCCTCTGTTGCCCAAACCGGTATGGGCTTTGTCGATACTGTGATGGCCGGTGGTGTTAGTGCCATTGATATGGCTGCGGTATCTATCGCTGCCAGTATTTGGCTGCCCTCTATTCTGTTCGGTGTCGGTTTGTTGATGGCTCTGGTTCCTGTGGTTGCACAGCTTAATGGTTCAGGTCGCCAAGAAAAGATCTCTTTTGAGATTCAGCAAGGCGCTGTAATGGCCCTACTTATCTCAATACCAATTGTTGGGGTGCTGTTTCAAACCCAAGGCATTCTCAATTTGATGGATGTCGAGCCGCTGATGGCAGCAAAAACTAATGGCTATATGCATGCTGTGATGTATGCCGTTCCTGCGTTTCTGTTGTTTCAGACGCTTCGCAGTTTCACAGATGGTATGTCGCTAACCAAGCCTGCGATGGTAATCGGTTTTATCGGTTTGTTACTCAACATCCCTCTTAACTGGATGTTTGTGTACGGCAAACTGGGTGCCCCTGCACTGGGTGGTGTTGGTTGTGGTGTGGCAACGGCCATTGTCTATTGGGTGATGTTCGCTCTACTTCTTGGTTATGTGATGACATCAAAGCGCCTCGCTAAGATTAACCTATTCGGTCAATTCCATAAGCCGCAGTTAAACGCTCAGGTACGCCTATTTAAACTTGGGTTTCCTGTCGCAGCAGCTCTGTTTTTTGAAGTAACGCTGTTTGCTGTTGTAGCGCTGTTGGTTGCGCCATTGGGTCCTATGATTGTTGCGGCTCACCAAGTTGCCATCAACTTCTCTTCTTTGGTGTTCATGTTACCAATGAGTGTTGGTGCGGCTGTTAGTATTCGTGTTGGTCACAAGCTTGGTGAAAACAACACGGAAGGCGCAAAAATCGCGACCCATGTTGGTATCTTAGTTGGCTTAGCGATGTCTCTAGCGACAGCATTCATTACTGTTGTGTTCCGTGAGCAGATCGCTCTTCTTTATACTGAAAACCAAGCGGTTATTACCATTGCGATGCAATTGCTACTGTTTGCAGCGGTATACCAGTGTACAGATGCGATTCAAGTTATCGCAGCGGGTGCACTGCGTGGCTACAAAGATATGCGTTCTATCTTCAATCGTACTTTCATCGCGTATTGGATTTTAGGTTTGCCACTTGGTTACATTCTAGGTATGACGGATTGGATTGTTGAACCGATGGGGGCTCACGGTTTTTGGACGGGCTTCATTGTTGGTCTCTCTTCCGCGGCTCTATTGCTTGGTTTGAGACTGCGCTGGATGCATAAACAAGACGACACCGTTCAGCTGGCCTTCAGCGAGCGCTAAGTTCCAGAAGCCTATTCATCATGACGACAAAGAGCCCCGCATCGAGGGCTCTTTTAGTATCCGTCTTTCTCTCTAATAAAACGGGCAAATTTAGGCTTACCATTTTGTGTGTACCCATTGTAGCGGAACGTTATTCGACTGCCGATTTGTGGTGGATCTAACCGCATCTCATCGGTGAACCCTGTACCAATATAGAATTGCACACCTTTCTCAGTATGAACTAATAATGAGCCCATCATTCCCGAATATTTACCCGTTCCCCCCTTGTAACCAACGACAATCGCTTCTGCGTCATGGTGTCGTTTCAATTTGAGTAGATCGTTACTGCGTCCAGCTTGATAACGGCTGGTGATTTTTCGCAGCATGATTCCTTCGCCTTTTTCGTTATCAATATTATCCAGCTGCATGTAAAGAGCGGCTTCGCTCTCGATTGGGTAATGCTCTACATAGTGAATGTGTTTTCGGTTGATCCGTTTCACCCAGTCAATAATGTTGTAGTAACGTTTTTGATAGTCGCCGGCGGCACCGGGCATATCAAACAGCATAAATTCGATTTGACTCCATGCTTTATCTATAGGTGTGGTATCGAGAACAGTTGACTGAACTATGTGGAAGCGATCTCTTCCGGCCCAAAGTTCTCCTTCTAAACGTATCGGGGGTAATGGGTCTGTAAACCAAGCTGGTGCGTAAATACGATTACCGTTACGAGTATAGAGGTGCACCCCATCCCAAATAGCTCTTACACCATCAAGCTTTTCGCTTTGCCAATACTCGTTGATATCAATGTGTTGATCGTAATGGTTAGCGAGCATGACCTGATAGGTCGGTTGGATGTTTGCACTAGTCGGGGCTGAAAAGGCCAATAAGGTAGCAATGGTCAATTTGTTTAATGTCATCATCATTCCATGATTGAACGTCATGCTTTTATTTAAGAACGCACTTAAATAAGTTTCACCGCCTGTATGATTCCGATGCGACACACTCACCAAAACTATGATTGCCGTCGTTTCATTTGCATTTCGTATGTGTTGTTGACCCCATGAAGCCCACTCTTTTTCATTCTCATATTGAGAAAACGTCTTTTCCTATTCTGAGAAAGTGGTCGAACAAACAGTAAGCGATTGAAAATTAAAGAAAATAAAATTGGCACAGAGTCTGCACTGTAGAAGGAAACTGAAAAGAAAAGTAACAGCTTCAAGGAGAGACATCATGGAACTACGTAAAATTGAGCTAAACAATTCAACGCTGACTCTTTCAATCTTCGGCGACCTAGATGCTTCAGGCAGTCGCAAAGTACAACCAGACATTGATGATGTGATTACAAACGACCTTCACCCAGAGGTAGAAATCGATTTCAGTCAAGTGCAGTTTTTAGACTCGTCAGGCGTAGGTGCCATCGTGTACATGTTCAAACGTCTAACGGAACGTGAACGCAATATGCGTTTAGAAAATGTTTCTGGTCAACCTCTGGAAATCATGAACCTACTTCGCATTGGCCATGCTATCCCTGTTAACTCCAAAAAGGCTGCGAATTCATAAAGTTCCACTAAGCTAAAGATGTACATAATTATAATAAAAAAATTCAAAGGACGTTGGCATGAAAAAATGGACTCATTACTTAGCCCTACCCCTGTCTGCCCTTGTTGTGGGTTGCAGCAGCTATCCAGAACATGGCACAGGAGGCTTGGCAGAAAGTTACGATTCAATCAATTATCAAAATTCTGATTTTTCACCAGTAATGCCTGATGAGCCACTCGGCCCTGAACATGGATTAAGATTTGACTGGCAGTTAGCGAAACTTCATTTGGATTCTCTTATCCAGGAAGGGGCTCGCTGGTGCTTCCCTGCAGCAGTTGTACAGGCAATAGAGAAACAAAACCGCATCGCACGTGAGCTTCAAGGGGGTCTTCTTCTTGATGCAGCCAATGACCTGGTGATTCAACGTAAACGTCTCAACGATCTAGAAACGCGTCTCGACTACGTGACATCACAGGCTCGTTGTGCGCCACCCAAGAATGAATCCCAATTTAGATTACAACTGTCGATTATCGAACAACTTTACGACCTACTGAATGTCGACAACCAATTTGCCCATAACTCTACTGAGGTAAACCCGAAGTACATGGGGCACTTGGCTGAAGCGAGTACCATTTTAAAGGATCATCCGACGTTAGATTTGATCGTAACCGGCCACGCGGATGCTACGGGTACTGAAGAGTATAACGACAAATTAGCGCTAGGCCGCGCGAAGCAAGTGGAACGTTACCTTACTATTTTTGGTTTAAGCCCAACTCGCATCAAAACAGTATCTGTTGGTGAAACCGTACCTCTTTTCGAAGGTGAGTCTGCTGGGACTCGTTTGACTAATCGTCGAGTGAGCATTGAGATTGTCTCTCCTGACAACGCAGAAATGATGGGAGGTTCGCTATGAAAACTCTAGTCATCACTCTAATGAGCTTTTTAACTCTTGCTTTTTCACCAGTATTTGCTGAGGACGAATTCAGCGATGCTGTCCAAGTTGGTGACCTCATCCAAGTTAACGTACCCGGTGAAGAGACCTTGAATCGAGGTTTTCAAGTCGACAAACGCGGCCGTATTACTCTACCTGAGGTGGGTGCAGTATTTGTTGCGGGTTACGACAACGAACAACTACAAAAAGTGGTTATCGATGCACTGAGCACGACCTACCGCGATTTATCAACGGCTACCGTATTTATCAAAGAACAACAGATTCTAATTTCTGTACAAGGTTATGTTGAACAGCCAGGCGAATACACTTTATCGCTAGGCTCAAGTGTTCAAATGGCTCTTTATGCCGCTGGAGGTTTAAGAGCGGGTGCGCAATTAGATAAGTTAATTCTCAAACGCGGCGCTGATAGAAAGGAGTTCAACTACAAACGCTTTTTAGATTCAGGTGATGATTCTCAGCTGCCTGAACTGCAATCACTTGATTCTATCTTTGTTCCTGCATCCCCACTTGTCGGTAATATCGAGCAAGAATTTGATGCGGCCAAGCTTGCTAACTCGGGTGATAGCGCCGATTCTCGCAACTCAATCAAAGTATTCGGTGAAGTTAACGCGCCAGGCTCTTTTGCTTACAAAGAAAATACCGACCTTGTTGATGTGATTATGCGTTCAGGAGGCGTAACACGTTACGCTGGTGTTGAACAGATTCGCGTTATCTCGAACAACACCCCGACGCTTTTCAATCTAAAACGTTACCTAGACACCGGTGATGATTCGCTTCTTCCAGTACTGCGTCCAGGCTCAACTATCTTTGTCCCTAAACAAGAAGTAGAGATCAAATCGGGTGCAAATACTGTGTACGTCATGGGTGAAGTTGCTGAACCCGGCGCGTACGACGGTAAAAAAGGTGCGACCTTTATGGACATTCTGGCGAATGCTGGTGGCCCAACTCGATTTGCCGAGTCGCGTCAGATTCGAGTTATCAAAGCCAGTGGTCAGGTCCTTAAATTTGATTTAACCGCTTACACAGAAGGCTTACGCGGAGTGAAGCCACCAGCGATCCAACCTGGCGATGCTATCTTTGTCCCAGAAAAAACCGACATGAATGAGAAGTCTTGGCTTAAGATTTCACCAGACCGCGCTGTGAATGTGATTGGTGAAGTGGTTCGCCCAGGACGCATCGAATGGTCTGACGAAATGGATCTTATGGATCTTCTTGCCCACGTAGGCGGCCCAACTCTTCGTGCAGATACGACCAAAATTGAAGTCGTTAACGGACGCAAGCTTACGGTTTTCGATTTGGATGCTTACATCAAAAACGGTGCGCCACGTGAAGACCTGCCTTTCATTCGTGCTGGCGCCATTGTACGTATCCATGACTTACCGCAAGACCCATCTGACAACAAATCGCAATGGGTTCGCCAAAGTTCAGATGCTTCAATTTACGTTTTTGGTCAGGTTAACGCGCCGGGTCGTTACCGCTTCACTAAAGATATGCACTTCTTAGATATCTTGTCTGCAGCCGATGGCCCAACAAAAGACGCTGACATTCACAATATCCGCGTGACTCATAGAGATAAACCCTACGCGAAAGTAAGTAAGCTAAATCTATCGCTCTATTTTGAAACTGGTGATGAATCTATCCTGCCTCGCGTAACCACTGGTGATACGATTTACATCCCAGAGAAGGATAAAAACTGGTTGGATACGTCAAAAGAGTCAACGGTACGCGTACTGGGTGCAGTCAACAAACCGGGTCGTTACGTGTTCAATGACAATATGACGATTCTCGACCTGCTAGCTGAAGCTGCTGGACCAACAGAGAACGCTTACTTAGAGAAGATTACTGTCGTAAACATGTCTTGCTGTCAGGGCCAAGCACGTACATTCGACCTGATTAAGTTCAGCAAGACAGCGAACATCTATCACCTACCCGTTCTTCGCGCTGGTGATACGATTTACATTCCAGACCGTAGTGAGAGCTTTATTGAAAAAGCACGCGTCACCCTAGATGACATACTACGTCTAACCACCACTATCGTATTAATTGGAGCATTATGATGACTATTTCAGCCACACAAGCCGAAGTCGAGAAGCTCTACTTAACATCGGAGCTGAATGGACACCGTTCAACATGCATTACTGCGTGTCAAAGTGGTGACGGCGTCACTTCGATTGCTTCCGCCTTTGCTGAGCGCTGCATGCTTGCAGGTCACTCAACCCTGTATGTCGATTTGAATCTGTTTAATCCAGCATTTCACGACTTGGAACTGGTTAACCTTGAACAACAAGGTCAACTGATCGAACATAAAGAATCTAAGCGACTGTTTGTTGGCGTACCTGCGCCACGTGAAGCGTCTGCTCAGTTAGCCTTTAAAGACCCAACAATGCTCAAAAAAACGGTCGCTCAATGGCTAACTCAATATGACCGTGTAGTGATAGATACCTCTCCGCTCTTGCAAGTCAACAAAGGTAATATCCCTGCACAGTCCGTCGCCAATGCGTGTGACTCAACCCTACTTGTACTCGCTTATGGTGAGACAACAACCAGTCAGCTTGAGCAGGCAAAACAGCTTTTATCGACAGATGGCATTCTATTGTCTGGTGCAATCATGAATATGAAACACGCGCCAAGTTTCACTCAAGAAATTGCACGTCAATTAAACAAAATGAAGTTCATTCCTTCTAAACTGCGTTCATCCCTGTGCAACAAACTTTCTCAAAATGAGTTCCTAAACCTGCCAATTTAGCCTTAAAGAATGTAGTGATTTTATTTGAAATCGATTAATTTCACAGAAAATCACTACATTTCAATGAAAATACCAATGAAAACACCACACTAATCCCTCATAGTGTGACTTGCATTGGCAATGCTTAAATCAAATCAGATCCAACATGGAATTTATCCAGATATTCCCTAAACTTATAAAAAGTGGTCAATTTTTGTTGATTCGTCATAAATACTGGGTACCACTCTTGCTGCATTAATCTGTTCCCTCGGAAATCGAAAGGAACCAGCCCGTGAGACGACCAAAGGATATGACTCGTCACATCAACACCACTCAGAGTAAGTCCACAGCCAAACACGATCTTTGTGTTCTTTTTGTGCGAGTTACAAACTTTAATGAGAAAGGAACCTCAATATGAAATACAAGTTAAGCTCCATGTTTTTGTTAGTCGCCGCAGCCAGTAACGCTAACGCTGGTGAATGTGGTAGCGTAACAATCGCCGACATGAACTGGAACTCAGCGACACTCATCGCCAATATCGATAGGTTTATCCTAGAGCACGGTTATGGTTGTGACGCAGAACTTATTCCCGGTGATACTATGCCAACCGGCACCTCAATGATTGAGAAAGGCCAACCTGACGTAGCCCCTGAACTTTGGAGCAACAGTTTAAAAACAGCGCTAGATAAAGGCGTTGAAGAGAAACGATTACGTTACGCTGGTAAAGCGCTCGTCAACGGTGGTGAAGAGGGTTTTTGGGTACCTAAATACTTAGTGAGCCAATATCCTGAAATTGCAACCATTGAAGGTGTTCGTAAACACGCCAAACTATTCAAACATCCGGAAGATCCAGATACATCCGCATTTTACAGCTGCCCTGCAGGTTGGAACTGCCAAATCAGTGCAGGCAACCTTTTCAATGCACTAGAACTCGAAGAGAGTGGCTTTAGCATTGTCGATCCAGGCTCTAGTGCGGGTCTCTCTGGGGCTATCGCCAAAGCCTATGAGCGTGAAGAAGCGTGGTTTGGTTATTACTGGGCACCTACGGCTGTGTTAGGTAAATACGACATGGTTAAAGTTGATTTTGGCAGTGGCGTCGATAAAGACGAGTTCGTGAACTGTACGACTCAAGAAGAGTGTGAAGCGCCTAAAGCGACCATGTATCCACCTTCTCCAGTGCATACCATCACAACAGAAAGCTTTGCGAGTCGTGCGCCTGAAGCCTACGACTACTTCACTAAGCGTGGTTTTACTAACGACAAAATGAACGCTCTTTTAGCTTGGATGGAAGATAACCAAGCCGATGGTGAAGAAGCGATGCTGCATTTCCTAAGCGAATATCCTGATATCTGGCACCCGTGGGTATCTCAAGATGTGGCAAAGAAAGTGGAAGCAGAGCTGTAAACAGTTAATGGTTTACTGTTTATAACGCATAATAATCACACATTATAACGTCGCTATACTTGATGTTATTCAGCATTCGAAGCGGTTGAGTTTATCAGCCGCTTCGGAATATAAGGATATAAAATGGCTGACAATAGCTGGTTCTCCAGTTTTCCTGAAATGGAACGCTCAGACTTACGAGCAATTAAGAAAGCACTAGACGGCGCCTACCGAGATTTTTCTCGTGAATATGGCGAATTGATTGAATCTTTCTTTGATCCTCTTCTCTCCTTCCTCGTCTGGTTTGAAAAACTCCTCATCTCAACACCTTGGCTTATCGTTCTCGCTGTCTGTACTGCTCTTGTGTATGCAGCAAGCCGATCGTGGAAACTTGCGCTAGGTTGTGTCGGTTCTTTGCTTCTTATTGGTTACTTTGGGATGTGGGAAGACACCATGCGCACCCTGAGTATTATTACCGTTTGTACTTTGGTTTCGATATGTTTAGGCATACCCATTGGGATTGCGATGGCGCGCTCCAATCGTGTTCAATCCATGGTTACTCCGCTACTCGATATAATGCAAACCATGCCCGCGTTCGTGTATTTGATTCCAGTAGTAATGCTGCTGGGCATCGGTAAGATCCCGGGACTTATCGCGGTTGTTATCTACGCAATCCCACCGGTTATTCGTTTAACTAACCTGGGGATTCGCCTAGTAGATAAAGAGGTGCTTGAAGCAGCAACTGCTTTTGGCGCAAACAAGAAGCAGCGTCTTTGGGGTGTTCAGCTTCCCTTAGCTATGCCAACCATTATGGCAGGTATCAACCAGACCATCATGATGGCTTTGTCTATGGTGGTTATCGCATCTATGATTGGTGTAAAAGGCTTGGGACAACCGGTACTGAAGTCGATTACTAACCAATACTTCACTTTAGGCCTTTTGAATGGCTTCGCTATTGTGGCATTAGCGATCCTATTTGACCGAGCATCGCAAGCCTACGCAAAAAGAACCAACGCACATTTAGGAGGGTTTAAGCATGACTAAGCCTCTGATTGAAATTAGTGGACTGTATAAAGTCTTCGGCCCTAAGCCAAAGTCGGTGATTGAGCGTATTCATAATGGTCAAAACAAAGACCAAATTCTCGCAGATACGGGCCATACCGTTGGCCTCAAAGAGATAAATCTAGAAATCAATCGTGGCGAAATATTCGTAATCATGGGACTTTCGGGCTCTGGTAAATCGACATTGATTCGCCACTTCAATCGCTTGATTGAGCCTACCGAGGGTAAAATCACCGTCGAAGGCACCGATGTTATGAGCCTCAACACCAAAGAGCTCGAAGAGTTTCGTCGTCACAAAATGTCGATGGTATTTCAACGCTTTGGCTTAATGCCTCATCGAACCGTAGTTGAGAATGTGGCTTACGGGCTTGAGGTTCAGGGCATTAAAAAGGACAAACGTTTAGCCAAAGCGTCTGAATGGCTAGATACGGTTGGACTTAAAGGTTATGAGCACCAATACCCTGCTCAATTGTCCGGTGGACAACAACAGCGTGTCGGTTTGTCACGCGCACTCTGCACCGATGCTGAAATCTTATTGATGGATGAGGCTTTCTCAGCGCTCGACCCATTGATTCGTAGTGAAATGCAGGATCAATTGATTGAGCTACAAGAGAAGCTTCATAAAACCATTATCTTCATCACCCACGACCTTGACGAAGCTCTGCGACTTGGGGACCGAATCGCGATCCTGAAAGATGGCGAGTTAGTTCAGCAAGGAACTCCGCATGAAATCCTTCTACACCCAGCAGACGATTACGTTGAAGCATTTGTTAAGGATGTAAACCGTGCCCGCGCACTTACCGTAGAAACGGTTATGCAGCCACCTCTGTATCGCATCACATCAGAAACGATTGAAGGTGCACTTGCTCAAATGAAGATGTTGAAGCATGACTACGCCTACCACGTAACGGATGATGGCTATCAAGGTCTGGTGACAAAAGAGAGCCTCCAAGATGCCGTTGAAGATAAAACTGTGAGTGACTTTAGTGATGACATCTACGAAGAAGTACCTGCGGTCAATCCTGATGCTGTCATTGAAGAGATTCTGCAAGATACCATGTCATGCGAATACTCACTGCCTGTAGTCGATGAAGAAGGCAACTTAAAAGGCGAGCTAGAGCGAAGCGCTGTAGCGGACATTTTTGCTGAGCCAGGGGAAACTGAAACTGACCCAAAGCCCGTGATTGATAAAGCATCTTAAACCTCTAACTATCGCCCGCTGTACGTTTCTTGAACGTCATCGGGCGACTTTTCTTCGCTGCATTGTTACCCATTCCCTCCCAGAACCCACCTTGTTTGGCATTTTTGCGATCTTCCATATTCAAGCAGTTGAAATTGTTCTAAAAAATGTCTAATACTTAAATATCTAATGCTTTACACATCATTCGTTGGTGTTACCTTTGCGTAACCTTCGAGTGTTTACCGAAATCAATAGATGGATCTATTTACGATGACAGTTACTAACACTGAAAACCAAGACCTTGTCGATGAGTCTATTCTGCAGCAGATGATTGTAGATACCAGTGCAGAGGTCATCCCTATTCTTATCGATCATTATGTGGAAGAGTCAAAAACGCGCATTGACGCAATTAAACAAGCGGCTCAATCCCAAGATGGCGAAGTTCTCGAGTTTGAAGTCCACACTCTAGGCAGCACATCGCTCGCTTTAGGCAACAAAGCTTTATCAATATTAGCTCGCGACATCGAACGCCAATGCTTAGAGAAACAAACAGAGCTCGCATTCACACGCGTCGATGAACTTCTTGCTTTAGCGGACAATTCGATAGAGGCGCTGATAGCGCGAAAAGAACTCGGTTTCGGCTAAAAACCAATGTCTGATTAAGAAGATACAAAACGACATCAAGTACAGAACGCAAAGATTGACGTTTGGTTAGGACAAGATTCAAAAGGAATAACACAATGCGCCCTAAAGTATTGTTAGTTGAAGACTCCACTTCATTAGCTGTTTTATACAAACAGTATGTAAAAGATGAGCCCTATGACATTTTTCACGTCGAGACGGGAGCAGAAGCCAAAACCTTTATAGAGCGTCACACGCCGCAACTGGTTATCCTTGACCTTAAACTACCTGATATGTCGGGTGAAGAGGTACTAGATTGGATTACAGAAAATGAAGTTCCAACGGCTGTAATTATTGCTACCGCTCATGGTTCAGTAGACATTGCCGTTAGCCTAATTCAGCGGGGCGCGGAAGACTTTCTTGAGAAGCCAATCCAAGCCGAACGCTTGAAAACCTCGGTACAGCTGCACCTTAAACGCGCGAAACTAGAGAACTTAGTGGAAAACATTAAGAGCAAGTTTGACCGCGAGGCCTTCCAAGGCTTTATTGGCTCATGTCTACCGATGCAAGCCGTATATAAAACGATCGACTCAGTAGCCCCAACCACTGCGAGTGTGTTCATTAATGGTGAGAGCGGTACTGGTAAAGAAGTGTGTGCCGAAGCCATCCATAAAGAGAGCCAGCGTCGCGACAAGCCATTCGTTGCAATCAACTGCGGTGCAATTCCTCGAGATCTGATGGAAAGTGAAATCTTCGGTCACGTTAAAGGGGCATTTACTGGCGCAACAACAGATCGAAAAGGCGCTGCGATGCAAGCGCATGGCGGTACCCTATTTCTCGACGAGCTCTGTGAAATGGAACTCGAAATGCAGAAGAAGCTCTTGCGATTCTTACAAACAGGTACATTTACCCCACTAGGAGCGACTCGCGAAGTTAAAGTAGATGTGCGAATCATCTGTGCGACTAACCGTGATCCCCTATTAGAGGTTGAAGAAGGTCGCTTTAGAGAAGATCTCTACTACCGTGTTCACGTTGTACCTATTGAGATGCCACCTTTGCGAGAACGTGGTAGTGACATTGTCACGCTATGTAAGCACTTCCTGAAAATCTACGCGAAACAGGACGGCAAGAAATTCAAATCAATAGATAAAGAAGCCCAGGTTTTACTTAAGAACTATCCTTGGCCGGGTAATGTCCGCCAACTTCAGAACATTATTCGCAACATTGTGGTCCTTAATAACGAAACCAGTGTGACCAAAGAGATGATCCCTGCGCCGATTAATGGTGCGGGAGGCCGAAGCAAGGTCGTAACGCCTATTAAGCGCGTCGAACCTGTTCAAGAAACCGTAGCAGATCCGGTTCCCAAGCCTGCGCCATTGACCCCAGAGCAAATTGAGGCAGCAACTGAGAGTAGCGGCCCTGCTCTTACCAATGGTGATGGCAGCATTCGCCCAATGTGGAAGATTGAGCGAGAAGCGATTCAAAATGCGATCAACCACTGTGATGGTAACGTGTTGAATGCTGCGGTGCTGTTAGAGCTTAGTCCTTCTACGGTATATCGTAAGAAGCAGGCATGGGAAGCTGAAGATGAGTACAACCAAGCCTAAGCACTCTCAAAAGTTAGATACTGAACCAAATGAGATTTGGCTGTTGCTCGACAGCCAAACCTTCGGCGGGATTGAAACTCACGTTTTGGAGTTAGCCAAAGGATTGAAAGCGCATCAACGACAGGTGCGCATTATCTTACTCACACGCTACTCTCCAGCCCCTCCCATTATTGAACGCCTTGAGAAATCTGAAATCGGTTTCTCGTTTCTGCAAGATTTAGCGACGACTGATGGTTCATCAGTTACTCAGCTTAGTCATGCAATCGAAACGTACCAACCAAGGCTGCTGCATTGTCACGGTTACAAATCCAGTATCATTGGCAAGCTTACAAAGCTGCTTTACCCTCGCCTTTCCTTATACCAAGTATCGACTTATCACGCAGGGGAAACACCAAGGGGCCGCGTATGGTTCTACGACGCACTCGACCGATACACAAGTTTCCTATCTAGCCACTCATTAGTGGTGAGTAATAAGATTAAGGAAAAGATCCCTAGCACCACGACAATGCTCAACAACTTTGTGAGTATGCCGGTACATCAACCTTCTCCTGAGTTTAGCTCTAGCTCATACCGATTTGGTTTCGTAGGTCGCTTAAGTCACGAAAAGGCGGCCGACCGATTTATAGATTTAGCTATTCAGTTTCCTGACCATCACTTTCACCTGTTTGGAGATGGTCCTGAACGCGAACAGTTGGAATCACGCAAAGTTGATAACTGTACCTTTCATGGTCATCAGCAAAATATGGAAAAAGTATGGAGTAGCATCGACGTACTGATTATCCCATCGCGATATGAAGGTTTGCCAATGTCTGCATTAGAAGCAATGTCACTCGGCGTTCCTGTCATTGCGACTGCTGTAGGTAACTTACCCCAACTCATAAATCACGAGGAGAGTGGCTATCTGGCGAATGATCCAAAAGAACTCGAAGCATGCGTAAATAGTTGGTTATCTCTCTCTCAAAATGAAAGAACAACGCTCAGCCAAAAAGCAATCGAAACCATTCACAAGACATACTCACCGCAAGCTGTCATCCCGCAACTACTAGAGTGCTACGGACTTTAATTCTCAAAACGAGATTCTCACTCTCGACTAAACAGCACACTTTCTCAAAATAGGATACGACTTTCTTATCCAAAAATAACTCATCAATCTGATTCTCAAATTGACATTTGCTTGATAAGCCCAATAACCTGTCATTAAAAATCAAACAGTTAAAGCAAAAATCATACTGGCACTCCGCTTGCTATGTTCACTCTATACAAACAATTTATCCCGCAAAGGGACAACGTCTTTAAATTGGTAGTCAGTGAGGCTTAGCAATGAACAATTACAAGAACATACTCTTTGTACATTACGGTGATAACTGGATTCGTGGAAGCGAAGCATGTTTAATCAATCTGATTGCGAGCTTGAATAATGCAAAGTTTCGACCAGTCGTTTGGAGCAATTGTGAACCGTTGACAGAACACTTCAAGAAGCAGTCCATCCCTACCGTTTATACCCCCTTTAAACTGCTTCTCGGCTGGAGCGCACCAAGGTTCAACCTTTACCAGTGGGGCGTGCAATTAAAGCAAGCTGTCTCTCTTATCAAGCAGCACGAAATCGACATTGTTCACATTAATAGCGGCGCTCCATGCCAATGGATGTGTATCGCCGCCAAGTTATGTGGCGTCCCTGTCGTAACTCAACTTCACAGTGACTATCAACTGAGAGATCGCTTTACTTTAGGTTTGCACCTTTCTCCAAACATCGCTTGTGTAAGTCATGATATTAGTAAAGGCCTTCTTGATGATGGCTACCCACAAGATCAGCTGTGTGTCATTCACAATGGCGTTATCCAACATCGAACTATAAATAGAGACGTGCGAGCGGAACTCAACATCCCACAGTCAAGCTTTGTATTTATTACTGTTGGCTCTCTGATTGTTAGAAAGGGCGTCGATTTGATTATCCAATCATTGAATCGAATTCAGAGCGACAAAGATGCACATCTTATTGTGATTGGTGATGGTGAAGACAGAGACAACCTAGTCGCGCTCGTGAACGATTTAGACCTAAGCTGTAAGGTCCATTTTGTTGGCGAAAGAGAAGATGTTGCAGATTGGCTTTGCAGCGACGTCGACGCATTCATTAGCGGTGCTCGCTATGAAGCCTTTGGATTAGTACTCGCGGAAGCTGGATTAGCCAAGCTTCCTGTTATCGCACCAAGGGTTGGCGGTATTCCTGAATTCATCCAACACAATCGCACTGGCCTCTTATTTGACCCAAGCAACCCGATTGACGAAATGTGCCACCAGATGACTCGATTAATGTCAGACGCGGCTTTACGTACTGACCTATCGACTCAGCTATATCATTTATCGCACTCGAAACTCACCGTTGAAGCTAATACACAACAATTTGAACGCCTATACAGCAAAGTTATCCGCAAAAATAACTCATCTTCCCTACTCAATGGCTTAAAGCCGCTTGTCCGCTGGGCATTTCATTAACGTTAACAGGTTGGAGACATACGATGAATACTAAGACCCGAAACGCCAACGACAAAGCAAAACACGGCTTAATTTACGATCCAATTCCTTTTGCGGGCGGCTCTAAAATAGCGACCCTCGAAATGTTGATGACCACTCACGAGTCAATTGAAAAGCAAGCTGATGACAATGTAAGTTTTACAATTGTTACCGCTGATCCTAAATCTTGGAGAACGGCAGTAAGCAAGCTCAACGCGAGAATTATTACTCTACCCAACTGGGGTTTTCTTACGGTACCTCAAGGGGTTCGCTACTGGGTTGCTCAGTTAGTGTTAGCCTTGATCCTGATGGCCACAGTTATTCGTCTACCACGCATCAGTTACACCGTTGGTGCCTCAAACCCAGGGATCGATATGGCGCTCTACATCGTGAAATGGGTTTGGAGAATGCCAATCATACAGTTGGTTCATGGCCCTGTTGGACTTTCCCGTTCTATAGGCTATTGCTTTACTCGCGCTGATTCGGTCTTCTACCTGTCTTCAAGCATCGATTCAATACGCGCTGCTCTTAGCTGCTATTTTTCTAAGGCTCATGACTCTGAACAAGCTGAGATCATGACTCGTGCTGTTCTTGAGAGCGCTAGATTTGAGTCTTTTACTAATGGTTTGACCCAAGCGAATTGGCCAACTCAAAGCACAGGAACATTAAATGACGTTTTTTGGGCTGCTTCTCTACTTAAATGGAAAGGATTAGAGACACTCAATGAAGCATTAAACATTGCTAGTCAGACAACGCCCTGGAATACCAATATCTGCTATATCACACCGCAAAATACACATTTAGGTGTAAGCAGTTTACCGACAAAAAGTACGTACACTAAGCTGTTCCATGCGCCTATCAATCTTGACCAAATCCGCGCAAGTTCAGGTATTTTTGTGTCTACCAGTATCAACGAGCCGTTTGGCTTGTCTGTTTTGGAGAGCCTAGCCGCTGGGCTGTGCGTCGTTATTCCAAGCGATGGCGCTTATTGGGATAGAGTCCTTGAAGATAATGTCAATTGCCTAAAGTTCGCTCCACAAGATCCACAATCACTGTATGAAGCTGTCCAAACGTTGATTGACGACCCTCAGCTTCGTCAACGTTTATCACAGGCAAGTTTAGATATAGCGAAACAGTATCGAGCGGAGCATTGTTACGCTTCGATTTGTATTGCTATGCGCGGACAAGCTGAGACTAAACCAGCAATGGCTTCGTTGGAGACATCTCATGATTAAGTCTTTACGTCAGCCATCGCCGCTAATAAATATGCTGACCTACGGCATCGGATTGGTCATAAGCAAAGGCGCGGCTCTAATTATGTTGCCGATTATCGCCAACTATCTTGCCCCTTCTCAAATTGGTCGATTAGACCTGTTAGCCTCTATCGGTGCGGTAGCGGGGATTGTTGTGACATTTGCTCTGCATGAGGCACTTTACCGTTTTGTTGGAGAAGAGAGTGATTTTAAAAAACGTTTTTTGAAAGCGAGTGAAATCTTCTCCCTCACCTGTGGCGTTTCTTTGATTCTGGCTGCTGTTCTTTTTGGTTATATCAATAGTGGTCTTGACGACCAATTTGCCTTTGCAAGCCGCACTGAACTCAATCTCATTTTAATTTGTGCTTCTCTTGAAGGCGTTATCGGTTTATCTACCGCGTGGCTGAGAATGCAGGACAAAGCTTTTACGTTTCTAGCAATCAGTGTCGCTTCAACACTACTACAAATCAGCTTAATTCTTGGTGTGCTATTTTCTAGCCCGAGTGTTGAGAAAATTTTAATGTGCGGCGTGGTCACCTACATTTTCCAAATCACTGCACTGCTTATTATCAATCGCTTTAAACTCACATTCACCAATATCTCTGCATTTCGAGAGTATCTTCGTTACGGTTGGCCACTGATGCTAACTGGCTTAATCGGTTTTGGTTTAAACGGTGCAGAAAGATTCTTCGTCGCCTACTCCACCAACCTAGATACCCTTGGACAATATGCGATTGCGATTAAGTTCTCGTTTGCCATGTGTATCTTGGTTCAGCCTTTTGGAATGTGGTGGATGCCAAAACGTTTCAATACGCTAGCGAATCAAGGTCGCCGTAAAACCGTTGAGGTTACCCAGCTTGGAATTATCTACATCACTCTACTCACTGTAGGCGTCGCATTCGCAGCCAAAGCTTTCATCTTGTTAGCACTGCCAGAAACCTATCTATTGTCGGCTCAACTTGTATTGGGAACGTTGCTGTTTTCTTGGTTCAAGGAGGTCGCGGAACTGCTCAATATCGGCATTCTTCATCGTAAAGCCACCAGATTACAGCTATGGATTTCGGTAAGCGCCACTCTAATTGGTCTCAGCATGATGTGGTTACTAAGTGGCTTTGGTGTCTGGGGGATAATTGGCGCTTTATGTATCGCTCAAGCGTTTAAAGCTGTCGTTGTGTTTATCTACAGTCAAAGGCTAACTCATCTACCTTATTCGCTTGGACTGTTCCTCTTTGAGTTTAACGTGCTAGTACTGTGTCTGTTGTTAGCTCTCTCTATACAAAATGTCTGGTTCTGCCTAGCGATGGCAGTCATTGCTCCAGTTATATGTTGTCTGCCCGCTTATCGAATTGAAGCAGTAAGGCATAACGTTCAAGCATTGGGACAGAAGCTTATTGGCAAATTGGGAATCTTAGCTGGGCACAAGCCTTGCTAGAACATTATTTCAGCACACAGGATTTTCATTATGACTAACGCCACCCACAAGTTACCTTCAATTGTCACAGTATCTATGCTGTGCCTATTGATGGGCGGCGTTTGGTATATAGTCCCACACCCGATCGTTGCAATTTGCTTAGCTTTCATCCCATTAGGTGCCCTGTTTGTTATCAACAAAACCTATTGGCTGGTGATTTTGTTCGTCGTATTCTCATTTTTCCGCATCCATGAAGCCATCCCCCAACTTTACGCGTTTAAACTGCCTCTGTTTCTTTCACTTGGAGCTTTATCGGCTTTGATGTGGCACACGCTTATTAGCAAAGAACTTAAGACCTACTGGCACCGCTCACTATCGTGGTTAGCACTGTTTTGGTTACTTGTCACAATTGGTCTGGTATTTGCCTCGAACCGAGGGGTTGCTATCCAAGAGTTTAAAGGGATTTACTGGAAGATCATGGTGATGACACTCGCGATTGTTTGGCTGGTAAACAGCATGGATAAACTCGCTAAAACGTCGACTATCATTATCTTCTCGGGCTGTTTAATTGGCATCATCGCCATCTCTAACTCCATCAATGGAATTGGTCTTGTTGAAGGTACTCGTGTCACCATTGGCCGAGACATTGGCTCAATGCTCGGTGACCCAAACGATCTCGCTCTTGTACTCATGTTCCCTATGGCCTTTGCGATCAGCCAAGCGACAACGAAAGGCATACCCACAATGCACCGTTTCATCGGAGCAGCTGCATGTATCATCCTTCTTTATGCAGTTATCGCAACACAAAGCCGCGGCGGCCTTCTAGGCTCGATTGCTGTTCTCGGAATCTTCGCTTTGAGCATCATTCGCTCAAAGGTCACTTTAATTAGCTTAGGCGCTATTGCAGCGGTTGGACTCTACTTCGCTGCTGGCATATCCGATCGAGCGTCCGGCGGTGCTGCAGAAGCCGGTATCGATGCGTCGGCTATGGGGCGCCTGTACGCTTGGGAAGCAGCGTTTAAAATGGCGCTCGATAATCCACTAACAGGGGTCGGATTAAACAACTTTTATTCAAACTACTTTTTCTACAGCCCACATTGGGATGGCCTCAATCATGCAGTACACAGTACTTGGTTTGGGGTACTGGCCGAAACGGGCTTCCTTGGTTTAACCGTATTTATCATCTTGATTGGCTCTTTGCTCATCACTGCGCGCAAAACGCTAACACAAATCAAAGACGATGGTAATTCAGTCAACCCAATCCTCTACTCTTCGGCGTTCGCCGTTTATGCCGGACTTATCGGGACAATTGTGTCTGGTACCTTCCTAACTCAAGGCTTCAATTGGCCTATTTATATCCTTTCTGCATTGACGGTTTGTGTTTCTCATATATCCCAAACTGAATGTCAAAATGAGAAACCAAACAAACAGAAACTTTAAGTAACTGAAAATTAATAACTATTTATATGGCACATATAATGAAAGTACTCCATTAAAACAAAAAATGGAGATTTCAAAATGACGTCAGTATCAGTTCATCAATTTAAGACTTGGTTGAAGTTTCATCCTAATTCTCATATTCGTAATCTGTTTTTCATTTTGAAAGACATACGCAATGCCGAGCTTCCAGTACCTAAATTTGCCAGTAAATGCCTATACCATGTTCACCGCAGTATCTCGGGTGTCATTTCAGGTATTACTCGCTTCTTCTATTGGACACCCGCTTTTAAAGGTCGTCTAAATCGCTGTGGTAAACATCTATACCTTTATGGCGGTTTACCGTTTGTAAGTGGCCCTCTCACTATTAACGTAGGCAGTGAATGTCGTATTTCAGGCCACACGACTTTTTCAGGTTGTAGCCAACCGACTGCTGATGGTAGCCAACCTTCCTTAGAAATTGGCGATAACGTTGATGTCGGTTGGCAATCGACAATTGCGGTTGGACGCCGCGTTGTTCTTTCTGACAATGTGCGTATTGCAAGTGGCGCGTTCCTGTTTGGTTATTCGGGTCACACTCTTGATGCACGACGTCGTGCTCTCGGTGAAGGCGACGATCCGGAACAGATTGGCGATATCATTCTTGAAAGAGACGTGTGGCTGGGCACCAATGTCACTGTAAAAGGTGGAGTAACCATCGGCGAAGGCAGTGTGGTTGCTGCGGGAAGTGTCGTAACCAAATCCGTTCCACCACTTTCAATTGTTGCGGGCAACCCAGCACGCATCGTTGGCAGTATTCCAAGCGAGCCAACTGTGTTCGATATTGAAGAACACAAAGGAGGTCGTCATGCGTGATTTGATTGTTTTCGGGGAAGACTTCGGTGGATTACCGTCATCGACGCAGCACTTAGTTCGTCATTTAGCGAAACAACATAAAGTTCTATGGGTTAATTCGATAGGTTTAAGACAACCAAAGTTAAACCTAAAAGACATCACTCGTGCATTGAACAAACTAGTAGGAAGAAGTAACGCACAAACGCAAAACATGTTACCCGAGCAAGCATTCGACAACATTACTGTGGTTAATCTTAAGACCTTACCAGCGCCACGTTCTTTAATCGCTAGAAAGCTTGCTAAAGAACTAATGTTAGCTCAGCTAAAGCCTGTTATTAAGAAGTTGGGAATGAAAAACCCAGTACTTTGGACTTCCCTACCAACTGCTGCTGACTTGTGCGGTCATTTGGGAGAAACCCATGTCGTCTATTACTGCGGAGATGACTTCTCGGCGCTCGCCGGCGTTGATCACAACTGCGTCGCTCGACACGAACAGGCTCTAATAGAAAAAGCTGACGTGATTTTTGCAGCTAGTCAGAAGCTAATGGATAAATTCCCTTCTGAAAAAGCCCACTTATTGCCACATGGGGTAGATTTTGCTCTCTTTTCTAACCCAGCAAAACGCGCAACAGATTTGCCAAGCCATCATCGTCCAATCGCAGGTTTCTACGGCAGTTTATCTCAATGGCTTGATTACGAGCTGATCGAAAAAACGGCGTTAGCACGCCCGGACTGGGACTTCGTTTTCATTGGTCCTAACGAACTAGAGCAGCTTGCTCTGCCGGTACTCAGTAACGTGTTCTATCTTGGTCCAAGAGCACATCATCAGTTACCGAGTTATTCACAGCACTGGGATGTGAGTTGGTTACCATTTGTCGACAACGAACAGATAAGAGCTTGCAGCCCTTTAAAACTCATGGAGTATCTCGCAGCTGGAACACCGATTGTGACTACCCCTTTTCCTGCACTCAAGCCTTATCAAGAGTATGTGACTACCGTGAATAACGCTGAACAGGCATCGCAAGCCTTAACTCACGCTCGCCAATCGTGCTCTGTTTCTCCAACGATCGTAGAAAAAGAGAGTTGGGAAACTCGCGGTGAGATTGTTCACTCTATTTTGGAGTCGTTATGAATAATCTAAAAACCCGATTGCTACAGATACTTTATGGTGCATGGCGACAACGCTATGTGATTGTCATTCCGATGCTGATACTACCGATTGTGGGTTTATTGGTTGCAAATCTTACGCCTAAAAAATACGACTCGCACACTAGTATGCTGATTCAAGAAACCGCTAAGATGAACCCGTTTCTAGAAGACATCGCAGTATCAACCATGCTCAAAGATCGTATCAACGCTCTAAAAACCTTGCTGCATAGTCGTCATGTTCTTTATTCAGTGGCAGAAGATCTTGAGCTAATAGACTCAAATATGTCGAGTATCGAGCAAGAACAGATCATTAATGACTTGTCGCAACGACTAATGGTGACACAGTTAGGCAAAGACTTTCTTAAAATCAGCCTAACTAGCAATACCCCAGACAGAATGGAAGAGACTCTCAAGTCTGTCAGTGAGCATTTTATCGCTCAATTACTTGCTCCTGAACGTTCCTCCATTGAAGACTCGAGTAACTTTCTCGCTATTCATATTGAAAAACGTCGCGAAGCACTCGACGATGCAGAGCAAGCACTAGCGCTTTATCGCAACGACAATATCGAATCGACTCCAGAGATTCAGAGCCAAAGCCTCAACCGATTAGCGGCACTCAAACAGAGCCTGTCTGAGAAGGAAGCCGAAATGGCTGGCGTTAAGAAAAGCCTAGGTTCCATGGATCAGCAACTCTCACGCACTAACCCGGTAATTGGTAAAATTGAAGACCAAATTATCGATATCCGTAGTGAGCTTACCCTACTTCAAGCTAAGTACACCAACAAGCACAGTGCCGTACAAGCAAAGTTACGTGAGCTAGACAGACTAGAGAGCGAACGCAAAACCTTGCTCGAAATGAAGCAACCTAACATGAATAGTGACCAGCTTTGGGACATTGCCAGTAGTAACACCTTTAACGACGTCTCAGAACTACAGCCCCTGTTAGTAACACAGTTACACAGCTTGCAACTGGTTCGTGCGCGTTTTGAATCATTAAAAGAAGAGACTAAGAGCTTAAAAACAATGATCTTTGAGCTAGAAAACAAGGCCAACAATTTTGGCCAAAATGCGAAGGAGATGTACCGCTTACAACGTGACGTTCAGATCAAGCGCCAGCTGTACGACGAATTAGTTGAACGTTATGAAATGGCCCAGCTTACTGGCTCTTTGGGTGTCTTTGAACAGAACAAGCGAGTCAAAATCATAGATCTGCCCTACACGCCGAGCATCCCATCCAACATGCCTTCATTCATCTTTGTCATTGCTGGTTTGATTGCAGGGATCGGGTTTGGGATAGGTTTAGCAATACTGTTTGAGTTGTTCGATTCATCAGTGAAAGGGAGCGCTCAAGTTGAACAAGTGTTGGGAGTTCCTGTGATTACAGTCATCCCCAACATGAACTAGTTTCCTTGATAAATCACTAAACCAAACCACCAGCTTCAACTGGTGGTTTTTTTATTCGTTTCTATTTCTATTCGATTTGTCGCAAATCCATTTTCAACAGTATGTTTCTCACGAAGCTATTTCTCAATAAGCGTTTTGATTTTCAATTTGAGAATAAGAGCCAAAAACCAACCCACAACACCTAACCACATGTATTTATTAGGGTATTTTTTTGGCACGCGACCTGCTAGGTATATAGCAACGCAAAATTCAAAGCTGAGAGTAATAGGAAATCTCACAACCCTCGTTTACCCACTTACTAACAATAATTACAGCGGAGTACCACATGAAAGCACAAGGAAAGAAAATCATTCATGTCGTTCAGCACCTCGCACCCGGTGGGCTGGAAACATTAACGCTCGACCTGCTTCGTCTAGCAGACCCAAAGGATCAAGTTTTGATCGTGAGCTTAGAAGGACAACGTGATTCCTCAATTAACAACTGGCCAAAACTAGAACAGTACCGCTCTCAAATTGTTTTTTTAGACAAAAAGCCAGGCGTGCAATTTAACGTTCTGCTCTCTCTCATTAAGGCATTTAGCAGCATCAAGCCAGATGTGGTTCATACCCACCATATCGGTCCTCTTCTTTACGCGGGCTATGCTGCTCGCCTTTGTAGTGTTCCTTATCGAATCCATACAGAGCATGATGCTTGGCATCTTAAAAATGCCAAAAGAAGACGTTTACAAGCAATCGCTCTTCAATTTGCGAAACCTATGCTAGTCGCAGACGCAGCCAAGGTTTATAACCAACTATGCTCTGCATTTTCCTACAAAAATATCACAACAATACGCAACGGTATTGATTGTGAAAAATTCCACCCGACTTCTAAAGTAGCGTGTCGTCATCTGTTTAACTTAGGCGAAGATGACTTCATCGTTGGCTGTGCTGGCCGATTAGAAGGGGTGAAAGGACAAGATCAACTCATCAAAGCACTGCCTCTGATTCCAAAGCGTATTAAAGTCGCGATTGCCGGAGACGGCTCTCAAAGGGAGGCTCTTGAGCAACTTGCTAAAAAATTGAATGTGTCAGACCGTGTCATGTTCCTCGGATTGGTCGAAGACATGGTCTCATTCTACAACTCGCTGGATGTGTTTTGTCTTCCATCACGCTCAGAGGGTTTACCACTCTCCTCCCTAGAGGCTCAAGCTTGCAACATTCCAACGGTTGCCATGGATGTAGGAGCGGTAAAAGAGACGCTCTGCCCTGTAACTGGCCATTTAGTAAAAGCAGATAACGTTCCTCATTTGGCTTACTCGTTATTCAAGACCTCACAAAACGACACGTTAGAAAACTTCTCTAACCCTCGTCGCTATGTACTTGAGAATTTCAACATCAGCGACATGGTGGATTCTTATAACAAGCTGTCAGAGGAGAGCTACGTATGATTGATATTGTACTCGCTACCCTGTGCTTATTGGCCGGAATGCTCATCGTGTATCACCATGCAGGTTATCCAATTCTGCTTCGTTGGTATGCAAAGCGTCATCCTAAGCAGCCTGTGCATGAAAACCAACGTGCTTACAAAGCAGAAGCACAAGACTGTACGCTACCAACCGTGACTATCTTAGTTCCGGCATACAATGAGCAAGCTTGGATTGCGGACAAAATTCGCAACCTCGCATCTCTCGACTACCCAAAGGATAAGTTAAAAGTCGTGATTGCCTGCGACGGCTGTACAGACAAAACCGTTGAGAAAGCTCAGATGGCGATTCAAGAAGCAATCTGCAGTGACATCTATTTCGAGATCCATGATCACAAAGTTAATCGTGGCAAAGTAGCGACCGTTAACGAAGAGATCGCGAACATCGACGCGGACATTACGGCTCTGAGTGATGTGTCGGCATTAATATCATTAGACGCGTTGCTGATCGCAGGCGAACATTTTAAGAATCCAGAAGTAGGTGTTGTAAACGCGACTTATCAACTTTGCCCAACGGGTAATCAGGGTGAAGATGTTTATTGGAAATACCAAACAGCGGTTAAAGAGCGTGAAGCATCATTCGGCTCAAGTTTAGGTTCACACGGTGCGTTCTATCTATTTAGAACAAGCCTGTTCACTCCACTGCCTAGCAACACAATTAATGATGACTTTATTCTACCAATGCAAATCGTCAAACAGGGTTACACTGCCGAGTACGAAATACGCATGGTAGCTCTGGAATTAGAAGAGACCAATACCAAAGCTGATTTCAAAAGAAGGTTACGAATCTCGGCGGGGAACATGCAGCAAGCCATTGAGCTGTTTAGTTTATTCAGCCCAAAATTCAAAGGGATAGCATTTGCTTTCTTCTCCGGTAAAGGGTTAAGACTACTCACCCCGTACCTAATGATTGTTAGCTTAGTGTGCTCATTCTTCCTACGTGATTACTTTCTATTTAACTTTTTATTCTGGGCACAAATCGCCGTTTATACGCTTGGCATCGTTGGGTATTTATTGCCAAAGAAACTGAGCATCAAACCTCTTTCGTTAATTTCTTATCTTGTGGTGGGACATTACGCCAACTTCGTTGGCGGTATCCGTTACCTAATTGGATTAGAGAATACCCCTTGGACACGAGTCAATCGTTAAGGATCAACTATGTTTACTCAAGACCACCAACAAATGCTTTACCAAAACAAAATTTCTCGTGCTAAACGTAGCTTTGACTTCTTTGCGTCCATGTTTGCGATTATTTTGTTCTCTCCGGTTTTCCCAATTATTGCTCTTGCGATTGTGATGACGTCTAAAGGGCCCGTCTTCTACCGCCAACTACGCGTAGGAAAATCGACACCAGAAAAGATGGAGATATTTGAAATCCTTAAGTTCCGCAGTATGTACGAAGATGCTGAACAACGATCTGGTGCCGTTTGGGCAACGAAGAATGACCCTCGTATTACTCCTGTCGGTCGCTTTTTGAGAAAGACCCGTCTCGATGAACTGCCACAGCTGTTCAATGTTATAAAAGGCGATATGTCGTTGATTGGCCCTCGTCCAGAGCGTCCTACTTTCTACAACAAACTTGAAACTGAGATTCCGTACTTTGCAGACCGTACCTATGGTGTGATGCCAGGTATTACTGGCTTAGCTCAAGTTAACCAAGGTTATGACACTTGTATTGAAGACGTAAGACGCAAGGTCGGTTTCGACCACAGCTACGCACTTAGCTTATGCTCAATGAAGTCATGGATCATTGCCGACCTGTCGATTATCAGTAAGACCATTATCGTTATGGTGGATGGTCGTGGTCGTTAACAAAATGATTTGATGAACTCATAAATTAAAGGCCAAAGCCCAACGTGTCATTGCGTTGGGCTTTCTACATTTATGAACTTTATTCACAAAACTCAAAACATAAACGGTGTACCCTAATCAGCGACTTAGACTACCCACCTTTTGCAAATGAAAATTGAAGACCTGAAACTGTTTACCACTGTTGTTGAACTCGGCAGCTTTACCGCTGCAGCGAATGCGTTAGACCTCCCTAGAGGTAATGTGAGCCGACGAATCAGCGACCTCGAAGCATCTCTCGGTATCCAACTTTTCATAAGAACCACACGTAGTTTATCGCTTACCCAATCTGGCGAGCTCTATTACAAAGAATTGCTGATTGCGCTCGGCGCATTAGAGAAAGCCAATCATGTGGCATCGAACCTTTCAGAACTGCCTCACGGTAAAATTAAGATAGGCTTGTTGCCAGAAACCAGTGACATCTTACAATCAACACTATTTCGCTTTCAGGACATGTACCCTGAAGTGGAACTCGACATTCGCAGCATCAACAACGGCTTTGTCGATATGCATCGCCAAGGTTTGGACATTGCAATGCATGGAGGGCGCTTGAGTGACGCGAATATTGTGGCTCGTAAGCTAATGGATCTACAAAGAGTGTTTGTTGCTAGCCCAGACTTCATTACTAAAGAAGGTCAACCCGTTTCCGTCCAAGAGCTATCCAATTATCCATTTGTCTGTTTCCGCTGGCCAACTGGCGATATTGATCAACAGTGGGACATCGCCAACATTAATGTAACCGTCGAACCTTCAATTGTTAGTGATAGCATCGGGTTTGTGAAAGGAGGCGCGATTCGTCATCGTGGTATCGCGCTCTTGCCGGAACTGCTGGTACGCCAAGAGATAAAAGACGGGACGCTAGTAAACCTATTTCCAAACGACACACTGCAAAAAGAAGAAGCTTGGTTGCTCTACCCACAACGGAAAGCGCTCAGTCACGCCTCTCAACTTTTGGTCGACTTTCTATTACAAGAACTGCCTAAACTCTAGGCATTGTCTCATTTAGCGTAACAGTGTTTCACACTGAACCCAGATTATCTAACGAAATTAGAAAGATAGAATTGCCCTATATATTAATAGGAGCAATCCATGAACACTATTTTTCGTCATTCCATCATCGCAGCATGTTTAATACCTTTAATCGGCTGCAATGATTCACAGGCCTTAGCTCCAACTAAAGAGCCACGACCAATACAAGTCATCAAAGTGAAAACTGCAAACGAACAGGCAGCTAAGCGCTTTACGGGTACCCTACAATCTGCACAAAGTGCCGCTGTCGCGTTTCGTGTCCCAGGTACCATTCAGAAAATACTGGTTAAAACCGGTGACTATGTCGAAAAAGGACAACCGCTCGCATCTCTTGACCCGCATGATTATCAAGTGGCACTCGAAGAGCTACAAGCTCGTGCATTAGAAGCGAAATCAGCTCACAAATTAGCAAAAGCCGAACTGGCACGCGTAAAACAAGCGATTGCTGACGACGCAATTGCTAACGTAAATCTCGATCGCGCAATTAGTGGTTATGAACGCAGCGAAGCGGCAGTCAAAGTGGTTGAACAAAATATCCGCCGTGCTAAAGATACATTACGATACACTCAACTACGCGCGCCATTCTCGGGCGTGGTCGCAACGTCTAACTTTGATCAGTATGAACAAGTTCTTCCGGGCATTTCAGTATTTACCCTGCATAAGCCTGACTTGTTAGAGGTCGAAGTCGATGTACCCGAGAACCTGATTCACCAATTCAAGCCGAAGCAACTTGCTGCGATATCTTGGTATGGAGAAGCGCGCTCTGTCGCTGGACAAGTCACTGAGATTTCTACGCTGCCTGACCCTATCAAACAGACCTACACGGTGACCTACCAACTAGATGGACTGAATCAAGAGTTGTTACCAGGAAAAGCTGTAACACTAATTACCGACCTAGGCAGTACGCAACCAACTCTGTGTGTACCTTACTCCGCTATTGTAAAGCCACTGCAACAAGATCTCGTATTCACGATTAAGGATCAAACTGCACACGCGGTTCCTGTTTCGGTTGTTTCTTTTAACCACCAGAACGCTTGTGTTCAGTCTCAACTCAATGCCGGCGATTACGTGGTTGTGAGTGGTGCACAATACATTCAAGAAGGTCAGCACTTCCCATCAATCCAAGTTAAAGAGCTGTAGGTAACTGTGATGAATTTAGCGGATTTCGCCATAAAACAACGCACCTTTGTGCTTTTTTTCACTGCGCTCAGTGTGATCGCTGGTCTCTACTCTTATTTTGATCTCGGCAAACTTGAAGACCCAAGTTTTACTGTTAAAACAGCGGTTGTTGTTACCCTGTACCCTGGCGCTTCAGCAGAAGAGGTAGAACAACAAGTCACTGATACCGTTGAAACTAAACTTCAGGAAATGGCCACACTTAATCGACTGCGTTCACTTTCTCGCCCGGGTATGTCGATGGTGTTTGTCGATCTTAAAGAGTCATTGAACTCAGAGGCTCTGCCGCAGGAATGGGATCTACTTAGACGTAAAGTATCTGACATGAAGCTTCTACTCCCTTCAACCGCACAAATCAGTGTGGTTCAAGATGAGTTCTCTGAAGTCTACGGCATGCTGTTTTCAATCTACAGCCAAGATGCGACACCAAACGAGCTACGCCAATACGCAGAAGAGCTACAGCGTCGCATTAAGACCGTCGACGGAATTAAAAAAGTCGAGCTTCATGGCGTGCAACCACGCGTTGTGTACATTGATATCCCTGATGAGCGCTTAGCTCAATATGGATTGTCGATTTCCCAAGTTTGGAACCAGCTTAATACTCAAAACACCACCTTCGATGCAGGACGGTTTGCGACTTCAAATGAGAGAATCCGCATCGAACAATCCAGTGAATTTGGCTCCATAGACGACATTAAAAACCTGATGCTAAAAGGCGGAATCAGTGAATTAGGTACTGGTCTTATTCGCCTAGGCGACATTGCTGATATCACTATGGGTTATCAAGAACCTACAATGACGGAAAACCGCTACAACGGCGTGCCAGCTGTAACGCTAGCGATGAGCCCTGTCTCTGGTGTGAACGTTGTATCGCTGGGCGATCACATTAATAGAATCGTGTCTGACTTCCAAAATTCACTCCCTCTTGGTGTCGAAATCGCGACGGTAGCTAACCAACCTGACGAGGTTCAAAAATCGATCGACAACTTCGTAAACAACCTACTAGAGAGTGTTGCGATTGTATTTATCGTCTTATCTATCTTCATGGGCATCAAGAGTGCGACTATCGTCGGTTCTAGTTTGTTGCTTACTATTTTGCTGACTCTTATCTATATGAACTTGGCGGGTATCGATCTACATCGTGTCTCATTAGGTACCTTCATTCTTGCCTTGGGTATGCTGGTTGATAATGCGATCGTTATTACGGATATGATGATTGTCAAAATCAACCGTGGCATCGATAGAACGAAAGCGGCAATTGATTCAGTTAAAGAGACGGCCACGCCACTTCTTGGTGCGACAGTCATCGCAATTATGGGTGCTAGCCCAGTTATTTTCTCAAAGACGGATGCGGCTGAATTTGCGGGCTCGGTGTTCCTTATCATTGCATCGTCTTTGCTATTGTCTTGGTTTGTAGCTATGACTTTCACTGCTCTTATGTGTTGGATGTTCATTAAGCCGAGTCGGCAAAAAGAGCAAACCAAAGAGAGCTTCTATCGCAAGAGCGTCAACTGGACGGTAGATAATCCATTCAAGGCTCTCAGTGCATTACTGCCATTGATCGCAGTGACTGCACTAGCAATTCCTCAAATCGCTATCAACTTCATCCCACAAGCCGATCGCCCTATTCTGTTCCTGGACTACTGGCTACCGAATGGCGCGAAAGTTGAACAGACTTCAGACGATATGAAGAAAATCGAATCTTGGTTACTAGAGCAACCAGAAGTCGTCGATCTCTCTACCTATGTCGGCGCTGGTGCACCTCGATTCTCAGTAACGATTGAACCAGAACCGTTTGATCCAGCTTATGGTCAGATTCTGATTAACGCAACAGACTACGAGTCGCTAAGTTCGCTCATTGCTCGTGGCGACAAATGGCTAGCTCAAACCTTCCCACAAGCAGACCCAAGATTCCGTGGTTTGAAGTTAGCGACATCAGACAAATTTAGTGTCGAGGCGCGTTTTTCTGGACCTGATATCGCAGTACTACACGAGCTGTCAAACCAAGCAAAAGTGATATTGGAAGCTCATCCAGATACCAAGTATGTACGTGATGATTGGCGACAACAGAGCAAGGTGCTACAGCCTATCATCAATCAAGAAAAAAGCCGTCAAGCAGGTATCAACCGCGCAGACATTGCGTTCGCCCTTAAGCGTGCTTCAGAGGGCATGCCGATTGGCCGCATGAATCTCAATGATGAGTTGGTGACAATCCAAGTTCGTGGCGTCGAGCGCTCACTAGAGTCGCTTGAAACTTTACCCGTCAATTCCCTACTCGGCCTACACAGCGTGCCACTTGGTCAGGTGATTGATGGTTTTGAGATGACCAGTGAAGAGACCATGATCTGGCGTAGAGACCGCGTCAAAACTATTACAGCTCAAGCAGGTGTTGGCCGATACACAACGCCAGCGGCAGTGAGAAATGACGTTAAAGCACAAATTGAAGCCATTGAATTGCCAGTAGGTTACCAGCTTGAATGGGGGGGCGAATACTACGATGAACACAAAGCGGTTAGCGACATTCTAAAACAGCTACCAAAAGCAATGTTGCTGATGGTGATCATCTTGGTAGCCATGTTTAACGGTTTCAAACAACCGGTGATTATTCTAACCACTCTTCCGTTGGCAGCAACAGGTGCAACCTTTAGCTTGCTGCTGCTGGATAAGCCGTTTGGTTTCATGGCATTGATTGGTGCGGTCACCCTAACCGGTATGATCATCAAAAATGGCATCGTACTTATGGACCAAATTGAGCTAGAGCGCAGTAACGGTCTTTCATTATCGGATTCCATTAAAGAAGCAACCGTAAACCGAACTATGGCAATTTCTATGGGTGCATTAACTACCGCACTCGGCATGATTCCGCTACTTACAGACTTATTGTTTGACCAGATGGCAGCGACCATCATTGGGGGGCTAGCCGCGGCAACGGTACTGTCACTGTTTGTGATGCCAGCGCTGTACAAGATCTTTTATCGAACTCAAGAGATTCGCTCTTTCTCACAAGAAAACGCATCTCTTTCTGAAGCTAAGCAATAAGGAGCGCCATGATGTCTTTCATTTCACAAAAACCATGGAATCTAGCACCAGTCGCGCTCTCTTTGTTGTTGGATGGTTGTGCAGTTGGCCCAGATTATCAAGCGCCACAAACTACAATGGCTGAAACCTATCTCTATTCGGAAGATAGCCAACAAGTAACGCGATCACACTGGTGGCTACAACTGAATGACCCAGTTTTAAACCAACTGGTTACTCAGCTACAAAGCGACAACACCACGCTTAAAGTGGCGGCTGAGCGCATCAAAATGGCTAACTCTTATAAGAGTGTGGTGGAGTCATTCAAAGTGCCCACCGTTAACATCGGTGCGGGTTATTACAACTATCAGCTTAGTGAGAACGACTCACTGCTAGGCCCTGTGTTTGGTGCATCAGATGCCGTCGAGTCTGCTACGGGCATGTCACTGCTTGAGGCGCAACATGATGGTGGTTTTCTTGGTGCCAGCATCGCATGGGAAGCGGATCTCTTCGGACGAATAGACCGCCAAGCAGAAGCGGCAGCGATTCGAGTCGAACAAGCCGAGATATTGCAATCAGGCTTAAATACTCTGCTGACAGCCGATCTTATTCATAATTACCTGCAATATCGAGGAGCCCAAGAACGTAAAGCAATCGCTTTAGAGAACATCGAAGATCAAAAACAGACCCTAGACTTAGTCGAGAAAGTTGTTCGCAGTGGCTATGGTTCAGAGCTCGATTTGGCACAAGCGAAAGCGATGCTCGCAGCGACACAGTCCATCACGCCTCAACTTGAGATCGCAGAGCAGGTCCACAAGCAGAGAATGGCCGTTCTTTTAGGCACTTCCCTAACTGAACTAGAAATTCAACTGCAAGACGACTTCACCTTACCAAGACTTAAAGGTGTTATCCCTACAGGGCTTCCATCGGAATTGTTGACGCGACGCCCAGATATTCAAATTGCCGAGCGTGAGATGGCAGCAATTAACGAAGATCTAGGGGCAAGTATCGCTAACCGCTATCCAAAGTTCTTCCTAACCGGAACGCCAGGTGTTACCGCTGGAAGTTTTGATGACCTATCCAGCAGCGACTCCTTTGGCTGGGCAGCGTCCGCAGGGATAAGCTGGAATGTCTTCGATGGTGGACGCGGTGAAGCACTGGTAGAGATGAATGAAGCACGATTTAAATCTGCCGCATTGAACTATCAGCACGCTGTTGATAGCGCATTTGTAGAGGTAGATTCAACACTGTTCGCTTATGGAAGAAGCCAACAAAATCAGCAACATATTGACGAAGCAACTCTCGCCGTTGATAAAGCGGTAAGTAAAGCTAAGTCCCTCTACAAAGCAGGACTTGTTGACTACCTAGCCGTACTCGATGCGCAGCGCCAACAGAAGATGATGCAAGACAGACAAGTCGCCGCCAAACTACAAACGGCCAATACCGCGATTGCTGTCTATAAGTCACTTGGTGGTGATTGGAAAGTCGTGACGGATAAACCAAAGGTAGAAAGTCAATCAACTAATAATACTCTTGAACTCGCAGCGAACAATTAATCACAACTCAAAAAATACCGCCTGACATTAGGCGGTATTTTTCTAAGGCTCTGATTTTGAGTAAATCATTGTGCTATCCAGTTCACCGTTAGGTAAACGCCTTGCGTTACAAGATTCCAACTAACTCGGTACCATCAACTGTTCATGTAACTCATTGTATGATTGGATATTGGCGATAGCACCACTAAGATCGTTCTTGCCATTAAAGTCGTGCTCAATAGCGATAACATCGCAGCCACTGGCTTTGCCTGCAAGAACACCTGCATTTGAATCTTCAAACACAACGGTCTGCTCTGGCGAGGCATTAAGTTTTTCAAGTGCAAGAACATAGGCTTCAGGATCTGGTTTATGCTTGGTAACGTGTTCTTGGGTAATCACTAGATCAAAAAGATTCTCTAACTCCAACGACGCCAAAATATTTTCCACCATCCAAGTAGCTGCTGAGCTCACGACGCCGCAGGTTTTACCTGATTTCTTCAACGCCTCTACGTACTCTTTTGCTCCAGAATTCAATTCAAGGCTGACTCTAAGTAACTCTTCATAGTGCGCTCGAAAGTAGCGATTAAATTCCGTTAACTCCGGTGAAATTTGGGCATGATGAAAGAAGTGCCCTGTGACCACTTGCCAGCTTTCGCCCATCACACCTTTATAGATATTGTGGTCCACGATCGATCCATAATCAGCGCATGCCATCGCAAGCGCCTTACCTTTCAGCGGTTCTGAGTTAACCAATGTTCCATCCATGTCGAACAGGTATACTTTGTAATCTTTCAACGTTGCCTCCATTTATTATCTTGTGTGGGGACTAATCCATGACTTAAAATCCAAACAAGTGCCATATGTATTGATTCATTGTTATGGCAAAAATACGGCTTTAGTGAGATAACGCCAGCCGCATTTTTGTTTCTTTGCTCTACTTTAATTCTTCAGGAATACGACGACCTTGATAGTAGTACTCACGGTCATCTTCATTGATTTCTCGTAGCACTCTACAAGGATTACCTACCGCGACAACATTAGCTGGAATATCTTTTGTTACGATACTGCCAGCGCCAATCACTGAATTCTCACCAATAGTTACACCTGGTAATACAACCGTGTGTGCGCCAAGCCATACGTTATTGCAGATGCGAACTGGAACATTGAACTGTGCTGCTTTGAGCCTCAGTTCAGGGCTAATCGGATGTGTGCCTGCTGCAATGGTTACATTAGGTGCAATCATCACGTTGTCACCTATAAATATGTCTGTGTCATCCACAAGCGTTAGGTTGAAATTCGCATATACATTGTTGCCGAGATGCGTGTGGCGCCCCCAGTTCGCGTGCAGTGGCGGTTCGATGTAACAATCCGTCCCTACTTCCGCGAACAGTTGCTTCATAATCTGTTGTCGCTTGTCGCCTTCACTCGGGCGAGTGTGATTAAAATCGTAAAGCACCTCTAAGCACTGTGTTTGCTCGGCAACCAGATCGACGTCATCACAGTAGTAAACCTCTTGGCTGTGCATTTTTGCCTTTATATCCATGTTTCAACCTATTTGATAGTGACCTAAAGCGGTATAAATATATCGATATATGAGTAGCTTGAAGCGTTTCATAAGCATCAAAACAAGACTCAGGATAAACGTAATATATGTTCTAGCAGACGTTCATTCAGATTCCTGATACAAAACAAAAACACTTCAAAATTCGCCACTACATTAGGATTTCGCTAGCGCCGATACCAACTTTTTACGCCATCTATGACCAAATTCATCATCGATTTGTGACACCACAAGGGTTCGTAAATAGCTTGTAAATGGATTGGAAAAATTTGAATACAAGGCCAAATTGGCGATACGCCTACTAATCAAAGACTTTTACAAGATAGGGCTCAAGGGAGTTATCTTGCTTTGTATAGGCTGAGTAATAAGTATGGGTACCAAAATCAAGATTATGTAAGTACCACTTAGAGGCGTTGATTCCGACCAATAAACCCAATAACTTCGTCATTTTAAAAGTCACATAACATGCCACGATTACATGAAAGACAATAAAAGGAGAAATAGCTCCTGGTTGATAGGCTTCTACAATGTTTATGAATGCCATGAACATTAATGCAACTGTTACAACAACTTTTGGAAATAGTAGTTTTAAAAAAGCGCTACGAAGGTCCCTTTCATTCTTGAAATGTAAGTTAAAAAGCGCATTACTTACATCATTCACAGGGATTCCGTTTATGTTAACGCTCCATCTTGTCTCGGAGGTTTCAACGAGCGCGACATCTTTCTTTCTCCAGTTCTCAACAACCATAGACACAATAAAAGCGTATAGAAGTTTGACTAACAACAAATACATTAGCATCGCTGGAGCTCCGACAGCTGCCGAAATCACTGAGAAAATCACAAGTAGTAGGAAGACGCTTGGTCCAAGCATCAGCTTCATATTATTCATGGAAAACCTTAATCGTTACTCTTAATTTTTAATTAGCTAGAACACTAATTTCTGTGGATATAGCAAAAATCGAACAATATATTCGACTTAAATAATGACCATTTTCATAACTCGGCCTTTAGAGCGTTATCTTCTAATGACAATCGTATTAGCTGTTAAATCACCGATTCTCTGACGCTTTCTAGATAGGATAAATATCGCGTCAATAGGACCTATGATTGGATTCATGACATTTCGAACGAAAGACTGCCAAATGGAGCAATAGTTACCAGAGTCCTTGTCGATTACCGACATTCCTAAAATGACTTTTCCGAGACTTTGTCCTCGTGGTAACGAATCTGAAAAGACGAGATAAATTGCTGCCACCGAAATTGAGACCAAATCAGTGTGGTCCCTAGACGCCCCTACAAAATTAAACAAAGACAACACTAACAAGAATATTACCCACGTAATGATCAGATCTATCATTTGACATAGGTAACGTCTTCCTGGGCTAGCCAAAGGCATAATTAACCTCTGTTGTTCAGGAGTTGAATATTCAATGTGCTGAACAACATTTGGGTGATTAGTTGCAATTCCATCGAGGTCACCGAGTTGTGGCTCTACTCTCACTTAGAAATTCTCCTCTTTAAAATTCACTGCTGTTCGCTTTCTTGCCTAAAACGAGCGCAGACAATGGTGGTTACATTCTATAAGCCTAAGAAACTTAAGATACCTTTCTTCTGCTTTTTGACCTTGGTACCTACACTGTCGTAAAGAGTGGCATTCAGGGTATCTGCCATTTCAAAAAGCTGCTTTTTGTATTTTTCTACATCGCAGCGGCTAGATATCTGTCCATTGAGTAAACGGAAACCAACCTCTACTCCGTCAACGCTCATTGAAAATTCTTTATATTCTTCATTTTGTGCGCGTACGACTGATTAGAACTCGCCTCTGGCATGAAGTTGATTTGCAGATTCCTGCATCTTTAACATTTGCTCCAGCACCTCTTGGTGTGTATCACCAAAATCCTCAACAGGGTCACACGAAGGAGGAAAAGAGAGGTAATTCAAGCTATCAACGAGTTCAGCTACATCATATATACCCAAGCTCCCATCTTGTAATGATTGCTGATTATCTCTTTTGATTATCATCCCTACCTCCTTGGATAGAATGCCTTTTTACTATCTGGATCGATTTTTCACGCAGAAACACCTGTTGCATATGAGGTGAACTTTATCACCATTATTTATGAAATATCAGTAATTTATAAATACAAAAGCAAGTTCAAATCACAAAATGAAGTTTCTACACCTTTAGGTTCAGCACACGAGGTCACCAAGCACAAAAAAGCCTGCAATCCATCTCAGAATTGCAGGCTTCGAAGTTAAGTCTAGTTGCGCTTAGCGGTGCTGACTGGATTACGTTTGTGTCATAGTTGTAATATGCCGCTCAAAACCAAATACCAAGCGTATTGAATCAGTTCTCCATCATAGAGGCAGCTTGTGTTAAGCGATAGCGCCTAACCGTCCCTTCTATTTCGGCGGTATAACTGCCAAGATATTCGCCACCACATTTCTCAATCACTTTTTGAGAAGCTGGGTTATCAACTGAACACGTGACTATCGCCGACTCCGTGATGGCGTTGTCTCGAACCCACGCCAATAGAAAGGGAGCCACTCCTTTTCCTCGAGCTGTAGGCCTTGTTTCGTAGCCAATATGCCCAATTACGTTTTCTACATAG
>NZ_JCBDGU010000026.1:0-43059 GCF_059834255.1 Vibrio sp. R11-SG3-ISO9
CTCTCCACGGTGATGCTCAGTGGATCGTTCACGTCCGTCA
This sequence comes from Vibrio sp. R11-SG3-ISO9, assembly GCF_059834255.1. Classification (NCBI taxonomy): domain Bacteria; kingdom Pseudomonadati; phylum Pseudomonadota; class Gammaproteobacteria; order Vibrionales; family Vibrionaceae; genus Vibrio; species Vibrio sp. R11-SG3-ISO9. The sequence continues at coordinate 41 of NZ_JCBDGU010000026.1, forward strand.
CACCAACATTGACCGTCAGTGTATCTGTACCACCTTGGCCGTCAGACACGATGACTGTGAAGCTGTCGCTGCCGTTGTAGTCTGCGTTTGGTGTGTAGGTCCAGTTGCCGTTTTCATCAACAGTCACTGAGCCATTAGACGGATCGCTGCCTTTTGAGAAACTTAGTGAGTCATTGTCGCCGTCTGATGCAGAAAGAGAGCCGCTGACTGGCGTATCTTCATCAGTCGTTACAGCAACGCTGTCGCCTAGTGGGTCGCCGTTACCATCAACAAGCGTTGGAGTATCGTTAACTGGCATCACACCAACATTCACTGTCAGCGTGGCTGTACCGCCTTGGCCGTCAGAGACGATGACTGTGAAGCTGTCGCTACCGTTGTAGTCTGCATTTGGTGTGTAAGTCCAATTGCCATTTTCATCAACAGTCACTGAGCCGTTAGATGGATCGCTGCCTTTCGAAAAGCTTAGAGAATCATTGTCGTCATCAGATGCAGAAAGCGATCCGCTGATTGGCGTATCTTCATCTGTCGTTACTGCAAGGCTGTCGCCTAATGGGTCACCGTTGCTATCTACAAGCGTTGGAGTATCGTTGACTGGTGTTACACCAACATTCACTGTCAGTGTATCAGTGCCGCCTTGCCCGTCAGACACGACAACCGTGAAGCTGTCGCTGCCGTTGTAGTCTGCGTTTGGTGTGTATGTCCAGTTGCCGTTTTCATCAACAGTCACTGAGCCGTTAGACGGATCGCTGCCTTTCGAGAAGCTTAGAGAGTCGTTGTCGCCATCTGATGCAGAAAGTGAACCGCTGACCGGGGTATCTTCATCAGTCGTTACAGCAACGCTATCACCTAGTGGGTCGCCGTTACCATCAACAAGCGTTGGGGTATCGTTAACTGGTGTTACACCAACATTAACCGTTAGTGTATCGGTACCGCCTTGACCGTCAGAGACGATGACTGTGAAACTGTCGCTGCCGTTGTAGTCTGCATTTGGTGTGTAGGTCCAGTTGCCGTTTTCATCGACAGTCACTGAGCCGTTAGACGGATCGCTGCCTTTTGAGAAACTTAGAGAGTCGTTGTCGCCATCTGATGCAGAAAGAGAGCCGCTGACTGGCGTATCTTCATCAGTCGTTACAGCTACGCTGTCACCTAGAGGATCGCCATTACCATCAACAAGCGTTGGGGTATCGTTAACTGGCGTTACACCAACATTCACGGTCAGTGTATCGGTACCACCTTGGCCGTCAGACACGATGACTGTGAAGCTATCGCTGCCGTTGTAGTCTGCGTTTGGTGTGTAAGTCCAGTTGCCGTTTTCATCAACCGTCACTGAGCCATTAGATGGATCGCTGCCCTTTGAGAAACTCAGTGAGTCATTGTCGCCGTCAGATGCAGAGAGAGAGCCGCTGACTGGCGTGTCTTCATCGGTTGTTACAGCAACGCTATCGCCTAGTAGGTCACCATTACCATCTACTAATGCTGGCGCATCGTTAACGGGAGTCACACCAACATTCACCGTCAGTGTATCTGTACCGCCTTGGCCGTCAGATACGATGACTGTAAAGCTGTCGCTACCGTTGTAGTCTGCGTTTGGTGTGTAGGTCCAGTTACCGTTTGCATCAACCGTTACTGAACCATTAGATGGATCGCTGCCTTTTGAGAAACTCAGTGAGTCATTGTCGCCGTCAGATGCAGAGAGAGAGCCGCTGACTGGCGTGTCTTCATCGGTTGTTACTGCAACGCTGTCGCCTAGAGGATCGCCATTACCATCAACAATCGCCGGAGTATCGTTAACTGGAGTCACACCAACATTCACAGTTAATGTATCGGTACCGCCTTGGCCGTCAGATACGATGACTGTAAAGCTGTCGCTACCGTTGTAGTCTGCGTTTGGTGTGTAGGTCCAGTTACCGTTTGCATCAACCGTTACTGAACCATTAGATGGATCGCTGCCTTTTGAGAAGCTTAAAGAGTCGTTATCACCGTCTGAAGCAGAAAGTGAACCGCTGACTGCGGTATCTTCATCAGTTGTCACTGAGACACTATCACCCAATGGGTCACCATTACCATCAACAATCGTTGGGGTGTCGTTGACAGGGGTAACGTCAACGTTAACTGTGATTGTATCAGTTCCACCTTGTCCATCAGACACAATTACAGTGAAGCTGTCGCTGCCGTTGTAGTCTGCATTAGGTGTGTAAGTCCAACTGCCGTCTGCTGCAAGAGCCAATTGACCGTTGGAAGGAGCTTGACCTTGTGTGAAAGTGACCGCGTCACCATCAGCATCTGTTGCTTCTAGCTGACCACTCACTGACGTATCTTCGTCTGTTGAAATTGAGAGCGTATCTCCAACTAAAGAGCCAGTAGAGTCGGTAAAATTAGGCGCGCTATTTTCTGGGGTAAATGATCGGAATGCTTCTAGAAGAGTCAGGCTTTGAGTTTCTGACAGTCCGAGTGACTGGAAACCACTGGTCACAAACTCGGTTTCAGGGATCGTCTCTTCGCCGTCGCGCTCGATAGTGCCACTATTAACTAGGCTTGAGCCACTCTCACCGGCAGCAGTAGCGAATTCATCGCCGAGTTGCGTTGGGTCTGCACCCTCTTCTAAAGCGGCAAAAATATTCGCGATGTCATCGTCGAGTTCTATCTCAACTTCATCTTCAAATCGTTTTGCAGACAAGTTTGCTTCTGCCGACTCATTTTGAACTTCTAAAATGAGATCACCTGCTTGCAGTGCTTCGCCAGCCTCTAAAACTCGCACATTGCCATCAAGGCCTATAACAATACGTTGTCCAGCACCTAGTGCGCCTACTAGGCTTAAAATTGTCATATCCATATTTACCCCTAAATCCACTTTTGAAGTGGTGTGTCAAAAATGCGACACATAAAAAATGCTAATTAGATAAAATATAACACCTATGCACCATCAATTCATAGTCGAGACCCATCCATTTAACAAAAACAGATACAGACTAATGACAAAGATCACATCAAATGGTAGTCTGAATGCTCTAAATGTCGATATAAGTTATTGTGTTTTCAAATATTAAAGAAGATGACAACTGGTAAGATTTGTTAAATTTTTAGGAAATTTTTGCCTATCAATATACCTTGAAAAGCCTTCTCTTTTTTATCAATACAATCGCCAGATCGTTATTTTTTTGGCGCTAGAATTAGTCACCTATTTCAGCTTGATTTTGTTTGTAATTCGTACAGTACGGAGATGTCAGTGAATAAGATTAAAACCGCAACGTGTGGCCTTGCTGTCCTCTTAAGTTTGCCTTCATATAGTCAAACTTTAGAGCAGGCGGTTGCGTTTACTCTTGAGAACAATCCAGAGATAAAAAGTGCTTACAATGAGTACATCAGCAAACGTTATCTCAATGATGCCTCTGGAGGCGCATATAGACCAAGTATCGACCTTGATGCTGGTATTGGTTATGAGCACACCGATCTTGTAACCAACGCCAATACGACAGATCTCACCCGCAAAGAAGCGACGATAACTCTTACGCAATTGATATGGGATGGCTCTAATACGCTCAATGATATAGACCGAACGGCCGCAGACGCTGAATCTGTACGTTATCAATTGCTTGCGACGGCACAAGACACAGCGTTAGAAGTGACTAAAATTTACCTTGATGCGGTAAAAGCGTATGAAGTGCTTTCCCTTTCTGAAAGTAATCTAGCCACCCACAAAGATATCTATCGCGACATAAAGAAACGTGTAGATTCGGGAATTGGTTCAACCGCTGACATGTCTCAGGTTGAGGCGCGTATTGCCAAAGCTCACGGCAATTTACTGGCAGCTCAAAATAACCTCCTCGATACGCACACTCAATTCAAGCGCCTAACAGGTCAAAAGCCACTTGGACTGACTTTCCCACGAGCAGACTCTGCCGCAATTCCGTATACAATCGACAATGCACTTGAGCTTGCTTTTCAGACGCACCCGGTCATTCAAATTGCGCGTGCAGACGTTGATTCAGCCAAGTTTCAATACCAGCAATCAAAAAGTACTAACTACCCAACCGTATCGGTTGAAGCCGCGCAAACCTGGCGAGATGATGCCGGCGGTACAGAGGGCAGCAGTGATGAGTTTTCGGCAATGCTGAGACTTAGATACAACCTTTATAACGGTGGCGCGGACCAAGACAGAGCAGAAAGCGCTGCTTATCAATTAAACAAAGCGAAAGATCTAAGAGAAAGAAGTTTTCGAAATGTTGAAGAGAGCTTGAGGCTATCTTGGAGCGCACTTGACTTGACGGTTCAACAGAAAGAATTTCTATCTGACCACGTTGACTCAGCTTCTGACACCGTGATTTCTTATGAAAAACAGTATCGTATAGGCAAGCGTACACTCCTTGACCTGCTCAACACCGAAAATGAACTTTTTGAAGCACGAAAAGACTACCTCGATGCTAAGTACGATGAACAATATGCAAAGTACAGAGTCATGAACGCGGCTGGAAACCTACTAACCGCTCTCAGAGTACAAACGCCTGAAGAATGGCATGAAGAAGTGGAGTACTAAGTCATGAAAACATTTAGCATTTTCTCTGCTTTATTAGTATTGGCCTCTTCAACAGCGGTAGGCCAGCAGTTCGACGATGAGTACGCCTACATACCAACACCTAAGCCAGACCAAATATATGACTTGCAGGATGACGACAATGACGGTGTTATCAATGCTCGTGACCTTTGCCCTGGTACACCAGTTGGTGCCGAAATAGATAATGATGGCTGTGGATCATATTTTGAGTCGTCTGAACAGAAGCAGCTTCATATCTTATTTGCGAATAACTCGACTGAAATAAACCCTGCTTTCTTGAACCAGATCCGTCAAATGGCCTCCTTTTTGAAACGTTATGAAACCACGACTATTCAATTGCAAGGCTACGCGAGTAAAACGGGCAACGCAGAGCATAACTTGATGCTCTCAAAAGAACGCGCTTCTAATGTGCGTCGAGCTCTAATCAGCAATGGTATTGCGCCATCACGAATAAATATTGTCGGCTATGGTGATTCAGCTTCAGGGGGAATCAACCAAGACAACATTAGTCATGCACTCAATCGTAAAGTGGTGGCATCGGTGGCTGGGTTTAAAGGGCATATTAAAGAAGAGTGGCACATCTTTACTAAGATAGAAAAGTAACCTTCATACCCAAGTAACTTAAAGGTTTAATACTCTGAAATAAACCATTAAAGGCATTGGTTATCCCATTTAAGCCATGTACCTAAGGCGGCGTTAATGGTAACCTTGCCCCGTTATCAATATAGAGAACTATTTCATGAGCAAACTAACAGCTGATACTCAAGCAAACCTTGATCTATTCGTTTCTGAATCAAAAGAAACTAAACTTGTATGGGGCCTTCGTAACGAAGAAGGTTGGCTAGCATGTGACTCTACTGAATTTGAAAATAGCGAAGTTATGCCTTTCTGGTCTTCAAAAGAAGATGCTCAAACGCACAACGTAGAAGAGTGGGCTGATTTCGAAGTACTAGAAATCCCTCTTGATATCTTCGTTGAAGATTGGCTACTAACGCTGGCTGAAGATGGTGTACTAGTTGGCGTTAACTGGAACGCTTCTCTAGAAGGAAAAGAACTAGAGCCTTCTGACCTAGCTAAGCTATACATCTAAATCATAAGAAATGGTCGCTCAACAGCGGCCATTTTTTTATCTGCTTTTTAAACTCTAGCCATACTACCAACTTGGACAGAGATTTCACTCACACATTTCTATCCACTTATCACGGATAATTTGAACCAAGATCAAACTAAATTTAGAATGACGTTCTTTATCTAGTTCAGACTCTCATCTGTGATCCGCCTACTTTCTTTATTTTTAATTATCTTCATAAGCTTACCTGCCAAATCTGAAATTGATCGGAAGGATGCTGGTATTCAGATTCACCTAGGCGAAACTCCTAACTCTGACTGGAATGTTCTGTATCTTTCGACACTGAACACAGATCCAGATCGAGCCTTCAATATGCTTAAGGCACGATACGCTAGTGCTGAATCTGACGGTGAAAAACTTTATATTTCAGCCCTCCTCTACACCTACATGAAACGTCATGATCAACCTTTCTACGGAGGGAGTTCAGGCGATGAAAATTACCAAACGTTAGAGGCGAAATTTATCGAAGCGTTATCCTTAGATGGTCAGGGACAATATCAAACAGCTCAGCAAGGATTCATTCAACTACTTAAACAGATGAAAGCCCAAAGTGACGAAACAGGTAAGTTGCTACTGAAGTACCAGCTTTGTCGTTCATTCAATGAACAGTCTCGCTATCATAAGGCCAATTACTACTGTTCGATCCTTGAGGCTGACATCAACGATATTGCAGACCCTATCGTACCCAAATCTATCACTTATCGCGTCATCGCCAACAATCAGTACTTCAGAAGCGATTACCAAGCAGCCCTCAACACCTATATGACCTTAATTGAGTCATTTCCTAAAGGGCAAGACATATCTGGAATCTATAACGATTTGGGTAACCTTTTCAAAGAGATGAAACAGTTTGATCAGTCAGAACAATACTTGAAAGCAGCCCTCAACTTACGCCTCACTGCTTCTGATCTTATGAAAGCACAGGTTCGCCACAGTCTCGCTAAACTCTATATGGCTCAGTCTAGCTACGACCTAGCTATCTCACAGTTCCTTCAAGCTAAGACATTACTCTATTCTTCTGGTCACAACTACGGCACGGCCATGACGACACTAGGCTTAGGAAAAGCATATACCGCAACCCAACAATACCCTTTGGCACGAGCATACCTCACTGAGTCTTTGAGTCTCGCTACCGAACTCAATAATGACGTGATGCGGATTCAAGCCTACCTCGCCATTAGCGAAATGTTCGAAGAGCAGGAGCTATTGAGTGAAGCATTTGATTACGCCGAGCGCGCCTTGATACTTGCGAGACAAGTTGAACGAGAAAGCTATATAGCTGACGTATATCAGCAGCTATCGAAGCTTTACCGGACTCAAGAAGATTACCAACAAGCACTCTTCTACTATGAGCAATATGCGCAATCTCAAATCGCGACTCGCAATACAGATAACCGGTTAGCACTAGAGGCATTGAGCTTAGCGCACAATCAATATGAACAAGAGCTAGAGAGCTCTCAGCTACGCAATCAACATGACCTTAACCAACTTCAAATAGAGAAAATGCAACAGCAAAAGCTGATGTATAACGCCATTGTTCTATTACTTGTTGTCACAGCTAGCCTCACTTTTTACTCGAATAAGAAAATACGCCGCAAAGCTTCCATCGACTCAATGACCAAGGCCTACAGTCGTGCAGAAATCATTAAGCGAGTGAAAGAGACTAAAGCGTCTTCAAAAGCGAATAAACAACACGTATTAGTTCTATTGGATCTAGACAGGTTCAAGACGATTAATGATCAGTTTGGCCACCCTACCGGCGATCGCGCTTTGGTTCATGTTAGCCATCAGATCGTTAAGCATCTAAACAAAGGAGAGCTATTGGGGCGTCTTGGTGGGGAAGAGTTTCTCATTCTGCTAAAAGATACCAATATCGAAGATGTGCGTGAGCGCGTTGAAGAGATCCACTACGCTATTTCCACTAGTGAATTTCTGTCAGAATCAAAAAAGCCACTCACGATTACTGCAAGCTTCGCCTATTTGGCGACGCAGAAATCACTGAGTGACTTTGATATTCTCTATTCAGTGCTTGACCAAGCACTGTATCAAGCAAAAGCGAATGGAAGAAACTGCATCATTGATGCGTATAACGACCCCATCGCTGCTAATAGCTTTAGCGATTCAGCGATTGCTTACGAACCAGTTCAGCCATGATTTGCTCGCGATTCTCAAGATAGTCGTTGAGCCCTACTTTACGCAGCTCGCACGCAGGGCAATCACCACAACCGTCGCCAATTACGCCGTTGTAGCATGTCAGAGTTTTACTACGAACAAGCTCAAGCGCCGAGTACTGGTTTGCAAGCGCCCAAGTTTCCGCTTTGTTCAGCCACATAAGCGGAGTCTTGATATCCAGCTCTCTGTCCATACCTTGTACAAGCGCCGAGTTCATCGCCTTGACAAAATCATTACGGCAATCAGGATAACCAGAAAAGTCAGTTTCACAAACACCAGTGATCACCGCTTGAGCACCGATTTGGTACGCATAGATACCCGCCAACGTTAGAAACAGGATATTGCGGCCTGGTACAAATGAGTTTGGCAAGCCATTCTCTTGCAGTTCATGAGATACAGGGATGTCATCACGCGTCAGTGAGCTAATCGCAAGCTCATTCAATAACGTCACATCCATAACCTTGTGCGCTTTTACTCCAAGCTCTTTTGCTAGGCTCTGCGCAACTTCGATTTCTAATCGATGACGTTGGCCATAGTCAAAAGTGATCGCATGAACTTCATCATACTCTTTCAGAGCTTGAACCAGACACGTGGTTGAATCTTGTCCACCACTGAATACAACAACTGCTTTCTTCATTTTTATTCCTTTTCGACAATGCTGCTGAGTTACGCAATGCTCAAATATTTGTGCGTTTGAATAGATAGGCGCCAGTTTCGCTCGATACACGTGTCGATACACAACTGCGTCGCACGATCTTTTTGGCTAATCGGCTGCAGTGCAATAACCGTTTCTGAAGAGACCTTCGCACGCTCCAATAGGTGATCAAGTTGGTCGACATCTTTAGACGTACCCACTGGGTGCTTAATTTCATCTGCACGCTGCAGAGCGCTGTCTAAGATTTCTAGCTTCGCTTTCATCGCCACTTTAGGTGACACCGTCACCCAAGTGTTCGCCGTCGCTTTCACTTCTGATGTTCCACTGGTCTCAATTTGGCAGCGGCACCCCATCTTTTCAAAGGCTTCAGTTAAAGGTACAAGATCGTAAATACAAGGTTCACCACCGGTAATCACAATATGTTTAGCATTGAAGCCTTGTTTAACATATTGGTCAACTATGCCTTGAGCATCAACTGAGGACCAAGTTGGTGAGTCTTCTGTTTTCACCATAATATCGCCAAGAGATGTTTCATCTTCAGCAAGGGCTTCCCATGTCTGTTTTGTGTCGCACCAAGAGCAACCGACCGGACAGATTTGCAGGCGTACGAACACCGCTGGAACACCAGTAAAGACACCTTCACCCTGGATGGTTTCAAACATTTCATTAATCTTGTACAACTTTCCCTCAGCTCACATCATTTCGTAAAACAAATTAGGCGGAGACGATAAAGCACTTAAAGGCTTGGGTCAAACAAATGAGTATTACAAAATCCGTTGATCAAAGCCCTAGCTTGCAGTTTCCACTTGCCTTATCCTTGCCAACATTCATTTTTGTTAGCTTTTTATTTTTAGTAAGTAAGGATCCACATGTACAAACTGATTGCTCTGGATATGGATGGCACACTATTAAACAGTGATAAAGTCATCTCTGCAGAGAACAAAGATGCGATTGCCCGAGCTCGTGCAGCAGGCGTAAAAGTTGTATTAGCATCAGGACGCCCACTTGAAGGGATGCAGAGCAAACTCGACGAGTTGAACATCAATGGCGAAGACGACTTTGTCCTTTTCTATAACGGCTCGATGGTACAAAACGTATCAACCAAAGAAGTGATTCATAGCGAAATCAGCCACGGTAAAGCGGCTAAGGAGGTTGCTGAACTTGCCCATGAATTGGGTGGATACGTTCATGCATTCAGTAAGGTTCATGGTCTCATCACGCCAGAAAACAACGAATACACAGGCATTGAAGCGCGCATCAACGGCCTAGAAATTACTGAGTTCGATTTTTCTGAACTAGAAGACGATCACGAGATCATCAAAACCATGATTGTCGCAGAGCCGAGCAAACTGACAGAAATCATTGGGAAATTGCCAGAGCAACTTGAATCTCAATTCACGATTGTTCAAAGTGCTCCGTTCTTCCTTGAATTCCTAAACCCTAAATCAAACAAAGGCGTCGGTATCGAAGCCATTGCGAACCATCTTGGCATTCGCTCTGATGAGGTAATTTGTATGGGTGACGCAGAAAACGACCACCATATGCTGGAATACGCTGGCCTTGGTATTGCAATGGAAAATGCGATGGAAGAGACTAAACAGATTGCCAACTACATCACCGCAAGTAATGACGACCACGGTGTAGCTGCGGCTATTAATAAGTTTATCTTTGATAAGTAATCGCGATGCGATGAAAGGCGCTCTAGCCCTTCCTTAAAAACTGAAAAAGGCTGTCTTCACAGCCTTTTTTATTACGCGATGTCGATTCTAAACTCTTTTCCAAGGTAAGCGGAAAGCAACTACACCAACCAGAATCAACAGCGGAAAACGAAGTGTTTCGACAATCAAGGAGCCAATACCGCTAAACGAAACAAAGCTTCCTGCCCAGCTAATTACTCCATTGGTTGCCAAAAGCAGCACAATCACGCCCAGTACAATATTGAATGAGAACTGGCCCACTAAGGGATTAGCGTGAGTTAAAGTGACTAAGCAGGCTATTGTCATTAGAATGGCGCCCCAAAATGTAAAAGTGGGCAATGGCCATATGGCGGTTAGAACAATAGAAATAATCGCAAGTCCCCACCAAACCGCCTTGGAACTCAATAACTCACTAATGTTTACATCTGGCTTTGTATCTAATCGAACAATGTGCCAAGTCGCTAGGCCGCCTAAAACCGCACCCATTAAGACATCACTGAAGAACGCACTTCCTGAGTATGCTTTAAATAGTGTAATCCACAACAGACCAATACCGATCCAAGACCACGCTTTTTGGTCGTCGAGCTTTTTAAGCTTCCAAACGACCAGACTGGTAAGACTTACCCAGATAGCCGCCAACATACTTGGAAAACTATAACCACTACTTTCCACCAGCTTTAGCGTTGGAAGGTATGCGTGTGGGCGGGGTAAACCAAAGCCCTGATGAGCAATCAAGGTAAGCAGGGTAACGGAGATAAGCGTAAAGCCAAACTTGAGCGCAAAATTACGGCCAAAATGCCAAGCTATCAAAGGCAAAACAACGATAAATATCCAAGGCTGCGCAATAAGGTCTGTCGCTAGAATGGTATAGCCAATAGTACTTGGCAGTGAGTTAATCGCGTTTTGGAGCATTGCGATGACACCAAGCTCTCCTTGATGAATTTGAGGCGCTGCGGCGACTAACTCAGAAACATAAGTAACAGGCTGTTCGGAAGCGCGGCCAAACATCTCGACAATGGTGTCCCACTGCTCTGGGTAGCGATATTCTTTGGCATCAAGCGTTTCAGGGGCCAGAAGCATAGCGCGGCTTACCTCTACACCGTAATGCGGAGCAAACCAGATTGGCAATTCGAATCCACCGATTTCGTTTTTTATGTCATAGCTGATGATCTCAGAATCAGAAATACAATCAAACACCACGGCACCATCGGTATAGCCAAGCACGTCACCAACAGTAACGGCTAGGCCGGCCTCTTCCCATGTCTCCCTTTGAGCAGCGACATAAGCAGGCTCGCCAGCCACTATAGTGCCACCCGGTAAAGATAATTGACCCGTAATGATCTCATCGACCAAAACAATTTGGTCATCAGCTCTAACTAAACAGAGCGCACCCGCTAGGTTATCGGGCAGTTGTTCTTGAGCCGATACATTCGAGATGCCTAAAATAGAAACCAATATTATGAGGAAGAAACGATATAACAACGAAAGTACCTACAAACAAATAAGAAAATACGAACGAAAACAACGCAGTGTAATGGAGTCACGCACTAAGCGCAGCCTAGCTTTTCACCAAAGACTTTCTCCACCATTGAATGTGCGGTATGAACCCCATTTTTTGATAGAAGTGCTTGGCATTGTCATTAAAGTCCCATACTTCAACGAACACCTGCTTCACCCCATAATCATCAAATGTTCTCTCTAACTTACTGAAAAGCTTCTCGGCAATCACTTGATTTCGGTACTCAGGCAAAACAAACAATTCATCAATACTGCCCATTTGAACAGGTTTACTCACCGTGGACACCAATTCACAAAAATGTCCGGTGACAAAACCCACTATCAACTGTCCTTTCAAAGCCACATAAACCAAGCATTGAGGATCATCGAGGTATCGAGCGATACTCTTTTCCTGTTCAATCTCCTCAGCAGTCTTAAAGTGCTCCGGGCTAGCGAGATAGTGATAATGATGTAGATCGAACATCATCTCGTTCAGTTGCTCTAGGTCTGAGTTTCGTGCAGCTCTCAATGTTAGGCTCATGGTATAGAGTCTTCTTTTATTTCACAAAATAACACTATAGCCTAGTTTACTTACCCATAGCGACGATACAAGCACAGATACTTGTATCAGCATGTTTAAGGTGTGTAATTATTCGGATGGAACCATAAAGAAAGCCGCTTAGTCGCAATGACTAAGCGGCTTATTAGACGTCTTGGTTGTATTAACAGTACTAGCTAAACTTCTTTAGATAGACGACTTTCGATTTCTTTAAGGCTAGATGGGTCATCGATTGTTGAAGGCACAACGTACTGCTCTCCATCCGCGATTTGTCGTATCGTCTTACGCAGAATCTTGCCCGAGCGAGTTTTAGGAAGGCGCTCAACTACCAGCGCTTGTTTAAAGCAGGCAACCGCGCCAATTTCATTACGAACCTTTCCTACCAACTCCCCTTGAAGCTCAACGTCATCGACTTTGACGCCATCTTTGAGTACCACTAACCCAAGCGGAAGCTGCCCTTTCAAGTCATCGTGAATTCCCACAACCGCACATTCAGCAATAGCAGGGTGGCCACCAACGATCTCTTCCATTTCACCAGTCGACAATCTATGCCCCGCAACGTTAATCACATCGTCAATACGTCCCATAATGAATAGATAACCCTCTTCATCTAGGTATCCGCCATCGCCAGAAACGTAATAACCGGGAAACTGACTCAAGTAGCCGGATTCGAAGCGATCATGATTGCGCCAAACTGTAGGGAGACAACCCGGTGGCAGAGGGCGCTTAATCGCAACAAAGCCTTGCTGATTTGGTTGAGCCGTTTCTCCTAACTCATCGAGGATCTCAACTTGATAGCCCGGAACAGGTTTAGTTGCTGAGCCGGCTTTCACTGGCATCAGTTCTAAGCCGGTAGGATTACCCGCTATCGCCCAACCTGTCTCGGTCTGCCACCAATGATCGACAACCGGTTTAGCTGTTTTACTTTCAACCCACTCTAGGGTTGGTGGGTCCAAACGCTCACCCGCCATAAAGATGGTATCAAGTTTTGATAGATCATATTGCTTAAGACACTCACCCTCTGGGTCTTCCTTCTTGATTGCACGAAACGCTGTAGGAGCTGAGAATAAAACGTTCACAGAATACTCTTCACAAACTCGCCAAAACGCGCCCGGATCAGGAGTTCGAACTGGCTTACCTTCAAAAAGAATCGTCGTACAACCGTGGATTAAAGGCGCATAGACAATGTAAGAGTGGCCAACAACCCAACCGACATCAGAAGCAGCCCAGAAAACCCCGTCTTGTGGCATGTTGTAGATAGTACTCATCGAATACTTCATCGCAACCGCATGACCGCCATTATCACGTACAACCCCTTTCGGCTTGCCCGTAGTGCCTGAGGTATACAAGATATAAAGAGGATCCGTAGCAAGCACAGGCACACAACCGTGAGGCAGTGAGTTCTCCATCTCCTGCTGCCAATCCAAATCTCGCTCATTTTGTAACTCAGCACCACATTCAGGTCGTTGAAGCACCAGTACATTTTGTGGCTTCCAGCGACTATCCATGATAGCTCTATCAACCAAAGGCTTGTAAGGAATAACTTTGTTGATTTCGATGCCACACGACGCCGTGATCAGCATCTTAGGCTCGGCGTCCTCAATGCGTACCGCAAGCTCATGAGGGGCAAAACCTCCAAATACCACTGAGTGAATCGCACCGAGTCTCGCACAGGCAAGCATCGCCATCGCCGCTTCCGGGATCATCGGCATATAGATAACCACTCGGTCGCCCTTCTTAACACCCTGAGCCGCTAGTAAGCCGGCGACTTTCGCTACTTGATCGCGCAACTCCACATAGCTGTAGCGCTTCTTAACGCCTGTTACAGGAGAGTCATAGACCAGCGCAGTGGTATCGCCTCGCCCTTGCGCACAATGATAATCAAGTGCAAGCCAGCACGTATTCATCACGCCGTCAGCAAACCAGCGCTCTATACCATTGTCATCTTTTTCTAAAATTCGGGTAGGTTCTTCAAACCAGTCAATACACTGAGCTTGGCTTTGCCAGTATTGCTCAGGGTTACGCGTCGCAAAATCATAGGCAGCTTGGTAAGCTCCTGTTTGTGCCACACCTTGGTTTGAAGTTTCAATTGATTGCTCTTTTTGCTCTAGTGTAGAAGACATAACGCCTCCTCCTTGAATTCGTCAGAAAACGATCAGCCGCATACTCGGCTTGTTGACCTTTTGTCTTTATGTGTTATTTCCCGTATTGAATAGCTTGTTCTGGTCTTAGCACAGCCAATGCCTTAATAAACAGACCATGCCAAGACCCAAGCATTTACAATGGACAAGGCACGCGCACTAACCCTTCCATCAGGATCCGAGCACTTCTGCTCATCATGGCTTTCTCTACCGCCCACCCTTTAGGGGTTAACGAAGCACCGGCTCCCACCTTTAACGTTCCAGAAGGGTGTCCAAAAGTAGTAAAATCTCGTTCGCCACCACCTGCAGCGCGATTAACCAGTGTTCCGGATATGGCGGCGGCCGATGCTATGGCAACAGCTGCTGTTCCCATCATGGCGTGGTGCAGTTTTCCCATGGACAGCGCTCTAACCAAGACGTCAATCTCAGCCTCTTCGACCATCTTCCCACTAGATGCTTTATACGGTTTTGGTGGCGATACAAACGCTACCTTCGGCGTGTGCTGACGCAATTGAGCCTCACTAATGTCTTCAATCAAACCCATGGCAACAGCGCCGTGCGCTCGAATCGACTCAAACAGCGCTAAGGCTTTCTCGTCAGAGTTGATGTCTTCTTGCAGTTCGGTTCCTTGATATCCAAGAACGGATGCATCAACAAAAATGGTTGGTATCCCTGCGTTAACCAAACTCACCTCAATACAACCCAATTCAGGAACATCGAGTAGATCAACCGCTTGTCCGGTTGGAAGCACACTCCCCACCTCACCAGCGGGTTGCATAAAGTCGACCTGAATTTCAGCGGCTGGAAAAGTCACGCCATCTAACTCAAAATCACCGACTTCTTGAACTTGACCATTAATCATTGGTACATGGACAATAATTGTCTTCTCGATATTGGCTTGCCAAACCCGAACTTCAACGACGCCGTTCATTGGGACTCGTTCTGGATCAATTAGACCAGCATGAATTGCATAAGGCCCGATAGCAGCTGATAAGTTGCCACAGTTACCGCTCCAATCAACAAACGGTTTATCAATCGCTACCTGACCAAATAGATAATCGACATCGTGACCGGGTTGTTCACTCTTAGATGCAATCACAATCTTACTGGTACTGGATGTTGCTCCTCCCATGCCGTCTGTCTGTTTGCCGTAAGGATCTGGGCTACCGATAACGCGCATCAGTAACTTGTCTCGATACTCACCGGGCGTTTGCGCACGCTCTGGCAGGTCAACAAGATTAAAGAAAACACCTTTACTAGTGCCGCCTCGCATGTAGGTGGCCGCAATTTTCAATTGATGAATACTCATAATGCCTCCCTACTGAGCCAAAAAGTCTTTGGCAAAGCGTTGAAGTACGCCACCAGCTTGATAGACATGCACTTCGTCTTCGGTATCCAGACGACAAGTCACTGCCACATCCATTCGGCTACCATCCTGACGTGTAATAACCAACGCGAGATCAGCGCCTGGTGTGATATCCCCATGGACATCAAACAGTTCTGTGCCATCTAGCTTGAGCGTATTGCGATTTTCCCCTACTTTAAATTGCAGTGGCAGCACGCCCATGCCGACTAGGTTAGTACGGTGGATACGCTCAAAACCTTCAGCAACAATCGCTTCTACACCCGCCAAGCGAACACCTTTGGCAGCCCAATCTCGAGAAGAGCCTTGACCATAGTCGGCCCCAGCAATCACGACCAGCGGTTGCTTTCTGTCCATGTAGGTTTCGATTGCTTCCCACATGCGCGTTACCTTACCTTCAGGTTCGATACGAGCAAGTGAGCCTTGTACCACTTTGCCATTTTCTTGGACCATCTCATTAAAGAGCTTAGGGTTAGCAAAGGTGGCACGTTGCGCCGTTAAGTGATCGCCTCGGTGAGTCGCGTAAGAGTTAAAGTCCTCTTCTGGAACATCCATTTTGGCTAAGTACTCACCGGCTGCGCTGCTCGCGAGAATCGCATTAGACGGAGAAAGGTGATCCGTGGTGATGTTGTCACCCAGAATTGCCAGTGGTCGCATTCCTTTCAGCGAACGCTCCCCTGCCAAAGCGCCTTCCCAATATGGAGGACGACGGATATAGGTACTCATCGGGCGCCAATCGTAAAGAGGCTCACTGGCAGACAACCCTTCATCCAACTTAAACATTTGAATGTAGATGTCGTTAAACTGTTGCGGTTTCACGTGCTGCGCTACAACTGCATCGATCTCTTCGTCACTTGGCCATAAGTCGCTCAAATAGATCGGATTGCCCGATGCATCATTGCCGAGGCTGTGCTTCTCAATATCGAAACGCATTGTCCCTGCAAGCGCATAAGCGACAACCAGTGGAGGAGATGCAAGAAACGCTTGCTTGGCATAAGGGTGAATACGACCATCGAAGTTTCGGTTTCCAGATAGCACCGCTGTGGTGTACAGATCTCTGTCGATGATTTCTTGTTGAATCTTCGGATCAAGTGCGCCACTCATACCATTACAGGTCGTACAGGCATAGCCCACAATACCGAAGCCCAGCGTTTCAAGTTCACCCAACAAGCCTGCCGATTCAAGGTAAAGCTTGGCCACTTTCGAACCCGGAGCAAACGAGGTTTTCACCCACGGTTTACGAACAAGCCCCAACTGATTGGCTTTTTTAGCGACTAAGCCTGCTGCAACCACATTTCTTGGGTTGCTGGTATTCGTACAAGACGTGATAGCAGCAATGATCACCGCGCCATCTGGCATTTGATCGCCGTCGCTCTCAGTCAGCTCTTCATGGCTGATTCCTTGCTTCTGTAACTCAGAAGTTGGTAGTCGACGATGAGGGTTAGACGGGCCAGCAAGGTTTCGCTCGACCTGCGACAAATCAAACTCAAGCACACGCTCATATTTCGCTGAACTCATATCATCAGCCCAGAGCCCAACTTGCTTAGCATAACGCTCTACCAAGTCGACCTGCTCTGGCTCACGCCCCGTTAATTTGAGGTACTGAATGGTCTGCTCATCGATATAAAACATACCTGCAGTCGCACCATATTCCGGAGTCATGTTAGAGATCGTCGCACGGTCACCAATCGACAAGGCTCTCGCCCCTTCCCCGAAAAACTCTAGGTAGCTAGAGACAACACGCTCTTTACGCAAGAATTCAGTAATCGCGAGCACGATATCTGTTGCAGTAATACCTTCTTGACGCTGACCAGTAAGCTTAACACCCACAATATCAGGCAATCGCATCATTGATGGTCGACCCAGCATCACAGTTTCAGCCTCCAATCCGCCAACACCAATCGCGATAACGCCCAGTGCATCAACATGAGGAGTATGGCTATCGGTACCGACGCAGGTGTCTGGATATGCTAGGCCGTTTTTGTTTTGAATAACTGGTGACATCTTCTCAAGGTTGATCTGATGCATGATCCCGTTACCCGCAGGGATAACATTCACATTCTTAAAGGCCGTTTTACACCACTCGATAAAATGGAAGCGGTCTTCATTGCGACGCTCCTCAATTGCACGGTTTTTATCAAAAGCGTCATCTTCAAAGCCAGCGTGTTCAACAGCCAATGAGTGGTCAACAATCAGTTGCGTCTCAACCACAGGGTTTACTTTGGCTGGATCGCCGCCCTGATCCGCAATTGCATCTCTCAAGCCTGCGAGATCAACCAATGCAGTTTGGCCAAGGATGTCGTGACAAACAACACGAGCTGGATACCAAGGGAAATCACGCTCTCGTTTTCTTTCGATGATCTGCTCTAAGCTGGCTTGTAGTGAGTCGATATCACAACGTCTTAGAATCTGCTCGGCCAGCACTTTGGAGGTGTAAGGTAAGGTGTCGTAGCTACCGGGAGCAAGTTGCTCAACCGCGTCACGTACGTCATAAAATTCAAGGTTAGTTCCCGGCAACACTTTTCGAAACTGATTTCGATACTGCTCACGGTCTTGGGTATATTCGGTCATAATCGCCCCTCCATATTGGGCGTAACTTCACTGCTCGATAAAGGTGGATGACGTCTAAATAGAGCCAGACGACATCCATGGTCGACAGAGCAATCCACTCTGTCTATCGTGACAGTTAACGCAAATGGATAGGCAACCACTCTTGGTGCTCAGGACCCGTGTAGTCTGCACTTGGGCGAATGATACGGTTATTCGCTCTTTGCTCGAACACGTGCGCAGCCCAGCCAGTCAAACGGCTCATCACAAAGATCGGAGTGAACAGCTTAGTTGGGATATCCATGAAGTGATACGCCGAGGCATGGAAGAAGTCAGCGTTACAGAACAAGCCTTTCTCGCGCTTCATTACCGACTCAACGCGCTCTGAAACTGCATACAATTTGGTGTCACCCACTTCTTCAGAAAGCGCCTTAGACCATTGCTTAATCAAAGCGTTACGTGGATCGCTTTCACGGTAGATAGCGTGACCAAAACCCATGATTTTGTCTTTATTGGCAAGCATCTGCATGATATTGGATTCGGCTTCTTCTGGTGTCTGCCAATCTTGAATCATCTCCATTGCAGCTTCATTCGCACCACCATGCAGAGGGCCTCGTAGTGTGCCAATCGCCGCAGTCACACAAGAGTGAATATCAGACAAGGTCGAAGCACACACGCGCGCCGCAAACGTTGAAGCATTAAACTCATGCTCAGCGTAAAGAATAAGTGAACAGTGCATCACCTGCTTATGTAGCTCAGTTGGGGTTTCATCGGTTAGCATTTTCAAGAAGTAACCGCCGATACACGCTTCACTGTGATCCTCAGTATCCACTCTTACGCCATCGTGGCTAAAGCGATACCAGTAACAGATAATGGCTGGAAACAGCGCAAGCATTCGCTCCGTCGCATTAAGCTGCTGAGTAAAGTCTGTCTCTTGCTCAATATTACCTAGCATGGAACAACCCGTGCGCATCACATCCATTGGGTGGGCATCCGCAGGGATTAGCTCAAGCGCTGCTTTTAATGATTCAGGTAAGCCACGTAAGCCAACAAGCTTAGTCTTGTAATCATCAAGCTCTTTCGCATTCGGTAGGTGACCTCTAAGCAGCAGGTACGCCACTTCTTCAAACTGGGCATTGTTGGCAAGGTCTGTAATGTCGTAACCGCGGTAAGTCAGGCCTGTACCTGATTTACCTACGGTACACAAAGCGGTCTCGCCTGCACTTTGGCCTCGAAGACCCGCGCCGCCGATCGGTGCCTTAGCTGGCGCTTTCTCTTCGACACTTGCTTTGTTGCTCAATGTAGTGGTCATGATGAACTCCTTCTCTGTGTTAGCTGCCTGCACTCTTTGGTGCGTTTTTGATTCAGTCCTAAGCGCATATTTCATCCAAAATATAGAGTCACTTGGCTGTTGTAGGTCGAGCTAACCGTTTCACGTTATTGGATTAAGTATTCTTAATGTTTCTTTAAATTCGGTATTTCTGATTATGTTACTGAGCCGCTCTATTCGCTCTCGTCACTCGCAAACAGCTGATCGAGCTTATTCTCGTAATCGTGATAATTCAGGTGCTGGTAAAGCTCTTTACGTGTCTGCATTGAATCAAGCAGCGCCTCTTGATTGCCTTCGACTAACAGGTGCTTGTAGACGTTTTCTGCCGCTTTATTCATCGCTCTAAAGGCACTCAACGGGTAAAGAACCATGTCGACATGAGCTTCTGCCAACTCTTTGCAGTTGTATAATGGTGTCTGACCAAACTCAGTAATATTGGCCAAGATAGGAACATGACGGCCTGTGGCAGATTGCAGTGCTGTTGAGAACTTGACGTATTGATCAAGCTGATTCATTGCTTCAGGGAAGATCATATCTGCGCCCGCTTCCACACATGCAATCGCGCGCTCAATAGCACTATCGATGCCTTCCACGGCCAAAGCGTCTGTTCTCGCCATGATCACAAAGTCGCTGTCTACCCTTGCGTCTGCCGCAGCTTTTACTCGGTCGACCATCTCAGCTTGGCTTACAATGGCTTTATTTGGACGGTGGCCACATCGTTTCTGCGCCACTTGGTCTTCCATGTGAACCGCTGCAGCTCCTGCTTTTTCCATCGCTTTGATAGTACGAGCGATATTGAATGCCCCGCCAAAGCCAGTATCAATATCGACCAACAGAGGCAGGTCACACGCATTGGTAATGCGTTCTACATCCACTAACACGTCGTTTAATGTAGTTATGCCTAAATCTGGTAGTCCGTAAGACGCATTGGCAATACCACCTCCTGACAAATAGATAGCCTGATGCCCTAGGTTTTTCGCCATCATGGCGCAATAAGGGTTAATGGTTCCGACGATCTGCAGCGGATGGTTGTTTGCAACCGCTTCACGAAACTTAGCTCCTGGCGATAGATTCATGATTTCTCTCCCTGATGTATTCGATTTCTGTTGGTGTGACTGCGAACAGGTGCAGTCATCACGCTTTATGTGCTTTAAGTAAGAATTTCAGATTCACTCGATTTATTGAGCGTCCTGTTTAACTTGCAATCGCTGCTCAATAAGGCGGCGACTGCCTGATATATGTCTTCTCATCAACATTTCTGCTAACTCTTCATCTCGCTGACTGATTGCTTGCAGAATAAACTTGTGTTCGTTGAGTGCTTCAATAGGGCGTGATTGAGCGCGAGGAGATTGGTAGCGGTACATACGAAGCAAGTGATAAAGCTCATCGCACAAAAGCGCCTCTAATTTGCTATTACGACTCGCTTTGATGATTCGGTAATGGAAGTCAAAATCACCGTGCTGATGGAAGTAAGATGCACCATCTACTTGGTCAATGTGCTTTGAGTGGGTCAGTAACAGCCCCTCTAAACCCATCAACTCTTCGGCTGTGATGTATCGAGCCGCCAATCTCGCTGCCATACCCTCAAGCGCTTCTCGTACGGAATAGAGCTCGATAAGCTTCTCTTCGCAAAGAGTAATTACGCGAGCACCAACATGAGGAATACGTTCAATCAGCCCAAGCCCTTCCACTCTCATCATTGCTTCACGTAGCGGACCACGGCTCACTTCAAATCGCTTAGCCAACTCTGGTTCAGAGATTTTTGCGCCCGGCTCAAGTTCACCACTAACGATGGCTTCAATCAGATACTCCGTCAGACTTGCTGACTTAGTGTGCTCTTTGTCACCACCCTTTAATTTAGGGTCATCGTTAAGCAAGGTATTTACTGCTGTCGTCGCCATCTTCTTTTCACCCTAATCCTACATATTCATCTCTAATGATTGTTTTTAGAATTGCTCTAATTGTTAACAATCATTCAACATTGATAACAAGATAGCCTGCCAACCTGTCAACAATCAAGAAAATTGTCGACAATTTAGACTAAGGTATAGCCCTACACCTTTTATCCAGATCTTATCTTAGAAACACACAACTCATGCTAAGCACATGATTTAATTGTCAAATATTCGTAATCAAGCGTATTTCTAAGCTTTTCGAGGCAAACAGACACTGTCGACAATAGTGTGAGAGGCTGAGTTTTGGTCGACAATCTGATGCGTAAAAAGGGGATTTGGAAAAGAAAACCATCAGGTATAGAAAAGGCGCACACTTTGGTACGCCTGTATTTGGGTTGACTGGGGGGTGATTGGGAAATCTAAACCGCTTTTAAGAGAACGTCCTGCTCCATATATTTTTCAATATCTACGTTATCGATCTGCTCTGGTTTTAGATACTCTTGGGCATAACGAATGTGCGTACCACTGGTTAAGAACAGTCTGAATAAATCGATATCTAAATGCTCATCTAACGCCATCTTATACATGATCTCAACAGCCACACTAATAGGCTTGGCTTTCTTATAGGGTCTATCTGCGGCCGTTAACGCCTCGAAAATATCTGAGATGACCAAGATACGTTCAGGAATTGACAGGTCATCTGCCTTAAGTTTACGCGGGTACCCCGTCCCTTTTAATGTTTCATGATGGGTTGACGCATAGCGTGGTACGCGGCTGAGCTCTTTAGGGAAAGGAAGATTCTCAAGCATCTTGATAGTACTGATCATATGCTCGTTGATCTTAAAGCGGTCTTCTGCCGTCAGCGTGCCACGAGCAATACTCAGATTATAAACCTCTCCTTGGTTATATAAGTACTCAGGTACATCCATTTTAATCCCATGCTTAGGATCAAACTCAATTGGACGGTCGCGCTTAATAATGTGTTCAGGCTTATCCGATAACAGCTTCTCGGTAGCGGGTAGTTGAGTGTTGCCCTGCTTATTGAGTTCCTCAATTGGCGATAGACCCAGTCTGTCATCAAAGTGACGCGTCCATGTGATTTCAGCAATCTGCTTGATTCGCTCGACCTTATCTTGACTCATGAATTCACCACCAACGTTCGAAGTCGCAATGAATGAGAAGTCATCTTGCAGTTGAGCCTGCGCCACTTTAAGTTGACTTTCGATCTCTCCTTGGCTGAGTTGACCTTCTAGCTGTTGAGTTAGCGCTTTGATTTGAGCATCACGCCACAGAACTTCAAATCGGGTTCGAACTTCATGGATACGGTTATAGTTCGCTTCTAGCTTAGAGCCTTTGTCGACAATATGCTCTGGCGTTGTGATCTTCCCGCAATCATGTAACCAAGCTGCAATTCTAAACTCTCGTCGTTCATCATCATTGTTAAACTTAAACGACTTAAATTGACCACTCTCACACCGCTCCGCTGCCTCAGCCAACATTAGGCCTAGCTCTGGTACACGGTTACAATGTCCTGCCGTATACGCAGACTTATCATCGATGGCTTGTGCGATGAGTTTAATGAAAGCTTCTACAAACGCCTCTTGCGCTTCTTCGTGTCGTTTAATCTCTTTTGACATATCAACAATCGCAGTCGACAGTTCGTCGATTTCTGAGATACGCGTGTTAACAGGTCTCACATCGTCATACTGACGCTCTTTTATCAGATCCGTTTGCGCAATTAGGGTGGTGATTGGGTTAACAATTGGCGAGCCAAAACGCCAAGCCAGTGGTAATAAGCCCAACAGGAACACTCCGGTGATTAATACCGATTTCGCGACCTTGTCCATCACCTGGGCCAGCACGATGCTCTCTGGAACAATCACCGCAAAATACTCATCCCCTTGCTCACGGGTTGGTGTGATATAGATGTATTTGTCGATGCCCGAAACGTTACGTTTCACCAACTGCCCATGTAGAGCTTCAGTATGAGCAAATTCATACAGCTCTAGATACGGAACTCGGCGCATGTCTTCTTTGGCAATCTTCTTATTGGGGTTCAACCACTTTTCTTCTAAGTAAGTGCGTTGCTGCGCATTGATGTTCGCAATAGCCAGGTTGATGATTTCAACGACATCCTGATCGCCTTTTTGCATCAAGATGTGATAATTGGATGGGAAGTGCTCCACCAGCTCCTGAATACCTTCGCTGAGCTTCATATCAACCAAAAAGTATTGTTGGATTGCGGATTTAAGAATTGCCGAGCTATCCAAAAAGCCATCAACCTTTCCTGCTTTTAGAGCATGTACGCTGTCGTTGATGTTTGAAAACTCAACCAACTCAATCTGCGGATATTTAGAACGAAACTCCGGAATGATTGACCAACCCGACAGAATCGCTAGGCGTTTACCATTGAGTTCTTTCAGCGATTCAATCTTGCCTAAGCGCTTATTCGCTACGATTGCAAAAGGCAGTTGGTAAATGGGAGCGCTGAACGCCCCTGTGGCGTAGCCTTGGTTGTTGTTCTGCAATGAGTGCAGCACATCTAATGAACCTTCGCTGTACTGCTGCAATAACTCATTCCAAGTAAACCCGTTGATGAACTCGAATTTCAGCCCAGTTGAGCGGGAAAGCTCTTTCAGTAAGTCAATCGCATAACCTCTTGGCTCACCCGAGATAGCATAATCCATTGGTCCCCAAGCCATCTGGTTGGAGACTTTTAATGAGCGCGTGTTCTCGATAAGCTCTCGTTGTACCTGAGTAAGCTCTAAAGGTTCTGCTTGAGGCATCTCGTCTGCAAAGTCCGGGGCTAGGTTGGTAGCTGTTACTTCGCCATTTCGTCGAAATACAAATGCTTCAACCCCAGTGCTAGCGCCAGAGCTGGCTAAAATGCCTTTCATTTTATCAGACAAAGAGGAGAGCAAAACATCAACACCCAGCACTAATTGGTGCTCTGGTAGCTCCACAGAAAAGGTTTGACCTGTGATCTTTAGGTGTTGAAAAAGGTAGGGTTCAGTCTTACTTACCTGCTCTGTCGCACTTTCATACCAAGGACGTTGAGTTGGAAAGTAGTTGCTGTTTTCTGAAATTTGATGGCGAACGTTAAAGTTTTCATCCAGAAAGTGAGTTTGTTTTAGTCGCTGCTCGCCTTGGTCAAAAATGCGTATTAGAACCCAGCGGTCTTGAGGGGCTGCATTGATTTTATCTCGAACGACAGGAGAAGACTCAAGGTTGATTAATTGGAAAAAGTTATCGTCCCGCTCCCCTAAATAGACGCTGTAGATTTGCGCATTATTCGACAGCACGTCGGCGAAGATCTTCTTGAGTGTCTCTTGATCAAGCCGGTCATCGGTTGCTCTCAGAATCGATGCCAATAATCCTGTTGTGTAACTGCTCTCACCATCCGAGCTTTTAACATAGTCGCTGATATTATTGGCAATAATAGAATACTTGGTAAGTGTATTCTCTGTGGCGAGCTTGTTGTTGAAATAATACTGCAAAGAGATCGCTAATATTGCAGTGATGATTGTGGCAACGATAAACATGCCACCCACCGTAAACCGAATAGAGAACTTCTTCTCTGCTCCGTAGACCTTATCCATATAGCCAGACATCCGTGTTAATGATTATTATAAAAAACTCTGCATGAGCAGTACTTCATACGATATATTTCTATAACCTCAATTACAATCCTTTAATTGAGCTTTACCACAATAACAATTAAGTCTTTATTAGCGCCTCATATACTCCTCACCGTTCAATTCATATATTGTTCGATATCTACACTATCTATTTGTTCAGGCTTCAAATACGCCTTTGCGTACCTAAGATGCGTGCTACTCGTCAAAAATAGTCGGAACAACTCAATATCAATGTGCTCATCCAACGCCATTTTGTGCATGATGTTAACAGCGACACTGATCGGCTTCGCCTTACGATATGGGCGATCTGATGCCGTGAGAGCCTCAAAAATATCCGATATCACCAGCACGCGTTCTGGAATCGACAGATCCTCCGCCGTTAATTTACGTGGATACCCCGTTCCCTTTAATGTTTCATGATGAGTCGAAGCGTAACGTGGTACGCGACTCAGTTCTTTCGGGAAAGGTAAGTTCTCGAGCATCTTGATCGTGCTTATCATGTGTTCATTAATCTTAAAGCGATCTTCCGCCGTCAATGTACCTCTAGCGATAGATAGGTTATAAACCTCACCTAGATTGTATTGGTGCTCAGGAACTGCCATTCGAATACCTAGTTTAGGATCATATTCGGCAGTTCGCTCTCTCGGAATGATGTGTTCCGGTTTATCAGACAATAATTTCTCTTTCACCGGTAGCGTAATCGCCTCCCCTTTACGAGCTAACTCCTCTACAGGAGAGAGCCCTAAGCGGTCATCAAAATGGCGATACCAGACTTTGTTGGCGATCTGATGAATACGTGCAACTTTCTCATCACTCATGAATTCACCACCCACATTAGATGTCGCAATAAACTCGAAATCTTCAATTAACGTTTGTTGAAGTTCTGCTAGCTCTTTCTCGCTTTCTTGTTTGGTTTGCTGTTGTGACAACTGCTTCTCAAGCGCTTGAATTTCTGCATCTCGCCACAGTACCTCAAAACGCATCCTCACTTCGTGAATACGATTGTAGTTGGCTTCCAACTTAGTGCCTTTATCCACAATGTGCTCTGGCGTAGTGATCTTGCCGCAATCATGCAACCAAGCTGCGATTCTAAACTCACGCCTTTCATCATTATTGGCAAACTTGAAGTCTTTAAATAGCGGTTCATCTGACGCCTCGACCGCTTCTGCCAACATCATGCCAAGCTCTGGAACACGATTACAATGACCTGCCGTGTAAGGTGATTTATCATCGATAGCCTGTGCGATAAGCTTAATAAACGCCTCAACAAACTCCTCTTGTGTCTGTTCGTGCGTCTTGATTTCATTAGCCATGTCTTTCACAGCCACAGAGAGGTCCCAAACTTCTTTAATACGAGTTTCGATCATCTCTACGTCATCATAGCGTCGCTGTTTTATCTTAAGCGTCTCTTCTTGTAGCTTACGAATTGGGCGAACAATCGGAGCACCAAAAATCCACGCCACTGGCAGGGTAAGTGCCATCAGCAGCACAGTAATGCCAATCGAAGTCGCGACGCGTTTATGTACGGTTTGATAGATCTCTTGTTCCGGTATGACCACAGCAAAATATTCTGAGTAGTGTTCTCCTGTCTCTATCTTGCGCAAGTAAAGGTGGCGACTCTCTCCATTTAGTTGAATCTGCTTCATTGCACCTTCCAATGTTGCCGAAGGTATCAATTCATAAAGTTCGGTGTAAGGCACTGTTGTATCGCTATCAATCGCCTCGTGATGAAACCATTTAGCTTCTAACGCGGCCTTCTGCTTTGGCGTAATGCTGTCTAATGCCATATTGATGATTGGGAGTAGCGCTTGATGCTCCTCTCCTAGCACCAGATAAAAGTCACTGGCGTAGTCTTGTTGAAGATCCACCAGCTCAGCACTATTGCGCAGCCCAGAATGGAAAAAACGTTCAAGAGCAAAATCTAAGACAGGTTTAACATCTAATACGGCATCACATGCTTTGCTCTCCACACAGTCAAAAGCGGCCTTAAGGCTTGGAAATGAAATTAGCTCAACCGTGGGGTATTGCTGTTTAAGTTCCTCGGTGATTGACCAACCCGACAGAATTGCGACCTTGTTACCTGCGAGCGCTTGATAAGTGGTTATGCCAGAATCTTGCTCTCTGGTCACCACTGAGAAAGGCAATTGGTATAAAGGTTGACTGTAATGTCCTACAACACCATTTGATTCATTCTTGAGGGTCGAATGTATTGCATCTAACTCACCCTCTCGAAACTTATCGGTTAGTTCTTGCCATGAAAATCCGTTCACATATTTAAACTCTATGCCCGTCTGCTGGCTAATCAACTCCAACATATCAATCGCATAGCCATTGGGTTGCCCAGACACAGAAAAGTCCATCGGCCCCCAGTCATTCTGGTTAGAGATTTGGATTGGCCCCGTCTCACTCACCAAGGCTTGTTGGCTACTCGTAAGATAAAGTGGCTTAACTTCAAAAGCGGATGACTTAGGCTCTCGCTTTCGGTTAGTCGCGATAATGTTACCCGACGTTGAATATAAAAAAGACTCAACTTGGCTGTCCGCCTCTAGCCCAAGCGCTGTTGCTGAAAGTTTGTTGGCCAATGAAGACAACACAATATCAATGCCAATCACATGCTGGCTGTTTTGGTCATTTTTCGATTGGAATGCCAGTGAGTAGGTTTGTCCTGTGATCTGCAGATGCTGGAAAAGATAAGGCTGAGTCTTACCTACAACATCAGCCGAAGCAGAGATGTACCAAGGACGCGTTGTAGGGAAATAATTGCTCGATTCAGTTACGACATCACGAAGGTTAAATGCCTCATCATAGTAGCTTGTAGAGCGAAGTCGCCCATCAGAGCTATTTGCAATTTCAATCACAACCCAACGGTCGGTTTCTGACGCATCGATTTTTTCTCTGACAATAGGTGAAGAGTCGAGGTTAATAATTTGGAAGAAGTCGTCGTTAGAAGAGCCAATATAGATGCTATAGAAAAGTGGGTTGTCTTTGATCGCTTCAGACAGAATATTTCGAGCTTCTTGCTTCGATATCTGGCTACTAATAGAACGATTAATAGAAGACAACAGTTGCGCCGTGTTGATCGCATCAGAATCGATCGCTTCAACATAATCACTTAATTCTTGGGACACCATCGTCAGTTTCGACAAGGTATGCTCCGTTGCCATCGTCTTACTGAAATAATATTGAAGTGAAACTGCGACGGTCGCCGTCAATATAGTTGCAAGTAAAAACATTCCACCCACGGTAAACCGCAACGAAATTTTTGCATCTTTCATGTTCTTCTATCCTTGGACAATTGCCTCTTAGATCCTTAAGAGTTGTTGGGTGCTATTGGAGAATTCCCACACTGTTATTGAGCCTTGTTATCACATTATGTTAACGACCATTCCCAATATCAATACAATATTCTATATATTTAGAGCTTTTACGTGATAACTCTCAGGTTTCGTTCTCACAAGTTTTCAAAAATCAGCTCCCGTTACTCTTCAATGACAATTTTTCTTTTTTATCTGATGCTTATCTTATAAATCTATTATTAAAGCCGACTTATTTTATACATACTTTCATATCAAAAAGATGCTTCATCGTCCGATTTGCGAGCCATGAACTTTATGAACTTTATTAATTCAATGCTCTTTATCCTCAATATCACCACATTAAAGACAATTCATTAACACAACATTAACCTTTGAGCATCGACTGGTTATTTGAACTTCGCTCAATACCCAGTAGTTAATACATCAATAAGTTTCTCGCTTAACTAAGAGAACAATACATAAGGAACGTGAAACATGTTCAAGGCAATGAAACCCTCTATCGCAGCGACTGTGATCGCCGCTACCTTCTCATTCAACACTTTTGCGGCAGACGTAGAGAAAATCCACTTCTTAATCCCTGGCGGCGCAGGTGGCGGTTGGGACATGACTGCTCGTGGTACTGGCGATGTATTGGTAAAGTCTGACATCGTAGAAAATGTCTCTTTCCAAAACCTATCCGGTGGCGGCGGCGGTAAAGCGATTGCGCACCTTATTGAAACGGCTAAGCGTCAAGAAGATACGCTGATGGTCAACTCAACTCCGATTGTTGTTCGCTCTCTAACTGGTATTTTTCCTCAATCTTTCCGTGACCTAACTCCTGTTGCTGCAACCATTGCGGACTATGGCGCGATCGTAACGTCAGCAGACTCTAAGTACGATACTTGGGAAGATGTGGTTAAAGAGTTCGAATCTAACCCTCGTAAAGTCAAAATCGCTGGTGGCTCAGCACGTGGCAGTATGGACCACCTAGTCGTAGCAGCAGCATTTAAAGGCGAAGGTTTTGACGCCAAGAAAGTTCGTTACATTGCCTACGATGCGGGCGGTAAAGCGATGGCAGCTCTACTATCTGGTGAGACTCAACTCCTTTCAACAGGCCTTGGTGAAGTGTTGGAGATGTCAAAATCTGGCCAAGTAAAAGTACTAGCTGTAACAGCGCCTAAACGTCTAGATGCAGCACCAGACATTCCAACGCTAACTGAGTACGGCAATGAAACTGTGTTTGCTAACTGGCGTGGTTTCTTTGCTGCACCTGGCACAAGCCAAGCGAAAATTGATGAGTGGAACCAAGCGCTTAACAAAATGTACACCACTGATGAGTGGCAAGTAGTTCGCGACCGTAATGGTTGGATCGACAACTACAAAGCCGACAAAGAGTTCTACTCCTTCCTAGAAGACCAAGAGAAGCAAATGGGCGACCTAATGCGCGAGCTTGGCTTCCTCAAGTAACAAAACTATTCAGGGGGAACCGACAGCTCCCCCTTCCTTATTCTCTGTTTTGCCATGCATGAGTTCACTCAATCTCCTTTGTAATTTGTAGGCAGTTGAGCACTACTCTCTTCCTACATTCCGTTAGTGATCCTAGACATTCTTCATTAACCCGCTCATGCATGGCTTTTTTATTTTTATGGAGTTGGATATGTCGGAACAATCGAACACGTTCTTATCCAAAGAGAACCTACTCACTCGCGATCGCATCGGTGCCCTAGTTTTCCTATTGGTTTGCCTATGCTATGGCTACCAGACAACCCTTATCCCACTGTTCCCCGGTGATGAATACGAACCTTTTACAGCACGAACACTACCAACCCTACTCACCTTCGCGGGTATTGGGCTGGCGCTGATCTTACTCGTAACCGGAAAACAAGAACCGAAGAAATCCTGCGATACAACACCGCTGAATTGGAAGCTGTTGATCGGTTTCTTAGTTCTAATGGCACTGTATGGTGTTGGACTTACCTATCTAGGCTTTGTACTGGCAACCGGCTTCTTCTTATTGGCAGGCTTTTACCTACTGGGTGAGCGCAGAAAACCAATCCTGATTGGAGCTTCATTCCCGTTTGTCATCGTTTTTTATCTTCTATTAACTCAGGGATTAGATATCTATCTAGAACCTGGGCTTATCTACACACTTTGGTAGGAACCGCTTTATGTTAGATGGAATTTTACAAGGACTCTCCACCGCGGTAATGCCGATGAACATCATGATGGTGATCGTGGGCTGTTTCGTTGGTACCTTTATCGGGATGCTACCGGGCTTAGGGCCTATCTCTGCGATCGCGCTAATGATCCCAATCACTTACGGTTTAGAGCCTTCTTCAGGTTTAATCCTAATGGCTGGTGTTTATTATGGTGCGGTATTTGGCGGCTCCACTTCGTCGATTCTCATCAATGCGCCGGGATGTTCATCAACCGTAGTAACTGCATTTGATGGCTACCCAATGGCGCAAAAAGGCCAAGCAGGTAAAGCACTTGCACTGGCGGCTTACTCTTCATTTACTGGTGGTACGCTATCAGCAATCATGCTTCTTATCGCGGCACCAGCGCTTGCAAGCGTATCGCTAAGTTTCCAATCGTCAGACTACTTTGCTCTGATGTTACTTGGCTTGTCGGCAGTAGCAGCCTTTGCTGGACCGGGACAAGTTATCAAAGCATGGATGATGACCATTCTAGGCCTAATGCTTTCAACGGTAGGTATCGATAAAGGTGTCGGTGTTGAACGATTCACTTTCGGCTTAACCGATTTAATGGACGGCTTTAGCTTCTTACTACTCGCTATGGCTACATTCGCGCTTGGTGAAACTCTGATGGGTGTGCTGAAACCTCAAAAAGACACCAGCGAAGAAGAAAGCCGCAAAATGTCCGACATCGGCAGCATGAAAGTGACTAAAGAAGAAGTTAAAGACGTAGCCCCGGTATCGATTCGTTCTTCTATTCTTGGTTTCTTTACAGGCGTACTACCAGGTGCTGGTGCCACTATCGCAGCTTTCCTAAGCTATGGTATGGAACGTAGTCTAGCACCAAAAGAGAAGCAGAAAGAGTTTGGTAAAGGCAGCATCCGTGGTCTTGTTGCGCCAGAATCGGCAAACAACGCAGCTTCTAGTGGTTCATTTGTTCCTCTACTAACACTTGGTATCCCAGGTTCAGGTACGACGGCGATTATGCTTGGTGCTTTGATTGCTTACGGTATTCAGCCAGGTCCGCGTCTGTTCGTTGAGCACCCAGATGTATTTTGGTCGGTTATCATCTCTATGTACTTCGGTAACATTGTACTGGTGATTTTAAACCTTCCGCTGATCCCATATATCTCTAAACTGCTAGCTGTACCAAGAACTGTTTTACTACCTATGATTCTGTTCTTCTCAATTACTGGCGTTTACTTGGTGTCGTTTAACACTATGGATGTCTTTATCATGTTGCTTGTGGCAATGGCTGCGATAGGATTGAGATTGGCGGACTTCCCATTAGCGCCTCTGTTACTAGGCTTCATCCTAGGCGGATTAATGGAAGAGAACCTGAGACGAGCACTGATGATCAGTGACGGTGAGCTAAGTTTCCTTTGGGAGCGCCCTATTACTATGAGCTTTACCATCCTTGCAGTGTTGGTTCTATTCAGCCCTCTATTCATGAAACTGTTTAAGAGCCTTAAAGCTAAACCTGTAGAAGCGTAATCACACCGCACTTTACCTAGGGAGCCTTCGGCTCCCTTTTTTATTGATAGCTTAAGCATCCATTGCAACAAATCACAAACTTGTTCATAACATTCTGATAAGACTGGTTTTAGATTCAAAATGCAGTAAGTTAGTTATTCGTCTCTCAATTAGGAACTGTGCCATGGAATGGCTGATACTCTTTCTCGCTGGTGTGCTTGGTGGCATATTGAACTCCATTGCAGGAGGAGGCAGTTTTGTTACGTTTCCCGCTCTACTATTCGTAGGCGTTCCTCCGGTCGCCGCCAATGCAACTAATACCTTTGCCTCTTGTGCAGGCTACGTCAGTGGCGCTTACGCATTAAGGCAAGAGATCCTATCAGGCACAAAGCAGCTCAAGTTGACTTTGATTCTGAGTGTACTAGGTGGTGCTATCGGTGCATTCTTACTGCTCCACACTCCGGAAGCTCTCTTTACCCAATCTGTTCCTTGGCTACTGCTATTCGCTGCACTGCTTTTTACCTTTGGTGGCCACATCAACAGCTTGATTAAAAAAGCGGCCTCAAAGCACAAACACGCAGGGAAAGCAGGTGCCTTCTTCTCTGCTCTATTACTGCTTTTGGTATGCGTTTACGGTGGTTACTTCAATGCTGGCCTCGGTATTGTCACGCTAAGCTATCTTGCCTTAGCTGGTTATACCAACATCAATGTCATGAACGGTATTAAGTTATTGGTATCAGCAAGCGCTTCAATGGCAGCCATTGTTTTGTTTATTGTTGATGGTTCAATTGATTGGAGTTCAGGACTTGCGGTATTGCTCGGCACACTAGTCGGTGGCTACTATTCGGCTCAGATATCACGCAACATCCCACAAAACTATGTTCGCAATAGCGTTATCATTGCAAGCTTCTTAATCACCGCGTACTTTTTCTACGCCAATTAATCGGTTATTAAAAATCGCCAGATATGTCCTTTAGCGATAGAAGTGCGTTCGACTTTGCAGTGTTACTTCCGAACATTAAAATAGCGTTCGCTAAATTTGTGAAGAGAGCCTGATAATCATCTTGTTTGATATTAATTTAGATTAATTTTTATCCAATGATGAGATACTTACTGCGTAAAAGAGGCAAGCATATTAGGGGGCATTATGAACATCAAACTCGGTCATGTTATGTCATCAAGCAGACTGATCTGCTTCATTGCGTTCTTAGCAGCAACCTTTGCGTGGATACTAAAAATGCCCGCTCTGTTTTCGGTTTCTGCTCTGTTCCTCGTCTTCAGCGCTGCAATCTACGTAGGTGATTTCATCAAGAATCAAAAGAAAAATCGCGAAGCCTAATCACTCGCAGAGCAATACAGCTTTGATGGGTTTACCCTACTTCAAAAGTAGATAGCAAAAGAAAAGGAGCATGATGCTCCTTTTTTGTATCTTGTTCAGTTCACCACAGAGATTAGCGGCGGAAATTGCGCCCTTTACCACCCGAGCGGCGCGCTTTAAAAGAAGACGCAGCCTTTGCTTGAGACGCAAGGATAGATTCTACCGTCAGCTCCATCGGCTCTTTAGGCTCAAGCCCATGACGGAAAGTACGTGAACGTGGTGGCATTTGATATTCAAGGTCAGATGCTTTTGGCATACGCTTGAAGCGGTACAAGTAAAAGTTCTCTACTTTCTCGCGCGCCCACTGTGTTTTCTTCAAGTACTTCACCGCACTCGCAACAGACGGCTTAGTGTTGAAACAGTTCATACGCATCGCTGCATCAAGGATTTCCCAACCGTAATGATCCACCAGCTCAGTGATCATGGTTTCTAACTTTAAGCCATGCAGTGGGTTGTTTTTCTGCAGCTCAATTCTTTCTTCATCTGTCATCGTCATACCTTAAACAGAGCAAGCACTCTGCGTTAGTTCACCATCATCAATAACGGTTGTTTACTTAGGTCTGCTTCCTGCACGCCTGTCAATGAGGGTAATGATGGCACAAAGCCTGCCACTCTCCTAATTATCATCGACGCATATTTCCAATTTTGGCTTGATCGCGTGAGAACTAACCATCACATCACTCAATAAGCTCGTTTTATATACCAAATATTTAACAATTATGGCTTCAGTTCGCGGCTAGAACACATTCATTTTCATTATTAGACACGCCAACTTATTAATAATCATCATGTTTATTGACCAGACTTTCTGGAACCGACATCGCTGTAAATACCCCAAATGGATTAGAAATCTGGATCGATATAACAAAAAGCCAACCCAGTTAACAAAATGGATGACTCTTAAATGTAATAACCACATTTTTAGTGATGTGATTAGAATTTATAGGATGACAAGATTACAATTCGTTAACAGGACTGGTATGTTCGTATTCTTAAATATGAGAAATCAATAAGTCAAAGAAAAACAATTACATAATTATAAATAAAGGTCAGCCCCGCTCATGTTTGACTACTCACAACTCAGTAAAATCGCAGCTAAAGATCAAGATATTACCTCGACGTTAGACGACCTGTTTCAACTTGTGCGTTCGTTCTACCCAACGCTTTCGCGCCTCTCCATAGCCTTAACTAACGAAAACAAAGCCACTAATTACTTTGTTTCCGATGCCTTGTGCCAAGAGGCAAGCCATAACTACATCGAATACAACATCAGACCAGAATCTTCGCTAAGAAAGATGTCTGAACTGCCTTCTGTGCGCGTTATCAATGACTTATCGACGATGAACCCAACGCGCCAAATTTGTCGCTTAATCGATATAGGGCATCAAAGTAGTTACACCTCCCCTATCTACTATCGTGACAAGAACCTTGGCTTCATCTTCATTAATGCCACTGCAATTGGCTTCTTTAACCAGAAGAGCATACAAGCTGACATAGCTTATCTGTCCCAGCTTATCGCGAGCCTGTTTACCCGACTGCACGAGAATCAAAAACACTTTCAAACTTCTCTCGCGATTGCCTTAAATATGGGCCATGCAAGAGATCCTGAAACCAAAGAACACTTGATTCGCATGGGACGTTACAGCGAGATATTGGCGCGAGCGATGTCTGAGCAAAAGCCGGAGATCACCTATCAGTTCATTCATCGAATTCGTGTTTATGCACCTTTTCACGATATCGGTAAGTATCGAATCCCCGACCATGTACTTTTCAGCACCAAACGATTTACCGATGAAGACCGCGCCATCATGAATCAGCACACCATTTACGGTGAGGCCATGATTGAGGATGTTGTGTCGATTTCAGATAACCACTCTATCTCACACGATGAAGTGCAGTTTCTAAAGAACATTATCCGACATCATCACGAGCGCTATGACGGAACTGGTTTACCTGACAAACTGTGTGGTACTCAAATTCCACTAGAAGCACGTATCGTTACCTTAGCAGACGTGTTTGATGCCCTACTGAGTAAGAGAGCTTATAAATCAGAATGGGAACTTGATGATGTGTTGGAGTACATCGAAGAAAACGTTGGCATTATGTTCGACCCAAGTTGTGTCGAAGCGCTTAAGCAGAACTTAGATACCTGTATGGCAGTAAGGGAGCAGTTTTCTGACAAAGAAGAAGTCACTAGCTTCCAAGCTTAATGTTGGTTTTGTATGCAAACAGAAGTCACAAGTTCAGATGACAGAAACAAAAAAGGATGCCAGTTAGCATCCTTTTTCACTTTTAAACCAACGAGTTACGATTATACGTCGTAAGTTGTTGAAGCAGTGTCGCCGCCTGTACCAGTCCAGTTAGTGTGGAAGAATTCACCACGTGGACGGTCTGTACGCTCGTAAGTGTGAGCACCGAAGTAGTCACGTTGAGCTTGAAGCAGGTTAGCTGGTAGACGAGCAGTTGTGTAACCGTCTAGGAAAGATAGCGCAGAAATCGTACATGGCATTGGGATACCAGACTCTAGAGATTTCGCTGCTACTTTACGCCATGCTGTTAGGCTGCCTTGTAGGATGTTTTTGAAGTACTCATCAGAACCTAGGAACGCGATGTCTGGGTTTGCTTCGTACGCATCACGGATGTTGCCTAGGAATGCAGAACGGATGATACAACCGCCACGCCACATTAGTGCTACGTTACCGTAGTTTAGGTCCCAACCGTTCTCGTTAGATGCTTCGCGCATTAGCATGAAGCCTTGAGCGTAAGAAATGATCTTAGAAGCTAGTAGCGCTTGACGTAGTGCATCAACCCACTCTTGCTTGTCGCCTTCAACTGGAGTGATTGTCTTACCGAATAGAGATTCAGCTTCAACACGTTGATCTTTAAGCGCAGATAGACAACGAGAGAATACAGACTCAGAGATAAGCGTTAGAGGAATACCTAGGTCTAGTGCGTTGATACCAGTCCATTTACCAGTACCTTTTTGGCCTGCTGTGTCTAGGATCTTCTCAACTAGAGGCTCACCGTCTTCATCTTTGTAGCCAAGGATGTCAGCAGTGATTTCAACAAGGTAGCTGTCTAGCTCAGTCTTGTTCCAATCAGCGAATACGGCTTGCATTTCATCTGCAGACATACCAAGACCGTCTTTCATGAACTGGTAAGCTTCAGTGATAAGCTGCATGTCGCCGTATTCGATGCCGTTGTGTACCATCTTAACGAAGTGACCAGCACCGTCGTTACCAACCCAGTCACAACAAGGTTCGCCAGCGTCAGTTTTTGCAGAGATACCTTGGAAGATTGGCTTAACCGCTTCCCAAGCTTCAGCTGCGCCGCCTGGCATGATTGAAGGACCGAAACGTGCACCTTCTTCACCACCTGATACACCAGTACCGATGAAGTGAATGCCTTTTTCACGACAGTGAGCAACACGACGGTTTGTGTCTGGGTAGTTAGTGTTACCACCGTCAATGATGATGTCGCCTTCGTCTAGAAGTGGAATTAGGTTGTCGATGAAGGTATCAACAACTGCACCAGCACGAACCATTAGCATCACTTTACGTGGTGCTTCTAGCTTCTCAACAAGCTCTTCTAGAGAGTAAGCACCAACGATGTTTGTACCTTTCGCTGGACCTTCTAGGAACTCGTCTACTTTCGCAGCAGTACGGTTGTGAGCAACAACTTTAAAGCCGTTGTCATTCATGTTTAGGATAAGGTTTTGACCCATTACCGCTAGGCCAATTACACCGATATCACCTTTCATTATTTATATCTCCTTGCGGCTATTCGCGATTATGCAATAGCACTTGCTGCATTTGAATCTAGGAACCACTCTGTTTCGCCAGTTTTAGACTGGATTTTCGCTGCCGGGTAAGGCAGTTCTGAAGCAGGAGTCGTATGAATTTCTTTAACGATATCAACTTTGCCAGCACCCAGTACTAGGTAGCTGATTCGTTTTGACGCTTCTAAAACCTTAGCTGTTTTAGAAACACGGATTTGACCAGACTCAGGGTGAGAAGCCAGTACAGACAGGTTCTCATCTTGGTAGTTAGTTGCACCCGGGAAAAGAGAAGCTGTGTGGCCATCTGCGCCTACACCTAGCAGGATCCAATCGAAAACAGGTGTACCATTTTCTGTTGGAATGACTTCTGCCATCTCTTTTGCAAAACGCTCTGCTTCTGCTTTCGGCTCATCTTCACCACGGATGCGGTGGATGTTCTCAGCAGGAAGATTTACTTGAGAGAATAGAAGTGCGTTTGCTTCACCGTAGTTGCTTTCCGCATCATCTGGTGCCACGCAACGCTCGTCGCCCCACCAGAAATGAAGGTTTTTCCATTGGATACCTTCTGCGTATGGCGCCTGTGCCAACAGTTTGAATAGCATTTTTGGCGTGCTGCCACCTGAAAGTGAAATGTGAACAGGTGTGCCCTGCTCGCTGTACGCTTTCATTTCGTTTGCTAGGTTTTCAACAACTAGCTCTGGCGTTTCAAAGATCTTATGGTTGATCATAATTCGCAATAATCCGTATCTGTTAGGTTTTTACAAGGGAAACGCCACGCGCGGCCGTCTCTTTCAAGAAGCTCGTCGGCTTCTTGTGGACCCCAAGTACCACAAGCATAACCAAATAGAGCTTGAGGATCTTGTTTGAAATCTAAGATAGGTTGAACGTACTTCCAACACGCTTCTACCGCATCAGTACGTGCAAACAGAGTCGCGTCGCCATTCAGTGCATCAAGAAGTAGACGCTCGTATGCTGTTAGCATTTGAGTCTCAGGCAGATCAGAGTAAGAGAAGTTCATTTTCACTTCTTTTGCTTTAAAGCCTGCGCCCGGCTCTTTCAAACCAAAGCTCATTTGGATGCCTTCGTCCGGTTGAATACGGATGATCAACTTGTTCTCTGGTGCATCTTGGCCAAATACTGGGTGTGGCGTGTTCTTAAAGTGAATCACGATTTCCGTTACGCGCGTTGGTAGTCGTTTACCTGTACGTACGTAGAAAGGAACCCCATTCCAACGCCAGTTATTGATGTGAGCTTTAAGACCAATGTATGTCTCAGTACGAGAATCATCTGCTACACCCGGCTCTTCGCGGTAACCTAGTAGGTGCTGACCACGCACATCAGACGCCGTGTATTGACCAAGAACCAAGTCTTTACGTAGGTCTTCTTCTTCAAGAGGCTTCAGACATTGAAGTACTTTAACCACTTCGTCACGAATTGAATCTGCATTGATTTGTGCAGGCGGCTCCATACCAACCATTGCTAATACTTGTAGCAGGTGGTTTTGGAACATATCGCGCACAGCACCAGAACCATCGTAGTATCCGCCACGCTCTTCAACACCAAGGAACTCAGCACCTGTGATTTCAACGTAATCAATGAAGTTACGGTTCCACAGTGGTTCAAACATTGCGTTAGAGAAACGAAGCACTAGAAGGTTTTGTACCGTCTCTTTGCCTAGGTAGTGGTCGATACGATAGATCTGGTGTTCTTGGAAGTGATGATGGATTTCTTCATCTAGCGCTTGAGCAGAAGCTAAATCATAACCAAATGGTTTTTCGATGATTAGACGACGCCAGCCGTTCGACTCATCGTTCAGGCCATGTGCCGCTAAGTTCGCTGGGATCACACCATATAGGCTTGGCGGCGTTGCCAAGTAGAATAGAGTGTTGTGATTTTCGAATTGATAATCTTGCTCTAGCTTGTCTAGGCGCTGTGCTAAACGAGCATAATCTTCTGTGTCAGAGGTATTAATCGCTTGGTAGTGCAAGTGATTAATGAACGCGTTTAGCGTCTCTGGCTCAGTTTCTTCCATTTCCTGAAGAGATTTCTTCAGTTTTTCACGGTAAGACTCATCGCTGTACTCAGTACGGCTCACTCCAAGAATCGCAAAGGATTCCGGCAGTTGATTGCTAGCATACAAGTGGTATAAAGCGGGGATCAGCTTACGATACGTGAGATCGCCCGACGCACCAAAAATAACGATGCTGCTGTTTTCAGGTATTACCATCATCTTTCCTATAAAAACAAGGTTTTCAGTATTCGCCAACGGTATCAGCGACATACAAAAATAGATAATAGGTCTTGGCTATTAGTTCAATAGCGAGCGCCTATCACACTAGAGAATGCGTTTGGTAAACGAGGGTGATATAGATCACCTCAATTCGGGTCAGTATTGTCTATGACTATTTGATTTACATCAACCACTGTGAGGGCAATCGATTAAATATTGACTCATTTAATCCAAATAATTTGCCATTACTTAGAACAAAAATGATTAAACGAAGACGGAACTGCATTCCAAATCATTGTAGTGAAAAATAAATGGGATCTGGTCGGCGGAGTAGCACGAAAAACCAGTTTAATAACTATTTAGCAGTTAATTATTAAACTGGTTTTATAATTTGGACTGTTTTGATTAGTGCTTGGGTTTATGTGCAAATGCCAAGCTAGGGTGGGAAGTGATTAGATGAATGAGTCGATTCTAGTACGATTCTCAAAAGGTTACCGCGTCGCTTTGTTATAACAACGTTCTGGTCGGCCAACTGAACCATAGTTCAGATCAGCATTCAGTTCACCAGTGGTGATCAAGTATTCAAGGTATCGGCGAGCTGTGGTGCGGCTTGCACCAATGCGTTCCCCTGCCTCATCTGCTGTCAGATCTTTCGTTTCGGCACTTTCAAATAGCGCTCGGATTTTATCAAGCGTCACGCCATCAATACCTTTTGGCAGTGTTGCTGCTGGTTTCGAATCGGCTTGATTGGCCGCTTGCAACATCTTATCAACTAAGCCTTGGTTGAGATCAGAAACGCTCTCCAACTCTTCTTGTTGCGAGCGATACTTTTTAAGTGACGCTTCTAAACGTGGAAACATCACAGGCTTAAGCAAATAATCAACAACGCCACCACGCATTGCCTGCTGGAGCGTATCTACATCACGTGCCGCTGTGATTAAGATGACATCACAGCCTTGGTTGTTGCCTCTAACATGATTCAAAATATCTAAACCACAGCCGTCAGGTAAGTAGACATCAAGCAGCACAAGGTCAGGCTTTAATATATCCAACTGCATGATCGCCTCAGATTGAGACGTAGCAATCCCAACCACTTCGAACCCGCCCATCTGCTCTAAGTAACGATGGTGCAACTCCGCAATCGCAATATCATCTTCAATGACCATGACTTTAGTGACTGCATTCATTTAACGCTCTTCCTTAAACGATATTTGTTCTTCTTTTGGTAGGTAAACGGTCATCCGTGTACCAAAATCTCTGTTTTCAATCATATCAAGCTGACCTTGGTAACGATCCGCAATCTGCTTAACCAAATACAAGCCCACGCCTCGGTTTTGCTTAGCCTTGCTTGAAACCCCTTTGCGCGTGAGATCTTCAATGGCTAGACCTTCTGGTAAACCGCATCCTTTATCGTCAACTTCAAGAATCACTTCATTACCATAATCGCTGACCGAAACTTCGATAATACGTCTCGCAGGCGGGAATGATTCCGTTTGGCTGATTGCCATTCGAGTCGCATCAAACGCATTATCAATCAGATTCCCCAAGATGGTCACAACGTCATCAGCATTCAACCACCTTGGCAGTGTTTCTAATCGAGAGCCCTCTTCTACCACCAGCTCTAAACCAATTTCACGAGCCCGCTCTGTTTTGCCAAGCAGCATACCTGCCACAAGAGGCTCTTTGACGGTTTCTCTCAAGAACTCGATAAGGCTCTGATAGTGAGCAGTTTCTTGACCAATTAAGTGTTGCACCGCTTCTAACTCACCCATTTGCAACATACCGCTAATAGTGTTGAGCTTATTGCGATGTTCGTGAGTTTGTGAGCGCAGCAGGTCAGCATACTCTTTGGTTTGTGAGAGCTGCTCGGTGAGATCGTTGATCTCATCTCTTAATCTAAAACTCGACACCGCACCAACCACTTCCCCCGCCACAACGATTGGGCTGCGGTTTGCGATAATGCGCTTATTGTTTAGATAAAGCTCAATATCGTGATCCGATTGACCACTCGACAACAGTTGCTCAAGGTCGCTATTCGGCACTACCTGAGAAAACGGTTTATTAAGTGAAGACTCTCTATCAATAGAAAGAATATCGCAGGCACTCTTGTTGATTGAACGAAGAACGCCGTGGTTATCGATACTCAGAATACCCTCTTTCACCGTGCTCATGGTGACATCAAGCTCGACATACAAACGACCGATCTCTTCAGGTTCAAAACCAAGGATTGCTCTCTGGAAACGTCTCGAAACATAGCTAGAAATCAAGGCATTCACTGCCACAACCAACAATGCCATGATAATCAAGAACGCCAAATAGGGTTCGATTCTATCTTGTAAAGAGTCAAGCAAATAGCCAACTGACACCACCCCAATGATTTCGCCATTCGAGTCTTTAACTGCCGATTTACCACGAACAGAAAGCCCCAACGAACCCTTGGCTGTCGACACATAGGACTCACCGAAAACCAGTGCTTTTTGATTGTCTCCCCCTCTCATCGGCTTACCCAATCTTTCATCGACAGGGTGAACAAGGCGAATTCCCTGTTCATCGCCAATCACAATGAATGCTGCGCCAATAAGATGGGTTAAGTTGCGAAAACGTTGTTGATGTTCAGAATCTAACTGAGACAAAAGATCAGGGTCACTTGAATGGCGTTGGATCAGTTCGATAACACGTGGAGATTCGGAAAGGAACTCGGCGACCCCCAAGGCTTTGAGCCCCATCTCTTCTTCTTGGGAGTGTTTGATGTAGGCAAAACCAGCCGCGCTAAGAATCAACAACTCGACTAACCCTGTCACTGTCATAATAATCAGCAATCTTTTCCTAAAGCTGATACTGCTCCACTTCATCGACACCTACTCCCTATGCGATCTAACAATGTTAACACCAAGTTAATTATGAGAGATTTCAAAGGTTCAGATTTGTGACTAAAGCGCATGTTATTAACAGAGTTTTTAGTCTAAAGCCGACTGACTTCAGATTTAGATCAAACCTCAAAATCGTTTTTTAGAAATTCTTAGCTCTTACACTCAGTTACCTGATTAATTGTTGACCTAGATCACTCCGATTTTAGCTGTTTTTTAGGTTGGTTATAAAAAATACAATTATACTAGTTGCACATAACAAATTAAGCATAAAGCTATCAATTAAGAGACACCGTTTCTCTTGATAGTAGACACAACGAAACAAGTAACACATTGGTAACAATTAGCGATTATCGTATGTGTCACACGAGCACGTAGGAAATGAGCCCTCCTACGTTAATGTGGATGAATTTCCCTATTGATATGGGTCGACTTTCCACCAAAATCACAACGACAAAAGAGGTAGTCTTTAGTTCTCAGACACTCCAATAATAAATGCTGATTGGCAAAAGTGACGCAGTCGATTTCAAAAACGGATTAAAAACATAACGTAATAACATTGTTGAAAAGGAAACCAGGCAATGAAACGCGATTCTTTTGGAATTTGCCTTACTAAGGCTATGCTGT